>NZ_JBAKHU010000038.1:0-64548 GCF_036906895.1 Micromonospora sp. CPCC 206060
CCTACTGGATCACCGCCGAGGACCTCACCGCCTGGACCGCCACCCGCGGCTACTCCGCCTGACCAACGGCGCGCGTAGAACGACAGCAGAAAACGGTACCGAAAGGGCCGGCCCATCACGGGCCGGCCCTTTCGCGTGCGCGGGAACAGTGCGAGTACCACCAGCCGGCCGCCACGCCGCCCGGTACGCGTACCCGGCGACCGGGTCGGCCGGTGCGGACTCCTAGCATGGCCGCAGACGCCCGACGGTGACGGCGCGGGGCGTACGGACGACGGAACAGGTAAGGATGACGGCAACCGGTAACGGCGGGGGCGGCTTTCTGCGCCCGCTGGTGATGTCCGGTCCGGCGGGTGACGGTGGCACCCCCGGCCGGGGTTTCGAACGCGGCGACTGGGTGGTGCTGCCCGATCAGTCGCTCGGCGCGTTGGTGCACGCCCGGCCCCCGGAGGTGACCGGAAGCCAGTGGAACACCGCTATCCGGACCCGGTACGACTTCGTCGCCTGTGATCGGCGTACCGGTCGGCCGGTCTTCGCCGTCGAGCTGTCGGACCCGGACACCACCGGCACCGGCCGCTCCGGCGGTGCCGAGCGGGCCGACCGGATGCGGACGGCGGTCTGCGACGCGGTCGGCTTGGAGGTGCTGCGGATCGTCTCACCGATCCTGCGCCCGGCCGGTGTGGGACGACGAATCGTCGAGTACCTGCTCGACGCACGCAGCTACGCGACAGCCGTGCGGGACGCCGTCGACCCGACCGACCCGCTCGCCGAACCGGCGGTCGGCTACCGGGACATCATCGGGCGACTGCCCGACGGGCGGGACGGGTTCGTCAACGATCTCGGCGCGCTGGCCCGGGCGGCGGCGGTCGACGCGTACGTCTCCCGCCGGCTCACCGATCCGATCCTGCGCGGCCTGTACGTGCACTGGGTGGACGGCCCGGCCGAGGGATGGGGCTGGGTGGAGGTGGGGGAGGGGCGCTGCCTCTTCGAGCGGGTGCTGCTCTGGCCGCACCGGTTCTCCTGCGGGGTGCCCCCGGAGCGGCTCGCCGAGGATCTGGCCGCAGTGGCGATCGGGGAGCGGCTACGGTCCGCCGATCCGGTGCCGGACGACCGGGCCGAGGTCGCCCGGCGCTTCACGGAACTGGGTCGGCGACGGGCCGAGCTGGTCGGCGGGTTCGCCTTCGACCACCTCAGCTTCGGCTGACCGGCGGGCGCTGCCCGTTCCGGCTGACCGGCGGGGCGTCCGGCCGGGGTGGATCGGCCGGGTGGCAACGTTTCGCCGCAGATCTGCCGGGTTTCGACAACGGGTTCCGCGTCGAGCCGCAGCGTTAACCGGGGAAAGCGCACGTGTCCTACGGGCCCGGCGCGCGAAATGACGGCCGGGCCGGCAGGCAGGCGGGCGGACGTGGTGGACGGGCAACGTCCGCCCGGGTGGCTCAGCGGCTCTTGTAGGCGGCGACCACGTTGGCCGGGATGCGGCCCCGGGCCGAGATCTCGAACCCGTTCTCGGCGGCCCATTCCCGGATCGCCCGGTTCTGGTCGCGGTCAATCGGTGTGGTGCCCGGTCGGCTGGCTGTGCGGGCTGGTCGGGAGGGGCTGATGCCGCCCCGGCCGATGCGGCTGCCCGCGTTGATGTACGGGTCGAGGGCCTTCCGCAGCAGGCCGGCATTCTGGTCGGACAAATCAATGGTGTAGTTGACCCCGTCGATGCCGAACTCGACGGTCCGATCGGCTTTTCCGCCGTCCAGGTCGTCGGTGAGGACGGTGATTACTTTCCTTGCCATATGTGGTTACTCCCTGTGTAACGTAGCTGTGGTTGTTAGTTTCGCCTATCGCGGCCGGAATTCGCAACAATTCCCGGAAGGTGGCCGGTAATTCCTGGCAGAATGGCGGGTCATTCGCGTTCCGGAAGCGCCGTCGACCCCCGCCCCACCCTTGCCCGTGACCCGGCTCACACTCAGGAACAAGGTCGCCGGCCGCGAACTTGAGTCGTACACGCTCAAGTTCGACTGATGGCAGGTGTGCGATGGCAACTCTTCCGGTTCTGCCCCTGACCGACGCCGTGCTGCTGCCCGGCATGGTCGTCCCGGTGACCCTCGACCCCACCACCCAGGCGGCCGTCGACGCCGCCCGCGCCAGCGGTGACAACCAGGTCATCGCCGTACCCCGGGTCGACGGTGAATATGGCTCCGTCGGCGTGACCGCCACTATCGAGAAGGTCGGCCGGCTGCCCAGCGGCGAGCCGGCCGCCGTGGTCCGGGGTCTGACCCGGGCCCGGATCGGCTCTGGCGTACCCGGCCCCGGCGCCGCGCTCTGGGTCGAGGCGCACCCGGTCGACGAACCCGCCCCGGCGGGACGGGCCCGCGAACTGGCCCGCGAGTACCGCGCCCTGGTCACCTCGGTGCTCCAGCAGCGGGGTGCCTGGCAGGTCATCGACGCCATGGAGCGGATGACCGACCTGGGCGAACTCGCCGACTCGGCCGGCTACGCGCCCTGGCTCACCCTGGCCCAGAAGACCGAACTGCTCGCCGCGCCCGATGTCACCGCCCGCCTGGAACTGCTCGTCGGCTGGGTCCGCGAGCACCTCGCCGAGCAGGAGGTCACCGAGCGGATCAACACCGATGTCCGGGAGGGACTGGAGAAGTCCCAACGGGAGTTCCTGCTCCGCCAGCAACTCGCCGCGATCCGCAAGGAACTCGGCGAGGACGAGCCGGACGGCTCCGCCGACTACCGGGCCCGGGTGGAGTCCGCCGATCTGCCGGAGAAGGTCCGCGAGGCGGCCCTGCGCGAGGTCGGACGGCTGGAACGGGCCAGCGACGCCTCACCGGAGGCGGGCTGGATCCGTACCTGGCTGGACACCGTGCTGGAGATGCCGTGGACCACGCGTACCGAGGACAACACCGACCTCGACGCGGCCCGCGCGGTGCTCGACGCCGACCACGCCGGCCTGGCCGACGTGAAGGACCGCATCCTCGAGTACCTCGCGGTGCGTAACCGGCGGGCGGCCCGCAACCTCGGGGTGGTCGGCGGCCAGGGCTCCGGCGCGGTGCTCGCGCTGGCCGGACCGCCCGGGGTCGGTAAGACCAGCCTCGGCGAGTCGGTCGCCCGTGCGCTCGGCCGGAAGTTCGTCCGGGTCTCCCTCGGCGGGGTCCGGGACGAGGCGGAGATCCGGGGTCACCGGCGCACCTACGTCGGGGCGCTGCCCGGCCGGATCGTCCGCGCCCTGCGCGAGGCCGGCTCGATGAACCCGGTGGTGCTCCTCGACGAGGTGGACAAGCTCTCCGCCGGCTACGCCGGTGACCCGGCCGCCGCCCTGCTGGAGGTGCTCGACCCGGCGCAGAACCACACCTTCCGCGACCACTACCTGGAGGTCGACCTCGACCTGTCCGACGTGCTCTTCCTGGCCACCGCCAACGTGGTGGAGACCATCCCGGGTCCGCTGCTGGACCGGATGGAACTGGTCACCCTGGACGGCTACACCGAACAGGAGAAGGTCGCCATCGCCCGCGACCACCTGCTGCCGCGCCAGCGGGAGCGGGCCGGCCTGACCGTCGACGAGGTCACCGTCACCGAGGCGGCGCTCGCCCGGATGGCCGGCGAGTACACCCGGGAGGCCGGCGTGCGGCAGCTGGAACGGGCCATCGCCCGGGTGCTGCGCAAGGTCGCGGTCACCCTGGCCGGCAACCCCGATCCGGTACGCGTCGACGCCGACGACCTGTCGGCGTACCTGGGGCGGCCGAGGTTCACCCCGGAGTCGGCGGAACGGACCGCGGTGCCCGGCGTCGCCACCGGGCTCGCCGTCACCGGGGCCGGTGGGGATGTGCTCTTCGTCGAGGCGACCAGCATGGACGGTGAGCCGGGGCTGACCCTGACCGGCCAGCTCGGTGAGGTGATGCGGGAGTCGGCGCAGATCGCCCTGTCGTACCTGCGGGCCAACGGGCGTGCCCTGGGGCTGGACCCGAACGCGCTGGCCGGGCGGCGGATCCACCTGCACGTCCCGGCGGGCGCGGTGCCCAAGGACGGCCCGAGTGCGGGCATCACCATGGTCACCGCGCTGGCCTCGCTCGCCTCCGGCCGGCCGGTACGCCCCGAGTTCGGGATGACCGGCGAGGTGACCCTGGCCGGTCGGGTACTCCCGATCGGTGGGGTCAAGCAGAAGCTGCTCGCCGCGCACCGGGCCGGACTGACCGAGGTGATCATCCCGGCGCGCAACGAGCCGGACCTGGACGACCTGCCGGCCGAGGTACGCGCGGAACTGACCGTGCACACCCTCGCCGACGTCGCCGACGTCCTCGCCCTGGCGCTACGCCCCGCCGACGCCGACACCCTCGGCGCCCCCGGCGGGTCCGGACCGGCCCTCGCCGCCGCCTGACCCACCCGTCCCGGCGGCTGCCCGACCCACCCGCTGCCGACCGTTGATCATGGACTTGTGGTGGCCCTTTTGGTGCTACTCGTGGCATTTGCGGGGCACCACAAGTCCATGATCGGCGAGGTTGTGTTGCTCCGATGACGGATCCGTGGACGGCTCAGGTGGCCAGCCGTAGCCTGCTGCTGACGATCAGCTGACGCCGGTGCCGGGGAGGGAACGCGGGGTGAACGTCCTGCTGTGGATCGTGCAGATCGGGATCGCCGTGGCCTTCACCAGCGCCGGCCTGGTCAAGCTCACCCAGTCGGTGGCGAAGCTGCGCGACGGTATGCCCTGGGCGCGGGCTGTACCGGGGTTCGCCGTGCGGGCCCTCGGTGCCGTCGAGCTGCTCACCGCCATCGGTCTGGTCGTGCCGGCCGCCACCGGGACCGCCTCGGTACTCACCCCGGTGGCGGCCCTCGTCGTCGTGCTCATCATGATCGGCTCGGTACCGGTCTTCGCCGGGACGGGTGACCGGGTGGCGATCGCACTAAGCCTGCTGGTGCTGGTCCTGGCGGCCCTGGTCGCCTGGGCCCGGTTCGGTCCGTATCCGGTCTGAGCCGGTGTCGGGCCGGAAGTCCGGTCGCGCGCCGTGCCGGCCGCCAGCCAGGTCCGGCCGTCAGTCGGGTCCGGCCGTCAGTCGGGTCCGGCCGTCAGTCGGGTCCGGCCGTCAGTGGGGCCTGACCGTCAGCCGGCCAGTCGGGTCCGGCCGTCAGTGGGCCGGTCAGCAGGCTGACCCTGGACAGGGTGGGTCGAGGCGGGCCAGCAGTGCGGTGCAGATCTCGTCGAGCTGGGACTGCTGGGTCGGGGTCAGCGCGTCGAAGACCAGCGACCGGACCTGGGCCACGTGACCGGGGGCGGCAGCCACCACCTTGTCGTACCCGGCGTCGGTCAGCACCGCGCGCCATCCCCGGCCGTCGCCCTCGGCGCGTTCCCGCCGGACCCAGCCCTGCCGTTCCAGCCGCCCGATCAGGTGGGACAGCCGCGACTGTGATCCGTTGACCAGGGCGGCCAGCTCGCTCATCCGCCGGGACCGGCCGGGCGTCTCGGAGAGCATGGCCAGTACCCCGTACCCGAACTGGGTCAGATCGGCGTCACGCTGCAACTGCGCGTCGAACTCGGCCGGCAGCAGGGTCAGGACCGCGACCAGTCGTCGCCAGAGCTGCTGCTCGTCCTGGTCCAGCCACCGGGTCGGTTCCATGCCGTCAGCATACCGTTTACTTGACGCTTCAAGTACCTGCACCTAGGGTGTCCTTGAACCTTCAAGTATCTCCGTGTGCCCATCCCTCCTTGGAGACGACATCATGAACACCCTGCTGTGGATCGTGCAGATCCTGCTGGCCCTGGTCTTCGCTGCTGCCGGCCTGGTCAAGCTCAGCCAGTCGAAGGAGCAACTCCGTACCAAGATGGCCTGGGTCGACGCGGTCCCGGCGGGGGCGGTCAAGGCGCTGGGCGCGGTCGAGGTGCTCGCCGCGATCGGGCTGATCCTGCCCGCACTCACCGGGATCGCTCCGGTGCTCACCCCGCTCGCCGCCGTCGGGCTGGTCGTCGTGATGATCGGCGCGATCGTGGTGCACGCCCGCGTCCGGGAGTACCCGGCGATCGGCGCCAACGTCGTCCTGCTGCTCCTGGCGGCGCTGGTCGCCTGGGGCCGCTTCGGCCCGTACGCCTTCTGACAGTCGATGGCGGGGGCGACCCGGTGCCCGGGCCGCCCCCCGCCGACGGCTCAGTGCTCCCGGTCGCGATCCCGGCGGACGGTGACCTTGCGGCCCTTGATGGTGCTGCCGCGCAGCCCTTCGATCACGTCGTTCGCGGCGGCGTGGGGGACCTCGACCAGCGAGAACCGGTCGGCGATCTCGATCGAGCCGATGTCCCGGCCGCGCACCTGGGTCTCCCCGGTGATCGCGCCCACCAGATCCTGCGGACGCACCCCGGCCCGCCGGCCCAACCCGATGAACAGGCAGGTCATGCCACCCGGCCGGGGCCGGCCGCCGCCGCGCCGGTCGTCCCGGCCACCGGTCTCCCGCCGGGGCCGGGCCTCCCGCTCGGCGCGGAGCGCAACCTGCGGGATCTCCTCCTCGTCCACGGTGACCCCGGCCGACTCGTGTGCCAGCTTCACCGCGGCGAGGGCCACCTCCATCACGTCGAACTCGTCGGTGAGGGTCTCCACGATCACCCGGAACGGCTCGAGATCGTCCTCCAGCAGGCTCTCGTGCAACGCGGCCCGGGTCGACTCCAGCCGCCGGGTCCGCAGGTCGGCCACGGTCGGTATCCGTTCGATCGAGATCCGCTGCCCGGTGACCCGCTCGATGGTCTTGAGCATCCGGTGTTCCCGGGGCTCGGCCAGGGTGATTGCCACCCCCTGCCGGCCGGCCCGACCGACCCGGCCGATCCGGTGCACGTACGACTCCGGCGCCGACGGCACGTCGTAGTTGACCACGTGGGTGAGCTGCTCGATGTCCAGCCCACGGGCGGCCACGTCGGTGGCCACCAGCAGGTCCGCCGTGCCGGCGCGCAACCGGCCCATCACCCGGTCCCGCTGCTCCTGGCTCATCCCGCCGTGCAGCGCCTCGGCCCGGTAGCCCCGGCCGTTCATCGTCTCGGTCAGCCGGTCCACCTCCTCCCGGCTACGGCAGAACACGATCGCCGCGGTCGGCGACTCCACGTCCAGCACCCGGCCGAGGGCAGCCGGCTTGTACGCCCGCGCCACCACGTACGCGCTCTGCCGCACCAGCGGCGCCTCACCGGAGACCGGTGCCGGGCGACCGATCTCGATGCGGACCGGTTCGCGCAGGTGCTGCCGGGCCATCCCGTCGATCCGGGCCGGCATCGTCGCCGAGAAGAGCACCGTCTGCCGCTGCTCGGGCGCGTGGGTCAGGATCGCCTCGATGTCCTCGGCGAAGCCCATGTCGAGCATCTCGTCGGCCTCGTCCAGCACCACCGTCGCCAGTCCGCCGAGGCGCAGCGTGCCCCGGGAGATGTGGTCCAGGGCCCGGCCCGGGGTGGCCACCACCACGTCCACCCCACTGTCCAGGGCGCGTAGCTGCCGGCCGATCGGCTGGCCGCCGTAGATCGGCAGCACCCGGACGCCGAGCTGCCGTCCGTACCGGTGGAACGCCTCGGAGACCTGCACCGCCAGTTCCCGGGTCGGCACCAGGACCAGCGCCACCGGATCACCGGTGGGTCGCTCCGCCGGCAGTTGGTGCAGCATGGGCAGCGCGAATGCCGCGGTCTTGCCGGTCCCGGTGGCAGCCTGGCCCAGCAGGTCGCCCCCGGCGATCAGCGGCGGGATCGCCTCCCGCTGGATCGGGGTCGGCTCCTCGTAGCCGAGGGCGCCCAGCGCGTCCAGCAGCTCGGCCCGTAACCCCAGATCGGCGAAGCTGGTGGTGTCGTCGTCGGTGTTTACCGGGGTGCTGGTCGGCGGATCGGGCCGTACGCTTTCGGAACTCATACCCGCAAGCTTTCCATCCCGCGATCGACGCGTTCCGCCGACCGCTCACCTGGCCGGTGCATGCCGGCGTGCGAGTGCCGGGAAGCCCTACCTTAGTGCTCCCGGTTCTGGCGCCGAGGGGCACGACGACATCGTGACCGATCAACAGATCCACGGCAGTCCCGGCGGGTGGACTACCGGCTGTCGTTGGGGGAGGGCAACGCCCGGATCACCGGCCGGTCCGCCTCCGTCGACGGCCGGGTTCCGCTGGAACGGCTGCTGACCGCCGCCGCTGGAACGGCTGCTGACCACCGCCGCCGGTGCGGCGGTGTGGGCACCCGGCACCGCGTGACGCACCGCGTGCCGGCCCGGTGAGCTGACAGGTGTTAAGAAGGGCCCCCTGTACAACGGAAAGCGTTAACAAGGGGCCCTTCCTTCTATCGGTACATGCGGAGGTAGTCGAACTCGGCGGTCACCGCCGGTTCGGTGCCGCCGTGCGCGACCAGCCCGATGCGCGGGGTGGTACCGGCCGGGAAGGTCCACACCCCGGACCAGGTCCAGTGCGTACCGTCCCGGCTGGACCCGGCCCGGAACTCGTGTTCGCCGTTGACCGGGTCGACCCGGTGGGCCAGCCGGAGCCAGGTCGTGGTGGCCGGGGCGCCGCCGATGTTCCCGCCGTACGCCAGCCCGTCGCCGAACGGCAGCTCGTAGCCGTACTCGACCTGCCGGGTGTTCCAGATGGCCACCTGGCTCAGCCGGGCGAACCGGTCGTCGTCGACGTACGCCACCAGACCGGCCTGCTGGTAGTTACGGACCGTCTCCTCGCCCAGGTCCAGGGTCAGCCTCGTCTCCACCACGTAGTCGCCGTCCGGCGTGTCGCGCAGCAGCACGCCGGCGGTGTTGCCCGACCCGACCAGGTCGGCTGACTGCACCGGCCAGCGCAGCGCGCCACCGGCCACGGTGACCTGGCCGTCCGGGCGGACCCACTGCCAGCCGGCGCCGACCGTGTTGCCGTCGAACTCGTCGGAGTACGCCGGCAGCAGCCCGCCGACCCGTGGCGGGGGTACCGCCCGGCGGACCGGCTGGTGCAGCCGTGCGGCACTGACGTTGTCGAACTCGGCCGGGCCGTCGGCCTGTACCCCGACCGGTCCGGCGACCGGCCGGTCCAGGCGTGCCGACACGGTGGCGACCTGGTCGCCGAGCCGGGCCGGACTCAGTTCGGCGACGAGCTGCCGGCCGCGTACCTCGACCGCCAGGTTGTGCCAGTCCCGGCCGGTGAACCCGGCCGGCAGCGGCGCGCTGCCGAGCGTCGCGCCGCCGGCGTGCACCGTGAGTCGTCCGGCGCCCGGGTCGACCAGCACCGCCACCCCACCGAGGGTCAGCCCGGCCACCCCACCGGGGGTCGGGCCAGCCGGGTCGGCGGTGGTCAGCCGCAGGTCGGTCTCGGCGCGCAGGTCGCCGCCGAGTGCCCGCCGGCTGACCAGCGTGCCGGTACCGGTGAGCCGCCCGGCTGCCTCGGTCCCGGTGACCTGCCAGCTACCGCCGGTGACCCGCCAACCGGCCAGGGTCGGCCGGTCGAAGCGGTCGTCGACGGTGCCGGTGGTCACCGGCGCGGCGGTGGGGCCGTCGGAGGGGCCGGCGCCGGCCCGGACCGTCGGCCAACCGTCGATCCAGTCGAGCCGGTCCAGCAGCATCGGCCGTTCGTTGATCCCGAACGGCTCGTCCAGGTACGGGTCGGCCCGGTCGATGGCGTGGTAGACCAGCCAGTCCTGACCGGCCAGGTCGGTGAGGAACCCGTTGTGGCCGGTACCGATCCAGCGGTTGCCGTTCTGGGTCAGTACCGGGGTGCCACCGGCGCGGGAGGCGACCAGCGGTAGCCCGTCGGCGTCGGTGAACGGCCCCCGGGGGCTGGTCGCCCGTCCGACGTGGACCGAGTAGCCGGTGGCCGGTCCGGCGCAGCAGTTCGCCGTGGAGGCGAAGAGGTAGTAGTACCCGTCGTGCCGGACGACGTGGCTGCCCTCGAACTTGTTGTCGATCGCCACCAGGGTCGGCTGCCCCACCGCGCGCAGCCCGTCCGGGCTCAGTTCGGTCACCGAGATCCCGCCGTAGTAGCTGCCGTAGTAGAGGTACTTCCGACCGTCGACGTCGGTGAACTGGGCCGGGTCGATGGTCCAGAGCCAGCCGCCGCCCCCGCCGGGGCGGGGGGCCACCACCGGGTCCGGGGCCACCGTCCACGGTCCGGTGGGGGTGGGGGCGGTGGCCACGCCGATGGCGAAGTCGCCGCCCTCCGTGGAGACGGTGGTGTCGGTGACGGTGAAGTACATGACGTACCGGCCGTCGAGGAAGCGCACGTCCGGAGCCCAGAAGGCCGCGCCGGGCGCGGCGTACGGCGGCTGCTGGTCGGCGGTGAACGCGTCGCCGACGTAGGTCCAGTGGACCAGGTCGGCCGAGCGGGCGGTGGGGATGCGGTGGAAGACCCGCTCGCCCTCGTGCAGCGGGTCGGTGGTGCCGTAGGCGTACCAGAACCCGTCCCGGCCCCGGACGATCACGGGGTCGGCGAAGGTGTCGGCGAACTCGGTGGAGATCGGGTTGCGCAGTGTCGGCCGGGGCTCTCGGCCGGCGACCGTCGGTACCGGAGTGAGCGTGGCCAGGAGCAGCCCGAGTACGGCGGCGATCGTGCCGCCGCGACGGAGGTGTCCCATCAGACCTGCCTCAGGGGGTCGGGGGAGGAGCCGGCGCGGCATCGGACCGCGTCGGTGCCCCCGTTTCTACAACGTTGTATCCAACGTTGCAAAGACCGCCTGTGGCGAGCTCCGAAACCTGTTCGGTGTTGCCCCCGTCCGGCCGTGGCCGGCCCGCGTGCGCGGATCGACCGGCCGTCGGATGCGTTGCGAATACATTTAAGTTTCTTTATATTTTCGAGAGTGTTCGACAGGTGTTGACCGGCTACCGTCGCCGTCCGGCTGGCGGAGATCCGTCTGGAGGAGTCCCGTGACGCGCATCGGCAGATCCGTCCTCGCCGCCGGCCTCATCGCGGCCACAGCCGTGGCGTCCTGGGGGGTGACCGTCGTCGCGCACGCGGCGACGACACCGACCGCGACGTTCAGCAAGGTCGCCGACTGGGGGTCCGGCTGGGAGGGGAAGTACACCATCACCAACGGCGGTTCGGCCACGGTCGGCTCGTGGCGGCTGGAGTTCGACCTGCCGTCGGGTACGACCGTGGGTTCCCACTGGGACGCCCTGCTGACCAGTGCGGGGCAGCACCACACCTTCACCAACCAGTCCTGGAACGGCACGATCGCGCCGGGCGCCTCGGTGACCTTCGGATTCATCGGCAACGGCTCCGGTGCGCCGACCGGCTGCCTGCTCAACGGTCAGCCCTGCGGCGGCGGCACCACGCCACCCACCACCACGCCGCCCACCACGGCGCCCCCCGCGAGCACCCCGGTGGCGGCCAACGGGCAACTGCGGGTCTGCGGCCGGCAGCTGTGCAACCGTAACGGCAAACCGATCCAGTTGCGCGGCATGAGCACCCACGGCCTCCAGTGGTACGCCAACTGCGCGACCCCCGGATCGCTCGACGTGCTCGCGCAGGAGTGGCACGCGGACGTCCTGCGGATCTCGATGTACATCCAGGAGGGCGGGTACGAGACCGACCCGCGCCGGTTCACCGACCTGGTGCACAACTACATCGAGCTGGCCACCGCCCGGGGCATGTACGCGATCGTCGACTGGCACATGCTCAGCCCCGGCGACCCCACCTACAACCTGACCCGGGCGAAGACCTTCTTCGCCGAGATCGCCGACCGGCACCGGGACAAGACCAACGTGCTCTACGAGATCGCCAACGAGCCCAACGGGGTGAGCTGGGGCACCATCAAGGGCTACGCCGAGCAGGTCATCCCGGTCATCCGCGCCCGGGACCCGGAGGCGGTGGTGCTCGTCGGCACCCCCGACTGGTCCTCGCTCGGTGTCTCCGGCAGCGGGGGCGGGGTCGACACGATCGCGGCCAACCCGGTGACCGGCGGCAACCTGATGTACGTCTTCCACTTCTACGCGGCCTCGCACCGGGACGCGTACTACAACACCTTCGCCCGGGCCGCCGACCTGCTGCCGCTCTTCGTCACCGAGTTCGGCACCCAGGACTACTCCGGTGACGGTGCGAACGACTTCACCATGGCGCAGCGGTACCTCGACCTGATGGCCGCCAGGAAGATCAGTTGGGTGAACTGGAACTTCTCCGACGACTTCCGCTCCGGCGCGGTCTTCACCACCGGGACCTGCGGCAGCGGGCAGTTCGGCGGCACCAGCCGACTGAAGCCGGCCGGTAGCTGGGTGCGCGACCGGATCCGTACCGCCGACGACTTCTGACGTTGGGCGCGGCCGGTGGGCCGGGGCGGCCGATGCCCCGGCCCACCGGCCGTTGGCGTGCCCACCGCCCCGAAAAGGTGAACGGGAGCACTTCTCGTCCGGGCATCGGGCGCGACTCGTTACGTTCCGGACAGGTGCCTCCTGTACCGCCCGGACCGGGAGAGAGGACGCGACGATGCGAGGAACCGGTAGTGGTCCGTGGCGGGCGCACGTCCCGCCCGCCGCCGGCCCCGACCTGGCGCCCGGCCGGCGCCCGGCCGTCCCCGGGCCCGATCTCGACGCCTACCGCGCAGCGGTGGCCGGGCTGCTGACCGAGATCCCCGACCTGACCCACGGCGGCGCCGAGGAGGTGCTGGCCGAGCGGTTGGCCGACCCGGCCATCGCGGCGGTGCTGGCCGCCACCGGGCAGGGCGTGGTCGGTGCCCGGGAGACCCTGCTGCTGGAGATCGCGCGCTACCGGCCGAACGACCGCAGTTCCGCCCGGGACCTGACCGCGCTGATCCGGATCTACCTGCTCTCCCGGATCGAGATCATGTGGTGGGGGGACGAGCCGACGTACCTGACCGACGCCCAGGTGCTCGACGGGCCGGGTCTGGTCGACCTGGACCGGCTGTGCCGCCAGGGGCTGCTCCGGTTCCGGTACCGACGGCAGGCGACCACCCTCTTCGGCCGGGGACTGCGGGCGGCGCAGCGGCGGTTGGCGCCGGACCGTACCCCCCGGACCGCCGGGCTGCGGTTCGCCCGGACCCGTCCCGAGGTGATCGCGCTGCTCAGCCGGATCGCCTACGAGTTCGCCCTGGCCGCACCCCCGGGTACGCCCCCGCTCTGGGTCACCAGCCTGGCCCGGAGCATGGAGCACCAGTACCGGTTGCGGCGGCTCGGGTACGCGGCGGTGCTGCCGAGCGCGCACTGTGTGGGGTACGCGGTGGACATCGAGATGGACTGGTACCGGCGGTTCGGTGCGCACGAGGCGCTGGCCACCCTGCTGCTCGGCCGGCAGGACGCGGGCGAGATCAACGTGATCGACGAGGGGCAGGCCTGGCACGTCTGCGTCGCCCCGACCGCCCTGCCCGGGCTGCGGCGCGCCTTCGATCTGGAGATGGGGGAGGTGCCGACGTGTGCGGTATCGCCCTGAGCGTCGGCCCGCCCCGACCCGCCGCCCGCCCCGACCCGCCGCTCACATTGTCGATCATGGAGTAGTGGTGCCCCACAAAAGCCACTGAACCGCCCAGAAGCCCCACCGCAAGTCCATGATCGACTGTCGTTCGTGGACGATTTTCGGCCACATCCCGTTCATTCTTGTTACGTATCTGCGGCAAAGGTATGCACCGCCATGACTCTGTGGTACTTAGGTAAGGCTTACCTATGGAGGTGTCATGGTCGTCGCGTACCGACCGCAGTCCCCGCCCGACCCCCGGGCGGCCCACGAGGTGCTGCGCCGCCAGCGGCAACGTGAGTCCGCCGCCCGGACCTACGCCCGGACCCTGCCGATCGTGCCCATACGCGCCGACGGACTGCGCGTCGAGGGCGCCGACGGCCGGGTCTACCTGGACTGCCTCGCCGGTGCGGGCACCCTCGCCCTCGGCCACAACCACCCGGTCGTCACCGAGGCCATCGGTCGGGTACTCGCCTCCGGGGTCCCGCTGCACACCCTCGACCTGGGGACCTTCGACAAGGACGAGTTCACCGACACGCTGCTGTCCACCCTGCCCGGTGGACCGGACGACTGGCGGGTGCACTTCTGCGGGCCGGCCGGTACGGACGCGGTCGAGGCGGCGCTGAAACTCACCCAGACCGCCACCGGCCGCGCCGGGATCCTGGCCTTCACCGGGGCGTACCACGGGATGACCGCCGGTGCGCTGGCGGTCAGCGCCAACGTCGAGGTGAAGGCCCCGCTGCCACCACCCGCGTTGGAGGTGACCCGGCTGCCCTTCCCGTACGACTACCGCTGCCCGTTCGGCATCGGCGGCCGGACCGCCGCCCAGATCGCCGCCCGCTACGCCGAGAACCTGCTCACCGACTCGCACTCCGGGGTACGCCCCCCGGCCGCGATGATCGTCGAGCCGGTGCAGGGCGAGGGCGGCGTGCTGCCCGCCCCCGACGAGTACCTGCGTGACCTGCGCCGGATCACTGCCGAGCAGGGCGTACCGCTGATCGTCGACGAGGTGCAGACCGGCGTCGGGCGTACCGGCACCTTCTGGGCCGTCGAGCAGGCCGGGGTCGTACCCGACGTGCTGGTCTGCTCCAAGGCGATCGGCGGCGGGCTGCCGCTGGCGGTGATCGCCTACCGCGCCGACCTCGACGTGTGGCGACCCGGCGCACACACCGGCACCTTCCGGGGCAACCAGTTGGCCATGGCCGCCGGGGCGGCCACCCTGCGCCACGTCCAGGCCACCGGCCTGGCCGGGCACGCCGCCCGGCTCGGCGCCCGGATGCTCGACGTGCTGCGGGGACTGCGCGACCGGTACGACTGCGTCGGTGACGTCCGGGGCCGGGGCCTGATGCTCGGCGTGGAGATCGTCGAGCCGGACGGCCCGGCCGACCCGCGCGGCGCCCGGCCACCGGCGCCGGAACTGGCCCGTCGGATCCAGGCCGGCTGCCTGCGCCGGGGCCTGATCGTCGAGCGGGGCGGCCGGCGGGACGCGGTGGTCCGGCTGCTGCCCCCACTGATCATCACCGACGAACAGGCCGACGACGTGCTGGCCCGGCTCGCCGACGCGGTCGACGACGCCCGGCGGACCTACCCGGGGCCGGCCACCCGTGCGGACGCCGGGCGGGAACCGACCACCCGTGCGGAGGCCGGGCGGGAACCGACCACCCACACCGGTCCCGGGTCGGCCCCGGCCCAGCCGGGGGCGGGGGCGTGACCGTACCGACCCGGGCCGCCCCGACAGCGCCGCCGCCCGGTGGGCCCGCCGCGCTGGCCGGTGGCCTGACCGGTCCGGACGCGCTCGGACCGCTGCTGGACACCGCCCGGCACGCGCTGCGGACCGGCGCCACCCGACGGGGTGGCCCGGTGCCCGCCGGGGGGCCGGCCGCCACGACCGCCGCCGTCCGCCTCGCCTTCGGACCCGACCTCCTGCCCGAGCAGGGCGATGACCCGGCCGCCGTGCTGGCCGGCCTGGCCACCGCGCTGGTGGCCGGCACGGCGGACCCGGCCGACCCGCACTGCGCCGGGCACCTGCACTGCCCACCGCTGGCCGTCGCGGTCGCCGCCGACCTGGTCGCCACCGCGGTCAACCCGTCGCTGGACTCCTGGGACCAGGGACCGTCGGCCACCGCCCTGGAACCCCTGGTCATCGACGCGCTCGGCCGACTGGTGGGGCTCGACGGCGGCCCGGGCGCGGGGGTACTGACCAGCGGCGGTACCGAGTCCAACCTGATGGGAATGCTGCTGGCCCGGGACGCCGTGGTGCAGCGGGTCACCGGCCGGTCGGCCGCCGCCGTCGGGCTGGGCGCTCTCGCCGACCGGCTGCGCTTCTTCTGCGCCGAGGTCGCGCACTTCTCGGTACGCCGTAACGCCGCCCTGCTCGGCCTCGGCGAGCAGGCCGTGGTGCCGGTACCGGTCGACCAGGGGTACCGGATGGACCCGGCCGCCCTGGCCGACCGGCTCGCCGCCACCACCCGCGCCGGCCTGTTACCGGCGGCGGTGGTGGCCACCGCCGGCAGCACCGACCTCGGCAGTGTCGACCCGTTGCCGCAGATCGTCGACGTCTGCGCCGCGCACCGGGTGCACTGCCACGTCGACGCCGCCTACGGCGGCGGCGCACTGCTTTCCACCCGGCTGGCCGGGCTGCTCACCGGCATCGAACGGGCCGACTCGGTCACCCTGGACCTGCACAAGTTCGGCTGGCAGCCGGTACCGGCCGGGGTCTTCCTCACCGCCGACCCGGCCCGGCTGGCGCCGTTGGCCCGCCGGGTCGACTACCTCAACCCGGCCGACGACGAGACGGCCGGCTATCCCAGCCTGCTCGGCCGATCGCTGCGGACCACCCGCCGGGTGGACGCGTTCAAACTCGCGGTGACCTTCCGGACGCTGGGCCGACGCGGGCTCGGCGCCCTCGTCGACCGCTGCCACGATCTGGCCCGGTACGCGGCGACCCGGATCGACGTCGATCCCCGGCTGGAACTGGCGGCCCCGCCGGTGCTCTCCACGGTGGTCTTCCGCCACCGGGGCCCGGCCGGCGTCACCCCGGCCGACCGGGACCGGGTCAACGCCGTCCTGCGCCGGCGACTGCTGCACACCGGAGCCGCCGTGGTCGGTCGCACCCGCGTCGCCGACGCGGTGTGGCTGAAACTCACCCTGCTCAACCCGCATGCCACCGAGACCGACCTGGCCGCCCTGCTGGACCTGGTGGCCTCGGCCGGCGACGACGTATCCCACCGGGAGCCGCACCGATGACCTCCACGACCGCCGACTACGACCTCGTCGGGGTCGGTATCGGCCCGTTCAACCTGGGCCTGGCCGCCCTGGCCGAGCCCCTGGCCGACCTGCGGACGCTCTTCCTCGACGCCCGTCCACAGTTCCACTGGCATCCGGGGCTGCTGCTGGACTCCGCCCGGTTGCAGGTGCCCTTCCTCGCCGACCTGGTCTGCCTGGTCGACCCGACCAGCCGCTGGTCGTTCCTGTCGTACCTGCGGGAGCACGACCGGCTCTTCCCGTTCTACTTCGCCGAACGGTTCCACGTGCCGCGCCGCGAGTACGACCACTACTGCCGCTGGGTGGCCCGGTCCCTGCCGAGCTGCCGGTTCGCCTCCCTGGTCGACGGGGTGGGCTGGGACGCCGGGTCGGCCCGGTTCCGGGTCGACGTCACCGACCAGGCCACCGGTACCACCAGCCGGGTCACCGCCCGCAACGTGGTGCTCGGCGTCGGCACCGAGCCGGTGGTCCCGGACGCGCTGGCGCCCCTGCTCGGCGCGGAGATCTTCCACGCCGGGGACTACCTGCACCGGCTGCCCGACCTGGCCGGGGCCCGGGACATCACCGTGATCGGCTCCGGCCAGTCCGGCGCGGAGGTCGTCCTCGACCTGCTCCGCCGCGCCCCCGACCACGGCTGGCGGCTGCGCTGGCTGACCCGGTCACCCGCCTTCGCCCCGATGGAGTACTCCAAACTCGGGCTGGAACACTTCACCCCGGACCACACCCGGTACTTCCGGGACCTGCCCGCGGCGACCCGCGACCGGTTGGTCGGCCAGCAGTGGCAGCTGTACAAGGCGATCAGCGCCGAGACCATCGCCGAGATCCACGACCTGCTCTACGAGCGCTCGGTCGGCGGTGGGCAGCCCGAGCTGACCATGGCCGCGAACGTGGACATCCGGGCCGCCCACCGGGTCGGCGCCAGCTACCTGCTGGACTGCCACCAGACCCGCCAGGAACGCAGCTTCCGGGTCCGCACCGACCGGGTGGTGCTCGCCACCGGGTACGCCGCGCGTCGACCCGACCTGCTCGACCCGCTCGCCCACCTGATCGACGTCGACGCCGACGGACGCTACCGCGTCGACGGCGACTACCGGGTGGCCGTCGACCCGACCGTCACCGGCGGGCTCTACGTGCAGAACGCCGAGCTGCACACCCACGGTGTCGGCACCCCGGACCTCGGGCTCGGTGCCTGGCGCAGCGCCACCATCCTCAACGCCGTCACCGGCCGCACCGCCTACCGGCTGCCCGCGCGGACGGCGTACACCACCTTCGGGGTGCCCGCCGACGCCGAGCCCGTCCCGACGGCCCCCGCCACCCCCGCCCTGGAGCAGAGCCATGTCGTCCGCCACTGACCCGCTCACCGCCGCCCGCCCGGCGGACGCCGGCACCCGGCCCGCCGCAGCCGGATCGGCGGAGTCCGCGACATACACCGCCGCCGGCCGGGCCCTGCTGGCCAGGGCCATCGCCGAACTGTGCTATGAGGAGATGCTCGTCCCGGAACCCGGCGGGGATCTGCCCGGCCGCTGGCGGATCCGGCTGCCGCACCAGGTCGAGTACACCTTCCACGCCCGGCGCGGCGGCTTCGGCGCCTGGCGGGTGGACCCGGCCTCGATCCGGCGCCGCGCCGACGGACGGACCGCACCGGCGACCGACCCGACCCGCTTCGTCCTGGACGCCCGGGAGGTGCTCGGCCTACCCACCCCCGCCCTGGCCGAACTGGTCCGGGACCTGATCGCCACCCAGGTCGCCGACGCCCGGCTGCGGGCCACCGCACTGCCCGCCGCCACGCTGGCGGACCTGGGCCACGAGGAACTGGAGGCCCACCAGACCGGGCACCCCTGCCTGCTGCTCAACAAGGGACGGCTCGGCTTCTCCGCCGCCGACGCCGACCGGTACACCCCGGAGGCCGCCGGTGACGTCCGGCCGGTGTGGATCGCGGTCGCCGGGCACGCGGCCCGGTTCACCGCCGTACCCGGGATGGACGCGTCCACCCTGCTCGCCGGGGAACTCGACGCCGCCACCCGGGCCGGTTTCGCCGCCCGGATCACCGCCCGCGGCGGCGACCCGGACAGCTACTTCTGGCTGCCGGTGCACCCGTTCCAGTTCGACGAGGTGGTCCGTCCCCTCTACGCCGGGCAGTTCGCCGACGGCACGATGGTCGTGCTCGGCGAGAGCCCGGACCGGTACCGGCCGATGCAGTCGATCCGCACCCTGACCAACGTGGACCGGCCGGAGCGGCACAACGTCAAGCTGCCCCTGATGATCCGCAACACGCTGGTCTGGCGCGGCCTGTCGGCGGCCCAGACCGGCTGCGCCCCGGTACTCACCACCTGGCTGTGCGGCCTGCGTGACACCGACCCGTTCCTGCGCGACGAGTGCCGGGTGGTGCTGCTCGGTGAGGTCGCCTCGGTGACCGTGCCGCACCCGGTCTACGCCGAACTGCCCGACGCGCCGTACCGCTGGCACGAACTGCTCGGCGCGATCTGGCGCGAGCCGGTGCACCGGCATCTCGCCCCGGGCGAACGGGCCCGGACCATGGCCACCCTCCTGCTGGAGGGCGCCGACGGGCGGGCGGTCATCGCCGAGCTGGTCGCCCGCTCCGGGTTGACCGCGCGGGACTGGCTGCGGGCGTACCTGCGGGCACTGCTGCCGCCACTGCTGCACCTGCTCTACCGGTACGGCGCCTCGTTCACCCCGCACGGGGAGAACGTCGTGCTGATCAGCGACGCGGCCGAGGTACCCACCCGGATCGCGGTCAAGGACTTCGGCGCCGACGTGGAACTGCTCCCGTTCGACCTGCCCGAGTACGCCGACCTGCCGGCCGACACCCGGGACCGGCTGCACCGCTGGCCCGCGCAGGATCTGGCGCACTCGATCCTCTCGGCGATCTGCGCCGGTCACTTCCGGTTCCTCACCGACATCGTCGAACGGCACCTCGGCGTGCCGGAGGCCGACTTCTGGCGACTGGTCCGGGAGCCGGTCGACGCGTACCACGGGCGTTTCCCCGAGCTGGCCGAGCGGTTCGGCTGGTTCGACCTGCTCGCCCCGGAGTTCGGCCGGGTCGCGCTCAACCGGGAGCAGCTGTTCGGCATCGGTTTCCACGACCGGGCCGACCGGGACGCCGAGTTCGACGTCATGCACGGCACCGTCGCCAACCCGCTGCATGCCGCCGGACCCGTCGGCGTGATCCAGCCGCGACCGGCGGCCGACGGGCTGGTCCAGCCGCGACCGGCGGCCGACGACCCTGCCCGGGAGCGGTGACGTGCGGACCCCACCCGAGCTGACCCCACAGCACTGGCAGCGGGCCAGCGCCACGCTGGCCGCCAAGATGATCGCGGAACTCGCCTTCGAACAGGCACTGACCCCCGAGCCGGTCGAACCCGGCACCTACCAGGTCACCGTCGCGCCACAGGTGACGTACCGGTTCACCGGCCGGCCGCTGGCCCTGGGCTCGTGGCGCGTCGACCCCGGTTCGCTGACCCGGTGCACCGCCGACGGCACCGGCCCGGCCGACCCGTACCGCCTCCTGCTCGACCTGCACGCCGGGCACCGGCTGGACCCGGCGGTCACCGCGCTGACCGTCGGCGAGCTGACCGCCACCCTCACCGCCGACGCGCACCTGCTCGCCACCGGCCGGCCGGTCGCCGAGCTGGCCGACCTGCCCCACCTGGAACTGGAGGGACACCAGGGCGGCCACCCCTGGCTGATCGCCAACAAGGGACGGGTCGGCTTCTCCGACCCGGACCGGGCGGCGTACGCCCCGGAGGCCCGCCCCACCATGCGGTTGTGCTGGCTGGCCGCGCACCGGTCCCTGGCGACGTACCACGGGGTGGCCGGACTGGACGCGGACGCGCTGGTCGCCCGGGAGCTGGACGCGGCGACGGTGACCCGGTTCACCGGGTTGCTCACCGCTGCCGGTGTGGACCCCGCCGACTACGTCTGGCTGCCGGTGCACCGCTGGCAGTGGGACGAGGTGGTGGTGCCGCTCTACGCCGGGCAGCTCGCCACCGGGCTGCTCGTACCGCTCGGCGAGGCCCCCGACCGGTACCGGCCGCAGCAGTCGATCCGTACCTTCGGCAACCTCGACCATCCGGACCGGTTCGACGTCAAGCTGCCGCTGTCGATCCTGAACACCATGGTCTACCGGGGTATCCCGGACGAGCTGGTCCGGGCCGCCCCGCCGACCACCACGTGGCTGCACGCGCTGCGCGACGCCGACCCGTTCCTGCGTGACGAGTGCCGGCTGATCCTGCCCGGTGAGGTCGCCGCGGTCTCGGTCCGGCATCCGGTCTACACCGAACTGCCGCACGCGCCGTACCGGTACCGGCAGCTACTCGGCGCGATCTGGCGGCAGCCGGTCGCCGCCGCCCTCGCCCCCGGGGAACGGGCCCGTACCCTCGCCGCGCTGCTGCACGTCGACCCGGCCGGACGGGCCTTCGTCGCCGAACTGGTCGCCCGTTCCGGGCTGTCCGCGCAGCGGTGGCTCGCCGCGCTCTTCGCCGCCGTCCTGCCGCCGCTGCTGCACCTGCTGTACCAATACGGGATCGGCACCAACCCGCACGGGGAGAACGCGACGGTGGTCTACGACCACACCGACGTGCCGGTCCGGCTGGCCGTCAAGGACTTCGTCGACGACCTCAAACTGCTCCACGATGACCTGCCCGAGTACGCCGGACTGCCGGACCAGGCGCGGGCGGTGCTGATCCGCTGCGACGACGACGAACTGCGCGGGTCGGTGGTCAAGTCGCTGCTGTTCGGCCACTTCCGCCATCTCGCCCCGCTCGCCGCCGAGCAGCTCGACGTGCCCGAGGAGCAGTTCTGGGCGCTGGTCCGGGAGCAGGTGCTCGGGTACCGGTCCCGGTTCCCGGAACCGGCCGACCGGCACCGTCGTTTCGACCTGCTCGCCCCGACCTTCCCCCTGGTCTGCCTGAACCGGGAACGGCTGCTGCCCGGCGGCTACCACGACCGGGCCGAACGGGACGCGCACTTCGACGTGCCGGCCGCCCCGGTGGTCAACCCGCTGCACGACCCGGCGGTCGACCGGTGAGCCGGCCCTTCCCACCGCCGGTCCCGGCGCCACGGCCGGGGCCCGCCGGGGCAGCGCCCACGCCGCTTCCGGAGCCGCTGCCTGTGCCGCTGCCGGTGGACCGGTTGCGGGCCGAGGTGGCGGCCGGGCGGATCGAGACGGTCATCGTGGCGGTGCCCGACCTGGCCGGCCGGTTGCAGGGCAGCCGGCTGGACGCGGAACACTTCTGCGACCGGGTCCTCACCGACGGCTTCGCCGCCTGCGGCTACCTGCTCGCCACCGACGTGGAGATGAACACCGGCCCCGGGTACGCGCTCGACGCCTGGGGCAGCGGCTTCGGTGACCTGCTGCTCACCCCCGACCCGGTGACCCTGCGCGAGCTGCCCTGGGATCCGGGGACCGCGCTGGTCATCGCCGACGCCCGCTGGCCGACGGACCAACCCACCGGCCCGGACGCCACCGGCGGACCGGCGCCGTCCACATCGGGCGGGCTGGTGCCGTTCGCGCCCCGCCGGGTCCTCACCGCGCAGCTCGACCGGTTGGCGGAGCGGGGGCTCGTCGCGTACGCCGGCACCGAACTGGAGTTCCTGCTCTTCGCCGAACCCTTCGACGAGGCGTACGACCGGGACTACCGCCGGCTGCGCCCGGCCACCCGGCACAACGTGGACTATTCGCTGACCGGGGTGACCGGCATCGAGCCGGTGGTCGGGCGGATCCGGCGGGAGATGAAGCGGGCCGGGCTGCGCCTGGAGTCCGCCCGGGGCGAGTGCCATCCCGGCCAGTACGAGATCGTCTTCCGGTACGCCGACGCGCTGACCACCTGCGACAACCACGTGCTCTACAAGACCGGGGTACGGCAGATCGCCGCCCAGGAGCAGGTGGCGGTGACCTTCATGGCCAAGTACGACGCGGGGGAGGGCAACTCCTGTCACGTGCACCTGTCCCTACGGCATACCGACGGCACGCCCGCCTTCGCGGCTCCCGGCGCCGGGACCAGTGCCGGGGTCGGGGCCGTCGGGAGTGGACGGCCCGGCCCGACCGCTGGCATGTCGGAGCTGATGGCGCACTTCGTGGCCGGGCAGCTCGCCGTCCTGCCGGAGCTGACCCTGCTCTTCGCGCCCGGCGTCAACTCCTACAAGCGGCTGGCGCCCGGCTCGTTCGCACCGACCGTGGTGGGCTGGGGGCGGGACAACCGGACCTGTCCGGTACGGGTGGTCGGGGCCGGTGACTCGCTGCGCCTGGAGCACCGGGTGGCCGGCGGGGACGCCAATCCGTACATGGTCGTCGCCGCGATCCTCGCCGCCGGGCTGTACGGCATCGACAACGCGTTGCCGCTGCCACCGCCGGTCACCGGCAACGCCAACGAGCGGGCCGACCTGCCCCGGCTGCCGGCCACCCTGGCCGAGGCGGTGGCGCTCTGGGAGGGCAGCGGGCTGGCCCGGTCGGCGTTCGGTGCCGACGTGGTCCGGCACTACGCGGCGGCGGCCCGGGCCGAACTGGCCGAGTACGGCCGGGCGGTCACCGACTGGGAACGGCACCGCGGCTTCGAACGCTGGTGACCAGCCGGGCGCGCCTCGGGTGACCGAGAGCGGGCGTCGACCTTCACCCGGCCGACGGGGACCGTTCGCGTTGATCATGAAGTTGTCGTCACCTACCCCGGCGTGTCGCGACAACAACTTCATGATCAACTCTTTGGTCGGGGTGGGCCTCCCATCGCGTCGATCGCCGATTGATGCGCCCGGGTCAGGACGGGTCAGGACGGGTCAGGACGGGTCGCCGCCGCCGGAGGCGGCCAGCAGCGCCACCCCGCGCACCGGCGGCGGTGCCTGGTATCCGGGATGACTGTCCAGTTTCGCCCGCAGCCGGTCGGTGTCGGGGTGGTCGAGGTCGTCGAAGATGGCCAGCGCGTCCCGCCAGGCGTGCCGTGCGGCGGCGCGGTCCCCGGCGGCCTGGTGGGTGTCCCCCATGTTCTCCAGCACCTCGGCCTCGTCGTACCGGTCGCCCAGCTCCCGGTGCAGCAGTAGTGCCCGGCGGTAGCAGGCCAGCGCCCGCTGGTGCTGGCCGAGCTGGTGGCGGACGTAGCCCAGGTTGTCCCAGGCCAACGCGACGCCGTGCCGGTCCCCGGTCTCCTCGTGCAGTTCCAGGGCCTGCCGGCAGCACGCCAGTGCCAGCCGGTGGTCGCCCAGCCGGGCCTGGAACCAGGCGAGGTTGTTGAGCGCCTTGGCCTGCCCGACCCGGTATCCGGTGGCCCGGTACAGGGTCAGGGCCCGGTCCGCGTGGGTCACCGCCTCCCGGTGCCGGCCCTCGCGGGCCAGTACCCAGCTGATCCCCAGGTGGGTGTGCGCCTGCCCGGTGTCGTCGGCCAGTTCGCGGTAGAGGTCCAGATCGCGCCGGTAGTGCCGGTGTGCCTCGTCGTACCGGCCGAGCCAGGTGCAGCAGATGGCCAGTCCCCGGTGGGCCCGGGCCTGCCCGGCCAGGTCACCCTGCCGCTGCGCGGCGTGCAGTGCGGTGCGCTGCACGGCGTCCAGCTCGGGCCAGTGTCCCCGCCGGTCGAGGTAGGTGGTCAGGGCGGCGGCCAACCGCCAGGCGTGCCCGTCGAACCCGGTGGCGGCGGCCTGCGCGACCGCGCCCAGCAGCACCTGGTGTTCGGTACCGAACCACCGGGTTGCCCAGGCGTGGTCGGTCCGGGCGTCGACCGTCACCCCGGGGCGGGCCGGTTCGGGCGCGACCGGCTGGGCGAGCCGGTACGGGTCGAGCAGGTCGTCCGCCGCGTGGGTGGCGTGCAGGTAGTGGTCGAACAGGCGGTGCCGGGCGGCGGTGCGTTCGGCGTCGCCGTCGTCGGTCTGGCACAGCTCTGCCGCGTAGGCCCGGAGCAGGTCGTGCAGGGCGTACCGCCCGGGTACCGGCTCGACGAGCAGGTGGGCCCGGGTCAGCGCGGCCAGCAGCGGACGGACCCGGGCCGGTGGCAGCCCGACCAGGCTGGCCACCGCCGGCAGCGCCACGTCCGGTCCGGGGTGCAGCCCCAGCAGCCGGAACAGCCGCGCCGCGTCGGTGTCCAGCATCCGGTACGACCACGAGAAGACCGCCCGTACGTCGGTCGCCGGGTCACCGGCGTCCAGCGCGTACAGCGGCCCGGCGGACTCGGCCAGCTCGGCGGCGAGCGCGCCCAGCGGGAAGGTGCGGTTCGCCGCAGCCCGCGCGGCCACGATGGCCAGTGCCAGTGCCAGGGGCAGCCGGGCACACCGGCTGACGATCTCGTCGACGGCGTCCGGTTCGGCTGCCGCCCGGTCCCGGCCGAGGCGCCGCCCGAGTAGTTCCCGGGACTCGGTGGGGGAGAGCAGGTCCAACGTCACCGGGTGGGCACCCTCGGTCACCACCAGGCCGGTGAGCCGGTCCCGGCTGGTCACCACGACCAGGCAGCCGCCGACGCCGGGCAGCAGGGGGCGTACCTGGTCGCAGTCGCGGGCGTTGTCGAGCACGATCACCATCCGCCGGTCGGCCAGCAGGGTGCGGTAGAGGGCGGCCTGCTGGTCCAGGTCGTTCGGGATCCGGTGCGGCGGGACGTGCAACGCGGACAGGAAGCCGCGCAGCGCCTCGTCGGGGGAGACGGCCCGGCCGTCGAGGTCGAAGCCGCGCAGGTTGACGTAGAGCTGCCCGTCCGGGAACCGGTGCGCGACCCGGTGCGCCCAGTGCACCGCGAGGGTGGTCTTGCCGACCCCGGCGGTGCCGCCGATCGCGGAGATGGCCACCGCCCGGCCGGTCTGCGCCCCCGGGCTGGTCTCCGTGGCCGGCAGCAGCCGGTCCAGTTCGCGCAGCGCCGCAGTCCGGCCGGTGAACCCGGCCAGGTCCCCCGGCAGTTGCGCGGGCGCCGTGGCCGGTCCGGGAACCTGTTCGGGTACGACGGCGGGCGCCACCTCCTGGCGCAGTACCCGCAGGTGCGCCTCGGCCAGCTCGGTGGCCGGTTCGACGCCCAGTTCCTCGACCAACCGGTCCCGGGTCTCGGCGTACAGCCGCAGGGCGGCGGCCTGCTGGCCGGTGCCGGCCAGCGCGAGCAGGCACCGGGCGACGAGTGCTTCCCGGAGTGGATGCGCGGCGACCAGGGGCTGGAGGGTCCGCAGCACACTGTCGTACCGGCCGAGTGACAACTCCACCGAGGCGAGCTGCTCGTACGCGGTCAGCCGCTGCTCGTCGAGGCCGTCCGCGGCGGACCGGACGAACGTCCCCGCCGCGCCGGCCAGCGCCGGGCCGCGCCAGAGGGCCAGACCCGTGGCGAACTGCCGGGCCGCCTCCTCGGCGTGACCGGCGCCGATGGCCGCGCGAGCCCCGGCCACGGCGTGGGTGAACCGGGCCAGGTCGAAGTCGTCGTCGGCGACCGTCAGCCGGTACCCGCCACCGGTGCTGACCAGCACCTCCGGGAGGCCGGCGGACCGCAGCGCGGCCCGGATCTGCGACACGCAGACCTGGACCTGGGTCCGCGCGCTGGCGGGCGGGTCGTCACCCCAGAGCGCTTCGACCAGGTGCCCCGCAGAGACCACCCGGTCGGCGTTGAGCAGCAGCAGGGCCAGCACGGCCCGCTGTTGCGGTCGACTGATCGGCAGGACCTGCCCGTCCACGGTGACCTCGACGGGGCCGAGGACGCGCCACCTCATACTTCCTCACCAACTGTGGTTACCCAGCGACATCCTAGGGGTGTCGGTGGTCGATCCGACCAGCGCACAGCGGTCGGATAGTGGACGCCGGGTTCTCCTGCCCAGCGGGTCACCCGCCGCCCACTGTAGACACGGGGTGGACGGGCCGCGCTCCCCGGCGACCGGTCGGAAAACCGGCGGCGGCCGGTCCGTCGGTCGGGCTAGCGTCGCTGGTCATGACCCTCTCCCGGATCCGTCCCCCCTTCATCGCCGACGAGCGGACCCAGTTGGTCGGCTGGCTCGACCTCCAACGGGCCATCGTCCACTTCAAGTGCGAGGGGCTGTCCGACGCGGACGCCCACCGGCCGGTCCTGCCGACCTCCCCCCTGATGACGATGGCCGGCATCGTCTCCCACCTGAGGTGGACCGAGCAGGCCTGGTTCGAGGTGCTCTTCCTCGGCGGGCCCGCCGACGGTCCGCAGTTCCGGCAGGACCCGGCGGACGCCGACATGATGGTCGACGGTGTCCCGCTGGCGGACCTGCTCGCCGACTACGAACAGCAGTGCGCCCGGTCCAACGAGATCATCGCGGCGCACTCCCTGGACGAGCCGGGTCGCCATCCGGACTTCACCTCCGCGCAGGCGTCCCTGCGCTGGATGATCATCCACATGGTCGAGGAGACCGCCCGGCACGCCGGCCACGCCGACGCCATCCGCGAACTGCTCGACGGCGGGAAGGGCTACTACTGATCGTCCGCCGGTACGGGTAGCCGACCGGGAGAGTATCGGATCGGTGGAATTGCCACCGGCGGCGATATCAGACGTATAGCCCGGATGAATGCGAGGGCCATTCGACTCATCCATTGTCGGGCGGCCCTCGTCGGCTATTTCGGCGCCACTCCGATTGCATGGTTCCGGAGTGGCGCCCATTTCGTCCTTGACGTGCCCGGTGGCGGCTTATAGCCTTTCGTCGACGGAGCGCGGAGGATTCCGGATCGGGTGGTGACAGGCCTGGCCAGGTGAAACGCCCTCGTGATCCGGTCGAGTACGTGATCCTCTGATCTATTTCCCGCTCTGCATTCTTTCCCGCCGGTCCCGATGGCGTCACCATCGAATATCGCCATGACGCTGTTTTGCACGAAACGGTCGATGGCTATTTCCTGAGTAACCGGCCGCCTCCGGCGCGGCGTCAACTCGGCCCCCGACATTTCTTCCCGGATTGCCGCCGCTACCCACCCCCACACGACGGTGACGGCGCACGGCCGCCACGGACGACAGCAGGGAGGACCATGTGACCACGCAGCAGACCGAACCCCAGCACGCCGGAGGGACGGGCGGGGAGGCGACCGGCCTGATCGGCCACCAGCGCGGGGAGTCCCGGCACGGGGCGATCTCCAGCCCTCGCTCCCGTGCCATGATCTACCTGGCCGAATGGCAGGCCAACGGGCTTGAGGCGGGCAAGTTCTTCCCCGCCACCGAGAGCGGTCTCAATGATCCGTTCGCGCCCAGCGACCAGCCCAACGCCGTACCGCCGGCCGACGGGCAGGTCGCCAGCGCCGGCAAGGACTTCGCGGCGCTGCTCGACGAGCCCCGGACGGACTGGGAGAAGCACCGGGTGGTGGCGGGGGAGGCGGTCACCCTGAGCTGGACGTACCACGCCCCGCACAAGACCCGCCGGTGGAACTACTTCCTGACCCGCCCGGACTGGGATCCGGCCGAGAAACTGACCCGGGCGCAGTTCGCCACCGACGCGGTCCAGACCATCCTCTACCCGGCGCAGCCGTACTGGGAGCACGACCTGGTGCCGCCGGACCCGACGGTGCACACGGTGAAGATCCCCGGGACCTACCGCGGGTACCACGTCCTGCTCGCGGTCTGGGAGGTCGCGGACACCGGCAACGCCTTCTACCAGGTCATCGATCTCGACGTCGTCGAGGCGGCCGAGTAGGCCGGTTGGGCACGCCACGGCAGGCCCGGCCCGCGCACGGGGGCGCGCGGGCCGGGCCTGCCGGATCAGCGCAGCAGCCAGCGCCGGGCGGGCGGGTGGCTGAGGAAGTGGGGCAGGGCGAACTCCCAGCCGTACGAGCCGGCCATCGGAAAGACCACCAGGTCGCCGGCGCGCACCCGGGGCACCGTCACGTCCCGGGCCAGGGTGTCCTCGCTGGTGCAGAGTTCGCCGACCACGGTGACCGGGACGTCGTCGACCTGCGGTCGGGGGTACGGGTGCGGCCAGTCGTCGACCGGGAGCACGGCGAACCGGTGCGGGATGTCCCAGGAGATTGGCAACGCGAAGTGGTTGATCCCCCCGCGCAGCACCACGAACCAGGTGCCGTGGTTGTGTTTGACGTCGACCACCTCGGCGGCGTACCAGCCGGCGTCGGTGACCAGCCAGCGGCCCGGTTCCAGTACCACCCGGCAGCCGGCCGGCGGGGTCAGCCCGGCGAGCAGCTCACCGAACCGGTCCAGGTCGAAGCCGTCGCCGCCGTCGAACGGTACGCCCAGCCCGCCGCCCACGTCGACGGTACGCAGCTCGATCCGGTGGACGGCGGCGGTGCGGGCGCTCCAGTCGAGGCACCAACGTACGTAGGCGGCGTGGGCCCCGGCGTCGAGGTTGTTGCCAACCACGTGCACGTGGAAGCCGGCCACCCGCAGATCGGGCAGGGTCGCCGCGAGGGCCAGCGCGGCCGGTACGTCCGCCTCGGTGATGCCGAACGCGGTCGCGGCACCGCCCATGGCCAGTGCACCGGTGACCGTCACCACGTCCGGGTTGACCCGCAGGGACACCTCGACCCGCCGACCCGCCCGCGCCGCGACCGCCTGCACCCGGTGCAGCTCCAGCGGACTCTCCACGTTGACCACGTCGGTACCGGCCGACACCAGGGCGGTCAGCAACGCCTCGGTCTTGGCCGGTCCGGCCGCGACCAGCAGGCCGTCCGGCCGTACCCGACGGGCCAGCGCAGCCTCGGTGGCCGACGCCACTTCGAACCCGTCCACGTGGGCGCCGAGTGCGGCGACCAGGGGAGGATGGGAGTTGGCCTTCACCGCGTAGCAGACCCGGGCCCAGTCGGGCAGGGCGGCGCGTAGCGCGGTGGCCCGGTCCACCGCGACCGCCGGGTCGTAGAGGTAGCCACTGACCGGCTCCGGTCCACCGACCCGGGCCAACAGGGCGGCCCGCACCCCAGGTGGGAGCTGGTCCACGGGGAGGGACGGTCGGCCGGCGGCGGACGGCGGAAGCTGCACGGAACCCCCTTTTGACCAAGGTTAGGCTCACCTTATAGCCTGCGGTGGTCCGGTCCGCCCGACACCCCGCCGACGAGAGGCTCCCGTTGTCCACCGCCCGCACCGCCACCCGCCGTACCGGCGCGGGCTGGCTGGTCATCGGCGCTGCCGCGCTGCTCGGCGCGGTCGCCCTGAGCTTCTTCGTCGGCGCCCGCGCGATCAGCCCGACAGTCACCCTGGACGCGCTGCGGGACTTCGCCGGAACGCCCGAACACATCATCATCCGCGAGATCCGGCTGCCCCGGACCCTGCTCGGACTCGCCGTCGGCGCCGCGTTCGCCGTGGCCGGGGCGGTCATGCAGGGCCTCACCCGCAACCCGCTGGCCTCCCCGGAGGTGCTCGGCATCGGCAACGGTGCCGCCTTCGCGGTCGTGCTCGCCATCTACCTGGTCGGCATCACCAGCCCGCACGGCTACGTCTGGTTCGCCGTCGCCGGGGCCGCCGTCTCCGCCGTGGTGGTGTACCTGCTCGCCGGCGCCGGGCGGGGTACCGCCACCCCGGTCCGACTGGCGCTCTCCGGCGCGGTGCTCGCCGCCGCCACCTTCTCCTGGACCAGCACCCTGATGGCGCTCGACGAGCGCACCCTCGACGAGGCCCGGTTCTGGATCGCCGGTTCGCTCGCCGGCCGCCCGACCGGAGTGCTCCTGGCGGTACTGCCCTTCCTCGTCGTCGGCGGCCTGCTCACCGTCCTGCTGATCCGGCCCCTGGACGCCCTGGCCATCGGCGACGACGCCGCCGCCGCGCTCGGTTTCGACCCGGTCCGCTACCGCCTGCTCGGCGCCCTCGCAGTGACCCTGCTCGCCGGAGGCGCGGTCGCCGCCGCCGGCCCGCTGGCCTTCATCGGCCTGGCCGCCCCGCACCTGGCCCGGCAACTCGTCGGCCCGGACCACCGGATCCTCCTGCCCGCCTGTGCGCTGTTCGGCCCGACCCTGCTGCTGCTCGCCGACGTGGTCGGTCGGATCGTGCTCATCCCGCTGGAGTTGGAGGTCGGTATCGTCACCGCGTTCCTCGGCGCGCCGGTCCTGATCATGCTGGCCCGCCGGGCCCGGGTGGTGGCCACATGAGCACCACCACCGTCAGCCCGCCGGTACCCGGAACGGCCACCCCGGCCACCGTCGCCCCCACCCGTCGCCTGGTCGGCCTGCTGGTGGCCGCGCTGCTCACCGGTACCGCGCTGCTGGCCACCTGGGCGCTCACCCTCGGTGACTACCCGATCGGCCTGGCCGGGGCTGCCCGCGCCGTGGTCGGCGCCGGTCCCCAGGCGGATCTGCTGGTGATCCAGCAGTGGCGGCTGCCCCGGGTGCTGGCCGCCCTGCTGGCCGGGGCGGCGTTCGCGGCGGCCGGTGCGCTGCTGCAGTCGCTGCTGCGCAACCCGCTCGCCTCACCCGACGTGATCGGCATCAACATGGGTGCCACCGTCGCCGCAGTGGCCAGCATCGTGCTCGGGGTACCCGGGTTGTTCGTACCCGGTGGCGCCCTGCTCGGCGCGGTGGCCGCCGCCCTGCTGCTCGCGGTGCTCGGCTGGCGCGGTGGCATCGGCGCCGACCGGCTGGTCCTCATCGGCATCGCGGTGCAGGCGGGGCTCTACGCGATGAAGACGTTCCTGCTGTTGCGCTGGCCCGACGACGTGGTCCAGCAGGCGGTGATGTGGACCATCGGCACCCTCTACAACCGGACCTGGTCGGAGGTGGCGGTCGCCGCCGGCGCGCTGGCCGTGCTGCTGCCCGCCGCCCTGCTCCTGCTGCGCGCCCTCGGCGTGCTCGACCTCGGCGACGACCTGGCCACCGGTCTCGGCCTGCGGGTACGCCTCACCCGGGCCGGCATCCTCGCGGTCGCCGTCGCTTTCGCCGCTGTCGCGGTCGCCCTGGCCGGGCCGTTGCCCTTCGTGGCGCTGGCCGTACCCTTCCTGGCCCGGCTGATCGCCGGCCCGCTCAGCCCGGCGACGCTGCTGCTCGCGGTGGTGCTCGGCGCGGCGCTGCTGCTCGCCGCCGACGTCGTCGCCCAGCACGCGTTGCCCACCGCGCTGCCGGCCGGAGTGGTCACCGCCTCGGTCGGCGCCCCGCTCTTCTTCTGGCTGCTCTGGCGGCACCACCGCAGGGAGGCATGACGTGACCGAGCTGACCGGCCGCGACCTCACCCTCGCCTACGACGGGCGGGTGGTGGTCGACGGCGTCGACGTCGACCTGCCCACCGGGCGGTTCACCGTCATCGTCGGGCCGAACGCCTGCGGCAAGTCCACCCTGCTGCGCGGGCTGGTCCGGCTGCTCGCGCCGACCCGGGGCGCGGTACTGCTCGACGGCACCGACATCAGCCGGGTACCCACCCGGGAGGTCGCCCGGCGGATCGGCCTGCTGCCGCAGTCGCCGGCGGTACCGGCCGGGCTGACCGTGGAGGCACTGGTCCGCCGGGGTCGCTTCCCGCACCAGGGGCTGCTGCGCGGCTGGACCCGCGCCGACCAGGAGGCCGTCGACCGGGCCCTGGACCGGGCCGGCATCGTCGCGCTGCGGTCCCGTGAGGTCGACGAACTCTCCGGTGGCCAGCGCCAGCGTGCCTGGATCGCGCTGACCCTGGCCCAGGAGACCCCGCTGCTGCTGCTCGACGAACCGACCACCTACCTCGACATCCGGCACCAGTTCGACGTGCTGGACCTGGTCGCCGGCCTGGTGCACGAGGGCCGTACCGCGGTCGCCGTGTTGCACGACCTCAACCAGGCGTGCCGGTACGCCGACCAGCTCGTGGTGATGCGGGCCGGTCGGGTGGTGGCCGCCGGCCCACCCGCCGGGGTACTCACCGCCGACCTGGTCACCGACGTGTTCGACCTGCCCTGCGACCTCATTCCCGACCCGGTCACCGGCACGCCCCTGGTGGTGCCGCACGACCGGCGCCCGCAGCGCCGACCGGTTCCCGAGCCCGCCGGCACCTCTACCCACTGATTTCTCAGCTCATCGAAGGAAGGCTCCACATGCGTTCCGCCACCCTGCGCCGGCTCACCGCCGCGCTCGCCCTCGGCGCCGTACTCGGCCTCACCGCCGCCTGCGGTGGGGACACCGACACCGACTCGGCGCCGGCCGACGCGGCGGCCGGTTTCCCGCGTACCGTGCAGCACGCCATGGGCAGCACCACCATCAAGACCAAGCCGGAACGGGTGGTCGTGCTGGACACCCCGGAGGCCAGTGCCGCCCTGCTGGCCGGGGTGAAGCCGATCGCCGCGGTCTCCGTCGACCCGGTCAACAAGACCTACCCGGCCCATGTGCGGGCCGAGCTGGAGGGCGTGCCGGACGTCGGCCCGCTCGCCGAGCCGAACATCGACAAGATCCTCTCGCTCAAGCCGGATCTGATCATTTCCTCCAAGCAGCGGCACGAGAAGATCTACGACCGGCTCAGCCAGATCGCCCCCACCGTCTTCGCCGCCGCCCCGGGCAGCGGCTGGCAGCAGAACATCGGCCTGTTCGCCCAGGCGATGGGGCGGGAGAAGGAGGCCGAGGCGGCGCTGACCGCGTACCGGACCCGGGCCAAGGCCCTCGGTGAGGCGGCCAAGGCCAAGAACAACGGCACCATGCCGACCTTCTCGATCGTCCGGTTCGTCGACGGCCCCACCCGGCTCTACCAGCCCAGCAGCTTCAGCGGTACCGTCCTGGCCGACGCCGGCCTGGCCCGCCCGGCCAGCCAGCAGGACGCCTCCGCGGTGATGACCGAGATCGGACCGGAGCTGATCGAGAAGGCGGACGCCGACTACGTCTTCGTCTGCGCCTACGGTGACCCGGCCAAGACCCAGCAGGCCGCCTTCCAGGCCAGCCCGCTGTGGAACAGCCTGACCGCGGTGAAGAACCAGCGTGTCATCCCGGTCAGCGACGACACCTGGATGACCGGCATCGGCGTGCAGGGTGCCCACCTGATCCTGGACGACATCGCCAAGGCCGTCGGCGTCGACGCGCCCCGCTGAGGGGTGCACCTGCGGGCCCGGGCCGGTCGGCCCGGGCCCGTCGCATTCCCGGGACCAGCGACCGGACCCACCGGCCCGGCCGACCCTGCGGAGTGAAACGCCGCCGCCGGGGTACCAGTCCTGCCATGGCGGTGGACGTGCTGGTGGCCGGGCAGGTGGCGCGGGACCTCGTGCTGCTGGTCGACGGGGTACCCGGAGCCGGCGGTACCGCCGAGGTCCGGCGGCGTCGGGAACTGCTCGGCGGCAAGGGCGCCAACCAGGCGGTCGCGCTGGCGCAACTCGGCCTCACCCCGGGACTGCTCGGTGTGGTCGGCGACGACGAGGTCGGCCAGCGGTTGCTGGCGCAGGCTCGTAGCGACGGCATCGACACCAGTACGACCATCCGTCGCCCCGGCAGCCCGACCGCTGATCGTGGACCTCGTCGACCGGCACGGCTCGTGGCGCTACATCCAGGACATCCCGCCGGCCACCCTGCTCACCGGGGCCGACGTCGCCAATGCCGCCGGAGCGGTACGCGCCGCCCGGGGCGTACTCGTGCAGTTGCAGCAGCCCCCGCCGGTCGCCCTGGCGGTGGCCCGGCAGGCGAGGTCCGCCGACCGGCTGGTGGTGCTCGACGGCGCGCCCACCGACCCTGCGGTGGCTGACGACCTGCTCGCCGCCGCCGACGTGCTGCGGGCCGACGCGCGGGAGGCCCGGCTGCTGACCGGCGCCGACCTCACCGACGCGGACGCGGCGCTGCGGGCCGGGCGGGACCTGCTCCGCCGGGGTCCCCGGTTGGTCGCCCTGGCCGTCGACGGGGTGGGCAACGTGTTCGTCTGGCCGGACCGGTCGCTCGTCGTGCCGCTCAGCGACACCGGGGTGGTCGACACCACCGGTGCCGGGGACGCCTTCGTCGCCGCCCTCACCGCCGGCCTGCTCCGGGGCGACGAGCCGGAACACCTGGCCCGGTACGCCGTCGCGGCGGCCGGCACCTCGGTCGGGCACCCCGGTGGGCGTCCGGACCTCAGTGGCCCGGCCATCGACGCCCAACTGGCCCGGATCCCCGCCACCTGACGCCGGGCGGGCGCCACGGCGGCGGATCATCGCACATCGGCCGTTGACCAGCCCTGTCCCGCACGACCGTGCCCGCCCCGGGAGGAGAGGGCGGGCACGGAGGATCAGGTGCGCGGCTCAGCCGGCCGGCGGGTACGGGTCGCCCTGGTAGGTGTACTCGGTCTCGATCCGCCCGTCGGCGGTGTGCACGACAAGCTGGCTGGGTTCGCTGGTCCGCGCGGCCTTCCGGCCCGCCTCGACCGCCACCTGCTTGGTGTCGTACGTGCCGACCTCCCGGCCGCCCTGCTCGACCTTCCACCGGCCACTGTTCGGTACCACGTGGTATTCGGTCCGCTTCATGTCCGCCCCTTCCGTGTCCCTCGACTCCGCCCCTCTCGTGTCCCTCGACCGGTCAGATACCCGGACCGGGCGGCGGGAAACGTGCTGACCGTCCACACCGGTGCGCTCCGGCGGGCCAACCGTCCACAACGGCTGGACAACCGGAAGGCGGGCTTCTAGCGTTCTGTGGTTATGCGACGAGGGCTGGTTCTGCGACGACGTACGGTGCTCGCCGGGGTGTTGCTGGCGGCGGTGGCCGGGTGCGCCGACGGCGCTGCGGCGCCGACTTCCGCGACCACCCCGACCGGTTCCGCCGCCACCCCACCGGTCGGCTCGTCCCGGCAGACCCCGGCCGAGGTCGACCGGACCCTGGCCAGCCTGCGCCGCGTCGACGAGCTGCCGCTGTACGAGATGACCTACACCGGGGACTACGACCCGACCACCGGCCTGGACCCGGCACCGACGTCGCCGTTCGGCTGCTCGATCTTCGTCGCCTCCGGTGACCGGGACCGGCCGCTGTTCGCCCGCAACTTCGACTGGGATCCGCACCCGGCGCTGCTGCTGCACACCGACCCGCCCGACGGGTACGCCAGCGTGTCCGTGGTGGATCTGCGCTACCTGGGCATCGACGACGCGCCGCAACCGGGTGACCGACGGCTGCTCGACGCACCGCTGCTGCCGTTCGACGGGATGAACGAACGGGGTCTGGCGATCGGGCTCGCCGCCGACGACGCGGCCACCGCGACGCCGGAGCCCGGGAAACCGAAGGTGGGCAGTGTCCGGATCCAGCGGCTGGTGCTCGACCAGGCCGCCACGGTCGACGAGGCGGTGGCCATCTTCGGCCGCTACAACCTCGACTTCGAGGGCGGACCGCCGCTGCACTATCTGCTCGCCGACGCCAGCGGCGCGTCCGCCGTGGTCGAGTTCGTCGACGGGCGGATGCGGGTGCAGCGCGGCACCGGCGCCTGGCAGGCGTTGACCAACGTGCCGGTCATCGGGGTACCTGCCGACAAGCTGCGCACCGACCGCCGGTACGCCACCATCGAGGCGGCGCTGACCCGCTCCGGTGGCCGGGCCGACGCCACCGCCGCCCTCGGCATCCTGGCGGACGTCGCGCAGTCGCACACCCGCTGGTCGGTGACGTACGAGCTGCGGACCGGTGCGGTCCGGCTGGTCGCCGGCCAGCGTTGGGCGAAGACGTACCAGTTTCCGCTCGCCGGGTCCTGACCGAGCCGGCCCGGCCGACGATGGCCGGCGCCCCTCAGCGGTGCCTCAGCGGCGTCCGGACGCCGGCCGGGCCCGCCGGTCCCGCCCGGGGTGGCCGCGCCGGACCGGGGTGAGCGGGAGCGTCCCCCAGTGCGCCGGCTGGGCCAGCGACGCCGACAGCCGTGTCGTCCGGTCGCCGCGTGCCGCGTCGAGCTGCGACTGGATGAGGAAGATCGCCCCCCGCAGGTCCGCGCCCCGCAGGTCCGCCCCGCGCAGATCGGCGCCGATCAGGTCGGCTCCCCGCAGGTCCGCGTGGCGCAGGTCGGCGCCGATCAGGTACGCCCCGCGCAGGCTGGCCGCGCGCAGGTCCGCGTTACGCAGGTCGGCCCCGATCAGGTCGGCGCCCCGACGGTCGGGCCCGGGGCGACCGTTGCCGGCCCGTGCCTGCTCACTGGCGCGCAGCAGCAGTCCGTTCACCCGCTGCCGCAGATCGACCACGTCCAGCGCGAGCAGCTCGGTCGGGGTGCCGGCGGTGAGTGCACCGGTCTGCTCCCGCGCGGCGGCCAGCTCGGTGACGAGCGGGGCGTCCGGAGCCAGGGTCAGCGCCTCGGTGAGATACCAGAGCAGTTCGTGCAGATGACGCATGACCGTGAACACCCCGAACATCTCCCCGGCCCGCTGCGGCGCGGTCCGCCAGTCCTGCCCGGCGTAGGTGACCTGGGCCACCTGCTGGCCGGCGCCGAAACAGTCGAAGACCGTGCAGCCGGGAAAGCCCCGTTGCCGCAGCTCGGTGTGGATGCCGCAGCGGAAGTCGGCGCCCAGGTTCCGGCAGGGCTGCCCGGCGGGCTTGTCGACGGCGAAGTCCGCCGACCGGGCGAAGGCCGGTGCCACACAGCACAGCCCGACACACCGGGCACAGTCGGCGCGCAGGTGACGCCGTCCGTCGTCGGACGGGTGGGGTGGCGGCTGCGACGGACGGGGTGCGGGCTGCTCGGACACTGCGACGGATCTCCTGCCGGTCGACGGCGCGCCGAGCCTACCAACCCGCCGGGGCCGCCCCGGGCACCCCGGGCCGGGTGTCCGCCGGTGCCGGTCGGGCCGGTCCGGTCACCCGTGGCGGCGTCGCGCCGGCCCACTCGTCGGTCGATGCGTCACGCCGGCCGGGCCCGCCGCCCGCGCAGGACGTCGATCACCTCGTCCAGCCGCCCCTGCCGGGTCAGCAGCCGCAGCAGCGGTCCGGCGGCGCTCCAGTCGTCGTCGTTGAGGGCCGCCCGCAGCACCGGTACCGCGTCGTCGGCGCGACCCTGGGTGGCCAGCAGCGTCGCCAGCTCCGCCCGGGCGCTCGGTTCACCCTGGTCCGCGGCGCGGCGCCACCACCGCTCGGCCTCCACGTCCTGGCCGTCGGCGTGCAGCAGCCCGGCCAGCCGGGTCGCCGCGTGCCAGTCACCGCCGTCGGCCAGGGACCGTAGCTCACCGAGCCGGCCCCGTTCGGCGAGCAGCTCGACCAGGACACTGCGCGCCGACCCGGCCCCCCGGGCGGCGAGGCGGCGCAGGTAGTTGGTGGGATCGGGCACCGCGAAGAGCCCGGCCGGGGCCGAGTCGAAGAACCGGTTGCCGCCGAACTCGGCCCGTAACCGGTCGTCGAGATCGTCGGCGAGGTCGCGCATGTCCTGTACCGCCATGGCGAGGTGGCTGGGCTGGAAGTCCTCACCCACCACCGGGACCGAGGCCCAGACGGTGTCGCCGGTGCAGTACACCCGGCCGATGGAGAGGTCGTTGGTGTGCTCGGAGAGCCGCCGGTAGAGGCTCTCGTTGGGCTGCACCCCGGTGAGCAGCGGAGAGAACACGTCGACCAGCGGCGGATCCTCCTGCGCCCGTACGAAGATCATGGCGGAGCCGGCGCGGATGCCGATGTTGCCGTCGGAGTCCATCCGGAGCTGGTCGGGGGGTGTGTCCAGCAGCCCGGCCAGGACGGCCTTGACCCGGTCCAGCAGCTTGTCCCCCTGCGCGGCGTCGGCGTGCAGTCGGGCCACGTCGAAGCCGGCCGGCCGGGGCGGGGCGGCCCGGGTCACCGGCCGGGCGGCCAGCGCGGCGGCCAGCCGGGTACGGGTGGGCAGCGGGTAGGACGCCGTGGTGGCTGACGGCCGGGCGGCCAGGGCGTCCACCAGGCGGGCCAGGAAACCGTCATGCGCCGTCATCCGCGTGCCCTTCCGGTGTGTCCAGCTCGGTGCCGGAGGACTGGTCGAGCATCCGGATCTGGTCGAACATCTTGGCGATGACCAGCGGGGCGGTGACCCCGAGGATGAAGGTCGCGAACGGGTCGTCGGCCACCCCACCGGCCCCGGCGGCAGCAGCCAGACCGGTGCCGGCGAAGGTGCGCAGCGACACGGCGAGCAGCACGATCGGCCGGTCCCGGCGGTCCCGCCAGGGCCACTGCCAGCGCCCCTTGGACTCCGTGCTCGGGCGCATCATCGCGTACAGGTTGAGCGCCTCGGCGACACCGCTGCCGACCAGGCCCCAGATCGCGGCTATCCATAGTGGCACGTCCCTACCCTACGCAGGCCCCGCATCCGCACCCATCGACGGGGGTGAGGCCGGTCGGAAGGCTCTGCTCAGCCCCTGTTCGAACTGTACGCCGCGCCGGCAACGGACACCCGGTGCCGGAACGCGACGACGGCCCACCCGCCGGTGGTCTACTCGGTGGTGCCGCCCTCGCCGCCGGGCCCCGCCGTCGGGCTGGGTACCTGGTCGGTCGGCCGGTCCGACGGGACCGGGTCGGTCGGCTCGGCGGTGGGTTCGACCGGCCCGGAGGTACCGGTCGGGGTCGGCTCGGGCACCGCCGGGCCGCTCGGTCCGCCGGTCGGGACCACCGTCGGTGAGGCGCTCGGCGTGCTACGCGGACCGGTCGGGCGGTCCGGCCGGTCCGACTCGGTCGGCCCGGACTCGGTGGCCGTCGCCTCGACGGTGGCGCTGGGCGCCGAGGGCTGCGGCGGCAGGTTCGTCGCGGGCGGGTTCGCGTCGGACTGGAAACTCAGGGCGACGGCCAGTCCGGTCAACCCGACCAGCGCCGCCGCGACCGCGCCGGCCAGTGCGGCCCGGCGCCCCTGGGGCCGGGCGGCGGCACCGGGGACCACCGCCGGCTGGTCGGTCAGGGTGTGGGGGCCCGGGCCCGCCGTGGTCGCACCGGCACCGGCACCGGCACCGGCACCGGCACCGGCCGCCGTCGGCCCGCCGGGTACTGCCTGCCGCGCGGTGCGGGCCGCCTCGGCGAACGCCGCCGCGCTCGGGAACCGGTCCGCCGGGTCCTTGGCCAGTGCCCGGGACACCAGCTCCGCCACCGGGGTGGGGATCTCCGGTGGCAGCGGGGCCGGCTCGTCATCGAGGTGCCGGACCGCCACCTGCAACGGGTTGTCCCCAGTGAACGGCGGGCTGCCGGTCAGACAGCAGTACGCGACCGCGCCCAGCGCGTAGATGTCGGTGGCCGCCGACACCGGGCGGCCGGCGGCCTGCTCCGGTGCCATGTAGAGCGCGGTGCCGGGTACCGCGTTGGCGCTGGTGATGCTCGTGACGCTCGCGGAGCGGGCGACGCCGAAGTCGACCAGCACGACCGTGCCGTCCGGTTGCACGAGCAGGTTGCTCGGCTTGACGTCCCGGTGGACGATGCCGCGGTTGTGCGCGGCGTGCAACGCCTGGGCGGCCTGCGCGACCACCGACATCGTCTCGGCAACGCCCAACTGCCCGGCCGCCTCGATCCGTCGGGACAGCGGCTCGCCGTCGACGAACTCCATGACCAGGTAGTCGGCCCGGCCGCCGTCGGGCAGGGCGTCCTCGCCGCAGTCGTAGACCTGCACGATGCCCGGGTGCCGCAGCGCGGCCATCATCCGGGCCTCGGCCCGGAACCGGGCGATGAAGTCGGGGTCCGAGACCAGCGCCGGGAGCAGCACCTTCACCGCGACCTCACGGCCGAGTACGACGTCGGTGCCACGCCAGACATCACCCATGCCACCGGTGGCGATCCGCTCGTTCAACCGGTAACGATCGCTGAGTACGACTTCTGGAGACAGCACCGCATTACGGTACCCAGGTTGGTGATCGACTACGCGGGGCCGCACCCCACCGCGATACCGCTCCGGTCGGGCGGCGTGATCCGTTCGCTCCGCCGGCCAACCGGCGACCCCGTTCCGTCACGACGCCACTACCGAGGGTGCGTGGCGGGGTTGTTCCGCCCGCCGCCCCGGTCGGCGTGGAACGGGCTGCTCAGCGCGGGGGTGTCCACAGGTTACCGAGAGCTGGTTCCGGTGGCGGCGCTAGCTGATCCGGCAGTGCTACGTCAACTCACCGGCCGGACTGATGGAGATATCTCACTGTTCCGACGGAGGACCGCAACTTGTGAGTAGCCGGACGTACCCCTAACCTTGACCGCGCCCTGGGCCGCTCCGGGACACCGGCCGCGTACGGCGCACGCCGTCCGGACGGTGCCGCGCCGGGGCATCCCGTCGGGACCGGTGGTGCCCCGCGGACGGGATCATTGCGACACGGGCCGGGATCGATGCAGCAGGGGGCTGATGGTGCTGGTCACATACCGGCCGTGTCGAGTGCGGGTCGCGGGGGCCCGGCCCACTGGCAGGTCCCGGTGGAGCGGCCATGGGCACTGACCTGACCGCAGTGGTCCGCGCCGCGCAATCCGGTGACGAGGCCGCGTTCCGGCAGCTCTACCGGACCCTGCAACCCGGCCTGCTGCGTTACCTCACCGCGCTGGTCGGCGCGGACGCCGAGGACATCGCCTCGGAAACCTGGCTCCAGGTCGCCCGGGACCTCGCCACCTTCACCGGCCAGGAGTTCCGGGCCTGGACCGTCACCATCGCCCGCAACCGGGCCCTGGACCATCTGCGTCGCGAGCGGCGCCGGCCGGCTGTCCCGGTCCCGGTGCAGGAACTCAGCGAACTCCCCGCGACCTCCGACACCGCCGAGCGGGCGAGTGAACGCCTGGGTACCCGCGCGGCCATCGAAATGATCGCCCGGCTGCCGCAGCGGGAGGCGGAGGCCGTGCTGCTGCGGGCGGTCATCGGGTTGGACGCGGAGTCCGCCGGGCGGGTCCTGGGCCGCCGTTCGGGTGCCGTCCGTACCGCAGCGCACCGGGGCCTGCGTCGGCTCGCCGCCGAACTGCGCCAGCAGGACGACCCGGCGGCGACCGTCACCCGACCGGCCCCCCGTTCCGTCCCCGCCCCGCCGGCGCCCCACGGCTCCGACGTCGAGCCGACGGACGGCAGACGTTGAAGGGGAAGAGATGAGATTCCGCCGTTCCGGTCGGCCGGATCGGGATGCGGCCGACCGGCTCCTCGACAGCCCGACACCGCCCACCGGCGCCGACCCGGATCCCCTGGCCCGGTTGCTGGCCGCCGCCGCTGCACCGGCACAACCCGACGAACTCGCCGGGGAGGAGGCCGCCATGGCAGCGTTCCGGACCATACGGGCCGCTGCGCCGGAACCGGCGACCCCGCCCGCGTCGTCCCGTCGACGGGGTACCGGCGCGGTCGCCTGGATCGCCGGTCTCGCCACGGTCGCCACGGCCGGGGTGGCCGTGGCCGCCGGTGGTCTCGGCCGTACCGGCAGCCCGACGCCGCCCCCGACCCCGGTCACCCCGAGCGGGTCCGCAGCGGCCACGTCGACCGCACCGGCCACCACCACGACCCGGTCCGGGGCGGCCCCGACGACATCCGGCGTCCCGAGCCTGACCACCGGCACCACCCGCCCCAGCTCCGGGGACCTCGACGCACGGGGGCTCTGCGCCGCCCTGCTGAGCAAGGGCAGCGCCGAACGTGCCCGGGAGATCAGTTCACCCCGCTACCGCCAACTGGTGGTCGCCGCCGGAGGGCAGCAGCAGGTGGAGGGGTACTGCCGGCAGCTGCTCCAGACCCCGCCCGAGCCGGCACAGCGGCCCACCGAGCGTCCGGACCGCCCCAGCAGGGTGCCCACCGAGAACCCGATCCGCACCGGCAGCCAGCTCACCCCCGGCCCGCGCTGACCCGCTCTGTCATCGGAAGGTACCTGTCTGTTTACCGCAGGCGTTTAGTCTCACCATCTGCTAGACAGGGGAGGAGGAGCCCCGGTCGCCTCTACCGGCCGGAGCCGCTCCCTGGGCGGAAGGGGGACTGCCGGTGGTGACGTCGCCCGGGCTGGACCGGACCGAGGTGCTGCGCGAGGTCGGCGCCGCCGAGCGGCACCTGGCCAGAATCTGCTTCAAGACCGGCCCACCCACCTACACCGGTACCGAGCTGGAATGGACCGTCCACGACGCGGTCGACCCGGCCCGTCCGGTGTCCCGGGACCGGTTGCGCACCGCACTCGGCCGGTACGCCCCGCAGACCCTCGGCGTGGACCGGGACGCGGACCTGCTGCCCCGGGGCGGTGCGGTCACCGTCGAACCCGGCGGCCAGATCGAGATCTCGACCCGCCCCCAACGTTCCCTGGCCGCCCTGGCCGACGCCACCGACGCCGACCTCGCCACGCTCACCGAGCTGCTGGCCACCGCCGGGCTGGCCCTCGGCGGCAGCGGCATCGATCCGCACCGACCACCGCGTCCGGTGGTCGACACCCCGCGCTACCGCGCCATGCGGTGCGTCTTCGACCGGCGCGGACCGGCCGGCCGCACCATGATGTACAGCACCGCCGGCCTCCAGGTCTGCCTGGACGCCGGGGAGCCCGGGCAGGTCGCCGCCCGCTGGGTCGCCGCGCACGCGCTCGGACCACCGCTCATCGCGGCGTTCGCCACCGCCGGCCGGCACAACGGCCGGCACACCGGCTGGGCCTCCGCCCGGATGGCCGCCTGGCTGCACATCGACCCGGCCCGGACCAGCCCGGTCTGGTCACCCACCGCGACCGGTGACCCGGTCGACGCCTGGATCCGGTACGCCCTCGACGCGCCACTGCTCTGCCTGCGCGCCGACCGGACCGACTGGACACCCCCGGCCGGGGTCACCTTCGCCGACTGGATCGGCGGTGCCCTACCCCGCCCACCCACCACCGACGACCTCGACTACCACCTGAGCACCCTCTTCCCGCCGGTACGACCCCGCGGCTACCTGGAGATCCGCTACCTGGACGCCCAGCCGGGACGGGGTTGGCTCACCCCGGTCGCCGTACTCACCGCCCTGCTGGCCGACCCGGCGACGGTGGCGGAGGTGTCGGCGACCTGCCTGCCGGTGGCCGACCGCTGGGACAGCGCGGCCCGGCACGGGCTGACCGACCCGGCGCTGTCCCGGGCCGCCGCGACCGTACTCGGCCTGGCCCTTCGTGACCTGGACCGGACCGGCCTGCCGGCCGACCGACGCACCGAGATCAGTGACGACCTGCGGCGCCGGATCGCCGCTGCGGAAAGGGGACACCGGTGACCACCCCAGCCGTCCACCCGCCGACCGCCGGAGGGCCGTCGGGCCTGCCCGACACGCAGCTGCGCGACCGGATCGCCGCCGAACTGGCCCGGACCCGGCAGCGCACCGCCCTGCTCACCGACTCCGTCGACGCCGACGACCTGATGCGCCAGCACTCGACGATCATGTCACCGCTGGTCTGGGACCTGGCCCACGTCGGCAACCAGGAGGAACTGTGGCTGGTCCGCGACGTCGGCGGGCGGGAACCGGTCCGGCACGACATCGACGACCTCTACGACGCGTTCAAGCAGCCCCGCCGGGACCGCCCCGCGTTGCCCCTGCTGCCCCCGGCCGAGGCCCGCGCCTACCTGCGTACCGTCCGGGACAAGGTGTTCGACCTGCTGGACCGGGTGCGGTTCGACGAGCGGCCCCTGGTGGCCGACGGGTTCGCCTTCGGAATGATCGTCCAGCACGAACAGCAGCACGACGAGACCATGCTCGCCACCCACCAGCTGCGGATCGGCCCGCCGGTGCTCACCGCACCACCGCCCCCGCCGGCCGCCCGCCCGGTACGCGGCGAGGTGTTCGTCCCGGCCGGACCGTTCGAGATGGGTACCGCGACCGACCCGTGGGCCCTGGACAACGAACGCCCCGCCCACCGGGTGCACCTGCCGGCGTACCTCATCGACGCGGCCCCGGTCAGCAACGGCGACTACCGGGCGTTCATCGCCGACGGCGGGTACGACGACCCGCGCTGGTGGAGTGACGAGGGCTGGGCGCACCGGTGCGTGGCCGGGCTGACCGCCCCGATGCACTGGCAGCGTGACGGCGACGACTGGTCGTACCTGCGCTTCGGCCGCTGGTCTCCGGTCCGCGACGACGAACCGGTGGTGCACGTCTGCTGCTACGAGGCCCAGGCGTACGCCGCCTGGGCCGGTAAGCGGCTGCCCACCGAGGCGGAGTGGGAGAAGGCGGCCCGCTGGGACCCGGCCACCGGCCGGTCCCGCCGCTATCCCTGGGGCGACGGGGATCCGACGCCCGCGCACGCCAACCTCGGGCAGCGGCACCTGTGGCCGGCGCCGGTCGGTGCGTACCCGGCCGGGGCGTCCCCGCTCGGGGTGCACCAGCTGATCGGGGACGTCTGGGAGTGGACGTCCACCCCGTTCACCGGCTACCCGGGCTTCACCGCCTTCCCCTACCGGGAGTACTCCGAGGTCTTCTTCGGCGACACGTACCGGGTGCTGCGCGGCGGCTCCTTCGGCACCGACCGGGCCGCCTGCCGGGGCACCTTCCGCAACTGGGACCTGCCCATCCGGCGGCAGATCTTCAGCGGGTTCCGCTGCGCCCGCGATCCCCGACCCGACGAAGCCGGACGCTGAGGGGCCCGGCTGATGTGTCGGCACCTGGCCTACCTCGGGCCACCGGTCACCCTCGCCACGCTGCTCTACGCACCGCCGCACTCGCTGGTCCGGCAGTCCTGGGCGCCCCGGGACATGCGCGGCGGCGGCACGGTCAACGCCGACGGTTTCGGCGTCGGCTGGTACCCGGCCGGCGCCGACCAGCCGGTGCGCTACCGCCGGGCCGAGCCGATCTGGGGCGATCCGGCACTGGCGGCCCTGGCCGGGGTGACCACCGCCGGGGCGGTGCTGGCCGCGGTGCGCTCGGCGACGGTCGGGATGCCGGTGGTGGCCACCGCAGCGGCGCCGTTCGGTGCGGAACGGTGGCTGTTCAGCCACAACGGGGTGGTGGCCGGCTGGCCGGACTCGGTGACCGGGCTCGCCGGTGCCCTGCCGGTGCGGGACCTGCTCACCCTGGACGCCCCGACCGACGCCGCGCTGCTCTGGGCGCTGGTCCGGCACCGGCTGCGTGCCGGGGACGATCCGGCCGACGCGGTCGCCGCGACGGTCCGCGCGGTGGCCGCCGCTGCCCCCGGCTCCCGGTTGAACCTGCTGCTCACCGACGGACGGACGGCGGTGGGCACCGCCGCCGGGCACGCCCTGTCGGTCCGTTCCGGCCCCGACTCGGTGCTGATCGCCTCCGAACCGCTCGACGACGACCCCGCCTGGCAGGCCGTGCCGGACGGGCACCTGGTGGTCGCCACCACCGCGTACGTGCACACCGATCCGATCGCGAAGGAGAGCTGAATGGGCGCCGAGCCGTTGGAGATCTACCTGGAGGAGCACGACCTGGCGACCGGGTTGCGGGACGACGTGCGCACCGGGCTCACCGCAGCACAGAAGTGGCTGCCACCGAAGTGGTTCTACGACGCCCGGGGCAGTGCGCTCTTCGAGGAGATCACCAGGCTGCCGGAGTACTACCCGACCCGGGCCGAACGGTCCGTCCTGGTCGGGCGGGCCGCCGACATCGCCGCGGTGACCGGCGCGAAGACCCTCATCGAGTTGGGCTCCGGCTCGTCGGAGAAGACCCGCCTGCTGCTCGACGCGTTCACCCGGCACGGTGGGCTCGGCACGTTCGTACCGCTGGACGTCTCGATCAGCGCACTGCGGCAGTCCACCGCGCAGATCGCCCGGGACTATCCCGGGCTGCGGGTACGCGGCATCGTCGGGGACTTCACCCGGCAACTCGACCGGCTGCCCACCGGCGGCCGGCGGCTGGTCGCCTTCCTCGGCGGCACCATCGGCAACCTGCTACCGGCCGAGCGGGCGGAGTTCCTCGCCGCGATGCGGGCGGCCCTGGAGACGGGGGACTGGTTGCTGATCGGGACCGACCTGGTCAAGGATCCCTCGGTGATCGTGCCGGCGTACGACGACTCCGCCGGGGTGACCGCCGAGTTCAACCGCAACGTGCTGCACGTGGTCAACCGGGAACTGGGCGCCGACTTCGACCCGGGGTCGTTCGACCATGTGGCCCTCTGGGATCCGGAGCAGGAGTGGATCGAGATGCGGCTGCGGGCCACGCGGCCGATGCGGGTCCGGGTACTGGACCTCACCGTCGACTTCACCGAGGGCGAGGATCTGCGTACCGAGGTGTCGGCGAAGTTCCGCCCGGAGGGGATCGCCGCCGAACTGGCGACGGCCGGTTTCGCCGTACCGCAGTTCTGGACCGATCGGCGGGGGCTGTTCGGGGTCAGCCTGGCCCAGGCGGTGTGACGGGCGGTCCGGTCGGCCGGGGTGAGCAGGGCCACCTCCGCCGCCGGGCGGGCAGCGGGATCGGTTAGGCTCGTGGCTGCGAAGGGGAGTAGCTCCCAATGTCGTGGTCGACATACTGATGCGTTCGCGCATCCGGCCACGCGGCCTCACTTCGGTGGGGCGGGCGAGACCTTCGACTCAGGCTGTTACAGCCGGGTCGAGGTCGCCCGTACCCCGACCCGGTGCTGACCGGGAAGGGTGTCATGGAAGGTTTTCTCGCGGCGCTGGTGATCAGTTTCGGCGTCATCTTCGTCGCCGAACTGGGCGACAAGTCGCAGTTGATGGCGTTGACGTTCGCCACCCGTTTCAAGCCGGTACCGGTGCTCATCGGCATCACCGTCGCCACGGCGGTGGTGCACCTGGTCTCGGTGGCGATCGGCTACGGCCTGGGCGCCACGCTGCCCACCGGGTGGATCTCCCTCATCGCCGGTGTCGCGTTCCTCGGCTTCGGGGCCTGGACCCTGCGGGGGGACAGGCTCACCGAGGAGGAGAAGCGCAAGGCCGAGCGGGGCGGCAAGTCGGCGGTGCTGGCCGTCGGGGTGGCGTTCTTCCTGGCCGAACTGGGTGACAAGACCATGCTCGCCACCATCACCCTGGCCACCCAGTACGGCTGGTTCGGCACCTGGATCGGCTCGACGGTCGGCATGGTCGCCGCCGATGCGCTGGCCATCCTGGTCGGCCGGCTGCTCGGCCGGAAGCTGCCGGAGAAGACCATCAAGTACGGGGCGGCGATCCTCTTCGCGATCTGCGGGCTCTGGCTGATCCTGGAAGCCCTGCCCCAACTGTAAGGAAGGGCCCCTGCTTAACGTTTTTGGTAGAGGAAGGGGCCCTTCTTAACACCTGTCATGGCATACCGGGCCCGGCGCCGGGTACCCGCCGCCGTGTCGTCCGGGGAACTCCTGCGCCAGGGTGACGAGATCCTCGTCGCCTTGGTGGAGGTCGCCGGAGCCGTGGTGATCTTCGTCGGGGCGGCCTGGGCGGCGACCCGGTTCGTGGTGGCCGGGCTGCGTCACCGCGACGCCGCCGTGTTCACCCCGATCCGGCTGTCGCTGGGCCGGTTCCTGACCCTGGGGCTGGAGTTCCAGCTCGCGGCGGACATCCTGCGGACCGCGGTGTCACCGACTCTGGACCAGATCGGTCAACTGGCGGCGATCGCCACGATCCGGACCGCGTTGAACTTCTTCCTCCGCCGGGAGATCGAGCAGGAGCAGCGGCAGGTGGGCACCGGACCTCCGGTACGTCCCGACGCGTCGGCGGCACGGTGACGGCGCTGCTCAACGCGCTCACCGCCGCCGCGCTGGGGGCGGCGCTGGTCACCCTGGTCGGTACCGGCTCGTGGCGGCTGGCCCTGCGGGTACTGCTGGATCTAATGATGGCGGCCGGTCTGCTCCGCCTGGCGGGTAGGCCGGCGCTGCCCGACCTGGCGGTCGTGGTGGTGGTCGTGGCGCTGCGGTTCGGCCTGTCCACGGCGCTGGGAATCGGCAGCGGCAACCAGCCCGGCACCGGCAGGGCTGCGGGTACCGGGTGTCATGCGGGGCGTTGCCGGGAATGAACCGACCCGGACAGACCGCCACCGGGCAGTCAGCACGGACCGGAAGGACGAACGTATGCGCCGGCACGACGAACCGAACGAGTACGGCTTCGCGGGGGATGCCACCGCTCCGGAGCCGCCGGACCGGGCCATCCCGGACGAGCTGGACCGGGCCGAGGCGGTGGCGGTGCCCGGTGACGATCTGACCGAGGACCTTTCCGACGCGCTGGTCGACGAGACCGGACAGGACCGCCGGCCCGAGCGCCGCGGTTGAGTACCCCGGGTGGCCGGACGGGCGCGGCGGGACCGTCACCGGTCCCGGTGCGCCCCACTCACCCCTGTTGCCCGGGCTGCTGGTAGACGTCGGGTACGCCGTCGTGGTCGCCGTCCCGGGTCTCCCGTTCGTGGATCCGCCGGTACACGGTGTTCCGGCGGACCAGCACGATCGAGGCGAGTACGGCCGAGGCCAGCGATCCGGCCAGTACGGCGGCCTTGACCCGGTCGTCGGCCGGGCTGCCCGGCCCGAACGCCAACTCGCCGATGAGCAGCGAGACGGTGAACCCTATGCCGGCGAGCAGGGACACCCCGAGCAGGTCCGACCAGGAGATGTCCTCGTCCAGCCGGGCCCGGGTGAACCGGGCGAGCAGCCAGGTGGAGCCGAAGATCCCGATGGTCTTACCCAGGACCAGAGCGGCCATCACCCCGACCACGATCGGGTCGGTGAACACCGCGCCCAGGTCGGTACCGCGCAGCGAGACGCCGGCGGCGAAGAACGCGAAGACCGGCACCGCGAATCCGGCCGAGATCGGCCGCCAGCGGTGTTCCAGGTGCTCGGCGAGGCCCGGCCCGTCGCCCCTGCGCCGCAGCACCGGCACGGTGAAGCCGAGCAGCACCCCGGCCACCGTGGCGTGCACCCCGGAGGCGTGCATCAGGGCCCAGGCCAGTACGGCGAGCGGGATCAGTGCCCACCACCAGGTCTTCCGGCGCTGGATGAGGAAGGCGAAGGCGGCGATCGGCAGGAGCGCGCCCAGCAGCGGCAGCGGGTGGAAGTCGGCGGTGTAGAAGACCGCGATGATCGTGATGGCCAGCAGGTCGTCGACCACCGCGAGGGTGAGCAGGAACGCCCGTAACCCCTGTGGCAGGTGCGAGCCGATCACGGCCAGTACGGCCAGCGCGAAGGCGATGTCGGTGGCCGTCGGGATGGCCCAACCGCGCAGGCCCTCCCCGCCGGAGGTGAGGGTGACCCCGATGTAGATCAGCGCGGGTAGCAGCATCCCGCCGACGGCCGCCACCACGGGCAGCGCGGCCCGGCGGGGATCGCGCAGGTCGCCGGCCACGAATTCGCGTTTCAGTTCGAGCCCGACGACGAAGAAGAAGATGGCGAGCAACCCGTCTGCGGCCCACTTCGCCAGGTTCAGGTCCAGGTGCAGCGCCGCTCCACCGGTCCAGGGGACGTAGCCGCTGAGCGCGGTGTACGACCCGGACCAGGGGGAGTTCGCCCAGACCAGCGCCAGTACGGCGCCGAGCAGCAGCAGGGCGCCGCCGACCGTCTCGGTACGCAGCACGTCGGCGATGAACCGGGCCTCCGGCCAGGAGCCGCGCTGGAAGAGCCGGCCCTGCGGACCCGTCGGGTCGCCGTCATGGCCCGTTGGATGGCCGTCATGGCGCGTCGGATCGCCGTGCGGAGTGTGCGGGGGCATGGTGACGCGGTCACCTCTCGTCGCCGGAATCAGGGGTCGGTGAATCCGTTGCCGACCAGACTTCCCGGCACACCAGTGCCCGCCAGCCTACCGAGAGGCTGGTCAGCCGGCTACTTGTCGGCAGGCCGTCGGTCGGCCGCAGCGCCGCGACGACGGCGCCGCGACGACGGCGACGCGCCACTTCCCGGTTCGTTGGGTGAATGGGGCATGCCGTGCCTCATCGTCATCTACATTCGGTGGGATCCCTTATGGGGTAAATATGGGTAATTTTCGGTTTAGGTGGACCGGCCGGCGGGGCTTGTGTGTGGATCGCTCGGTTGGCTGCTGAGACGGGAGTTCTGGGCTGATGGACCTGTACAACTACCTGCGCCTGATACGACGGCAGTGGTGGATCATTTTGATCACGGTCATGATCGCGTTGGGGGTCGGGGCGTTCGTCACAGTCCGGGCCCAGCCGCGTTACGCGGCCACGGTCACCTTCTTCGTGACCACCGCCACCGACCGGATAACCGACGCCTACCAGGGCGGTCTCTTCCTCCAGCAGCGGGTCAAGTCCTACGCCGACCTGCTCACCAGCGACCGGCTCGCGCAGGCCGTGGCCAGCCAGAACTCTGTCGGCATGACCGCCGACGAGATTCGCGGCCGGGTCAGCACCTCCACGGAGACGGGGACGGTGCTGCTCCGCGCCACCGTCGTCGACAGCGAACCGGCCCGCGCGCTCCGGCTGACCGAAGCGCTCTCCGCCCGGTTCGTCGACCTGGTCCGACAGATCGAGACCCCGTCCGGCGGCGAGAGCCCCATGGTCAAGATCGAGGTGATCAGCGGGCCCCGGGTCGGCACCGCCCCGGTGTCGCCCCGCCCGGTGCGTAACCTCTCCCTCGCCGCACTGCTCGGGCTGGTGGCGGGGATCGCGGTATCGGTGCTGCGCAGCATGATCGACACCCGGATGCGGGACGGGCGCAGCCTGGAACAGGCCACCGGCGCCCCGCTGCTCGGCGAGATCCCGTTCGAGGCGGCGGCCCGTATCGCGCCGCTGATCGTCGGCGACGCGGCCCGGTCCGTCCGCGCCGAGGCGATCCGCAAACTCCGTACCAATCTCCGCTTCGTCGACGTGCACGAGGCCGCGCGGGTCATCGCGGTCAGCAGCGCGATGCAGGGCGAGGGGAAGACCACGACCTCCTGCAACCTGGCGATCGCCCTGGCCGAGGCCGGCTGGCGGGTCCTGCTGGTCGACGCCGACCTGCGCCGGCCGAAGGTCTCCGAGTACCTGGGTATCGAGTCCGCCGTCGGGTTGACCGACGTGCTGCTCGGTGACGTGCAGGTGGGTGACGTCGTACAACCCTGGGGCGACCGGTCGCTGTTCGTCCTGCCGGCCGGGTCCACCCCGCCCAACCCCAGCGAACTGCTCGGCTCCAAGGCGATGGCCGACGTGCTGGCGCTGCTGCGGGAGTCCGCCGACATCGTCATCATCGACACCCCGCCGCTGCTCGCGGTGACCGACGCCGTCGTCGTCGCGGTACAGGCAGACGGGGCGCTGCTGGTCGCCCAGCACGGCCAGACCAGCATGTCCCAGGCCGCCGCCGCAGCCAATGCGCTGCACGCGGTGTCGGTACGACTGCTCGGCTGTGTCCTGAACATGTCCCGGGTGACCAGGACGGACAGTTACCAGTACGAGGCGTACCGGGTGGCGACCACGCGGGTGGATAAGACGGTGCCGGGCGACCGGGCGTCGACGGGCGGACGGGCGGCGGTGGGTCAACGAGCCGCGGTGGACCCGACCCAGGTACTCACCCGGCTGCCGCGATGAGGCCCACGATCGGCAGTACCGCCGCCTCGATCTCGTCGGCGCAGCGGTGGAAGTCGGCCGGCGTGCCGCCGATCGGGTCGGTCAGATCGTCGGCCTCCGGCCCGGCGGGTTGCAGCAGGCTCCGGGCGCGGGCCGCAGCCGCCACCGCAGCCGGCAGCACGCCGATCCCCGTGATGGCGTCCGCCGCCGGCAGTAGCCCCACCCCGCCGGCGGTGGGTGGTACGCCCACCCCGCCGACGGTTCCCGCCACGCCTCGTCGGACCGGGCCGGCTGCGGCGGCGAGGCGGGCGAACTGGCGCAGCGTGAAGGTCCGTCCGATGGCGGCCGGTGCCGTCGCGACGCAGTACGCCCGCTCCCGGCGGCTGGCGGCCAGGACGAGCCCGGCACCGGTCAGCAGGTCACGGGTCACCTCCCGGCTGCGGAACCCGGTGGGGTCCAGACCCCGCCCGTCGAGGATGCCCGCCGCGTACGGGTGCATCGACCGGCCGGGTACGGCATGGGTGCCGGCGCTGGCCACGGACACCCCGTGCCGGGTCAGCACGGCCCGGGCCAGGTACTCGGCCATCGGGGACCGGCACAGATTGGCATGGCACACGAACAGCACATCGTTCACCGGGCGGGCCCTCCTCGTCGACGTGACGGATCACCGGCACCGGGGCGTGCCGGGGGACGTGAGGGGGTTCTCCGGATCCTACGGGCGTACCCGGCCGGTGCCCCGCCCCGGCGCGCCGGACGGGTCGAGTGGCCCGGGCGGACCGGTTCGGCGCGGCCCGGGCGGACCGGACCGGGTGGGACCGTGAAGACAGGCCGGGTGGGACCGTGAAGATCGGGATCCTGTCGTACTACTTTCCGCCGGAACCGGCCTTCATCCCGGGCAGTCTCGCCGAGGAGTTGGCCGCGCGCGGTCACGAGGTACGGGTGCTCACCGGCTTTCCCGACTACCCCGGCGGGCGGGTGTACCCGGGGTGGCGCCAGCGGTGGCACCACGAGACGCACAGTGAACGGCTGACCGTCCGCCGGGTGCCGCGCTATCCCGGCGGTGACGGCAGCTCGCTGGCCGGCCGGTACGCCGGTTACCTCTCCTTCGCCGGGAGCGCCGCCCTGACCGGCCCGCGTTACCTGACCGGGATCGATGCGCTCTACGTGTACCACCTGCCGGCGACCATGTTCGCCGCGGCCGGGCTGCTGCGGTTGCTGCGCCGGGTGCCGACCGTGCTGCACGTGCAGGACGTGTGGCCGGACGGGGTGGACCTCGACCGTGGGCTGTGGCGTACCCGGCTGGACCGGACCATTCGGCAGATCTACGACGCCGCCCGGGCGGTGGCCGTGATCGCACCGTCGATGCGGGAGCACGTCATCGCCGAGGGCGCCGATCCGGCGAAGGTCCGGGTGGTGCTCAACTGGACCGACGAGCGGATCTTCCAGCCGGTCCGGCCCAGTGACGCGGCCTGCCGGCTGGTCCGTCGCGACGACCGCTGCGTGGTCATGCACGCGGGCACGATCGGTCCACGCCAGCACCTGGAGACGGCGGTCCGGGCCGCCGCCGCGGTGAACGGCAAGACCGACCTGGTGCTCGTCGGCTCGGGGCCGGAGGAGGACCGGCTGCGCCGGCTGGCCGCCGAGTTGAGTGCGGCGAACGTGCGGTTCGAGGCCCGTCGTTCCCCGGTGGAGATGCCGGACCTGTACGCCGCCGCCGACTACCAGTTGGTCTCCCTGGCCGACCGCCCGGTACTGCGCGGGGCGGTACCGGCCACCCTGCCGGCGGCGTTCGCCTGCGCCGCCCCGGTGGTGGCCTCGGCGGCCGGTGACACCGTGGATCTGGTGGAGCGCGCCCGGGCCGGGCTCTCCTGTCCGCCGGGGGACTGGTCGACGCTGGCCGACCGGTTCTGGTTGGCCGCCACCATCCCGGCCGGGGCCCGCCGGGAGATGGGGCAGCGGGGGCGGGAGAGCTACCTGCGCCGGATGTCGATGCAGGCCGGGGTGGACCAGATCCAGCGGTTGCTCTACGAGGTGGCCACCGGTCGTGCCGGGCCCCGGTGACCTGGGCACCAACTGGCGCTCCGCGTGCCATCGGGCGGCCGGCAGGCGTCACCATCATCCGACAATCGCCGCGAATAACGCGAAACTACCGCAAACAGCGACTGTCCGCTGATATAGAGATATACGTCCAATAAGTGTGTTCAGGGAATATTCAGGAAAGTGGGGCGCGGTGACGGAGCCCGGTACCACCCGACGACGGCGACGACGGGCAACCAGCCGTCGCCTGCGGCGCATCCTGCTGGCCGGGCTGGTCGTGACCTCGGTGCTGTTGCTCACCGCCGGCTGGGTCGGCTACCGGGGCTGGCGCGCGCACGGGCACCTGACCAGTGCCGCCGCGATGACCCGACAACTCGGCGGCGAGGTGTTCGACGGCGACCGCGACCGCGCGCACCGGACCCTGGCCGCCCTCCAGGAACAGACCGCCTCCGCCCGTTCCGCCACCGCCGACCCCGGCTGGTGGCTCGGCGCGCACGTCCCCTACAGCGGGGACGACCTGGCCGCCGTGCGGGACGTCGCGGTGGCGGTCGACGACCTGGCCCGACACGCCTTCCCCGCACTGCTCCGGATCGACCCGGCTGTCCTGGTGCCCCGGTCCGGGCGCTTCGACGTCGCCAGGCTGCGGGCCGCCGCGACCAGTATCGACGAGGCCGACCGGGCGGTGCGCCGGGTCCGGACCCGGATGCAGGGCGTACCCGACGGGAAACTGCTCCCGCAGGTACGCTCCGCGGTCGTCGCGCTCCGGGACGAGCTGGCCGAACTGGGTACGGTGACCGGCGGGGCGAGCACAGCGGCCCGGCTGCTGCCGGCACTGCTCGGCGGGGACGGGCGCCGCAACTACCTGCTGGTCTCACAGAACCCCGCCGAACTACGCGCCACCGGCGGCATGTTCGGCGCGTACACCCTGGTGCAGGTGACCGATGGCCGGCTGCGACTGGTCCGGCAGGGCGCCTCCACCGAGATGGGCCAGTTCGACCCGCCGGTGCTGCCACTCAACGCAGAGCTGCGTGGCCTCTACCGCGACCTGCCCGGCATCTACCCGGCCGACGTCAACCTGACCCCGCACTTCCCGACCGCCGCCGCCCTCTACCGCGAGATGTACCGCCGGTACTCCGGCACCTCCGTGGACGGGGTGCTGGCCATCGACCCGGTGATGCTCTCCTACCTGCTCGAGGCGACCGGCCCGGTGGCCGTACCGAAACACACCACCCTGGTCGCCGGGACCGTGACGCGGAGCCTGCTCTCCGACAGCTACCAGCGGCTGGACCCGCGCGAGCAGGACAAGTACTTCGCCGCCTCCGCGATGGCGGTGTTCAACTCCCTGCTCAGTCGGACGGTCGACCCCCGCGCCATGCTGGCCGCCGTCGACCGCGCGGTGACGGAGCGGCGCCTGCTCTTCTGGAGTGCCCGTCCCGCCGAGCAACGCGAGATGGCCGGTACCCGGGTCGGCGGCGTACTACCCGAGCGGGAGACGACCCCGACGGTCGGGGTGTTCCTCAATGACGGCAGCGGCGCCAAGCTCGGCTGGTACCTGCACCCCGCCGCCGAGTTGACCGTCGGCGACTGCCGACCGGACGGCCGCCGTGACCTGCGCCTGCGGGTGACCCTGCGGTCGGCCGCCCCCCGCTCGGGGCTCGCCAAGTCGGTGACCGGCCTGGCCATGTCGGGCGATCCGTACACGGCCCGGACGTTGGTGAACGTGCACAGCCCGGTCGGTGGTGCGGTGGTCGCCGCCAGGCTGGACGGCCGGCCCATCGGGGTCGGCAGCGGGGTAGAACGGGGCCGCCCGGTCGCCATCGCCAACGTCGAGGTCCGGCCCGGCACCACCCGGACCCTGGAGATCACCCTGCTCACGCCGGTCGGGGCCGGGGACGCCGCCGATCTCTGGCTCACCCCGGCAGCCCACCCCTGGACCACCCGGATTCAACCCGCATCAACCTGTGACCAGTAGAGAGGATCCATCATGCGGCTATCCCGCATCATCATCGCACTCATGGCCGGCTTCGCCATGCTGGCCGTGCCGACCGCCGTGGGGGCGGCACCAGCGGTTCAGCCGCAGCCAACTGCCCCCGGGCAGACCCAACCGCCCTACCCACCGGGGCTGGGTGACCTCACCGTCAGCCAGTCCACCGTCGTCGCCGGCGAAGCGGTGGAGCTGCACGGTGAAAACTTCACACCTGGCGAGACCATCGACATCTTCGTCAGCATCAACCCGCTGGCCAGTGCCCCGCTCGACGCCCCGCTCGACGTCCAGCAGGGCCGGCGCAGCGACGGCACCACCGTGGCGATGGCCCCGGTCGCGTACCAGCGCCAGCCCAGCCCGACCCTGCCCGGTTCGTCCCCGCTGCACCTGATCGTGGAGGCCGACAGGGACGGCGAGTTCGACGTCACCTACCGTCCGGGCAGCGCCGGCCGGTACGTCTTCACCGCGGTCGGCCGTACGTCCGGGCACACCGCCACGGCGACCCTGACCGTGCTGGGAAGCGCTCCGCAGCCGACGGCCACCGCTCCGGGGGGCGGGGGCGGCCTGCCGAAGACCGGTGACAGCCTCGGCGTCACCCTGGCTGCCGGGGGCGGCCTGGTCGGGGTCGGCGGGCTGCTGCTGGTCCTGGCCCTGTACTGGCGGCGGCGCCGCTCCGGAACACAGGCCATCGGCTGACAGTTCAGCCGTGACCGGTGCCGGCCGGGCCGGATCCGAAACGGGTCCGGCCCGGCCGGCACCATCTGCATCTGCACCATCTCACTGCATCTGCACCGTCTCACCGGGGGCGTCGCCGCCGTCGACCTCACCGGGGACGTCGCCGCCGCCGACGGCCAGCGAGGTTGTCGGCGAGATCCACCACCAGCGCCAGCAGCACGAACCCGACCGCCACCAGCAGAGCGTCCCGGAAGGCCGGGGACCAGTCCGCCGCAGCCGCCTCCAGGATGCCGAAGAAGACCGCCCCGACCGCGGCGATGCCCGCCGCCGCACCGAGCCGCTGGCCGGTCTGCAACATGCCGGCGGCGCTGCCGGCCCGCGGTACCGGCACCTCGGCGAGGGTCAGGGTCTGGTTCGGCGTGATCACCAGACCGCTGCCCAGCCCGGCCACGGTCAACGGCGCCACCAGCAGCCACGGCAGCCCCGGGCCGGGCCGCGCGGCACCGAGCAGGGCCACCACCACCAGACCCGCCGCCACCAGGCACAGGCCGACCGTGACCAGGCTGCGGCCGTACCGGTTGACGAGCCGCCCGCCGAGCGCGGACGCCACCGCCGAACCGAGCGCGAACGGGGTGATCGCCAGACCGGCGGTCAGTGCGTCGTAGCCCAGCCCGTTCTGCAGGTAGAGGGTGAAGACGAAGAAGATCGCGGTGAACCCGGCGAAGTAGACCAGGGCGACCAGCGATCCGAGCGCGTACGAGCGGATCCGGAACAGGGCCAGGTCGAACAGCGGTTCACCGTGCCGGGCGTACCGCCGTTCCCACCAGGCGAAGGCGGCCAGCGCCACCAGCCCGGCCGGCACGAGCAGCCACTTCTGCGCCCCGGGCCAATGCTCCCGCTGCACCAGCGGCAGCAGCAGCGCCACCACCCCGGCACCGAGCAGCAGCACCCCGACCGGGTCGAGGGACCGCGTCCCGGTCCCGCCCCGGGCGGGGACGAACCGCCAGCCGAGGAGCACGGTGACCAGGCCGACCGGCACGTTGACGAAGAACACCCACCGCCAGCCGTGGTCGGGCCCGCCGAGCCTGATCAGCAGACCCCCGAGCAGCGGGCCGACCGCAGTGGACAGGCCGATGGTCGCGCCGAGCAGACCGAACGGGCGGCCCCGCTCGGCGGGGGCGAACATCTGCTGGATCAGGCCGGTCACCTGGGGACTGACCAGGCCGGCCGCCGCACCCTGGAGCAGCCGCGCCACCACCAGCCAGGTCGGCGACCCGGCCAGGCCGGCCGCCGCGCTGGTCAGGGTGAACAGTGCCAGGCCGACCGCGAACACGGTCCGTCGCCCACGGGCGTCACCGAAGCGTCCCGCCGGAACGAGAGCCAGGCCGAAGGTCAGGGCGTACCCGGAGAGCACCCAGGCCAGGTCGCTGGAGGTGGCACCGAGCGACCGTTCGATCGACGGTACCGCCACGTTGACGATGCTGACATCGAGCAGCGCCATGAAGGCCGCGACGAGCCCGACGCCCAGTGCCGGCCAGCGCCGCCGCTCGGCACCGGGCGGTACCCCGGCCGTCGCCGGCTCAGGCAGGTTGCTGCGCACACCACCGGGGCCCGAAGTCCAGCCCTGCCATCGGTGAGTCCTCCCGGTGCAACAGGTTCTTTTCGGCCAGGCTGCTCAGAGGTACGTCCAACTCCTCCTCGGCCAGCCCGGCCTCCTCGGCGATCACCTCCGGGTACGGCACCTGACCCCGGGCCTCCAGGGCGGTGACCGCGACGTACACCTGCTCTTCCACTCCGGTGAGCTGAATCTGCTGCATGACGGTTCCCTCCGCGAAACCGACCGCCCCCCGTGTCTGCCGGGCGGTACGCGTGCGGCGTTTACCCCGCAGACCAGCGATGATGCTCCCCGGTCCGGGTGACGTTCGTTCCCGGCCACCCGGCGTGGAGATCACCAACCGGGCGGTGGGTGCCCTACCCTGCTCCGGGTGGAACCCTGGGACCTCGTCGTGGTCGGCGCCGGACCGGCCGGCCTCTCCGCCGCACACACCGCCGCCCGTGCCGGGGTGCGCACCCTGGTGCTGGAAAAGGCCGAGCATCCGCGGTACAAGACCTGCGGCGGTGGCCTGATCGGCAGCTCCCTGACCGAGGTCGCCGGCCGGATCGACGTGCCGGTCCACGACCGCGTCGACCGGGTCACCTTCACCCACGACGGCCGGCGGGCGTTCACCCGCCGGCACGACGGGCCGCTGGTGGCCATGGTCCGCCGGGAGGAGTTCGACGACCGGTTGCGCGCGGCGGCGCAGGCGGCCGGCGCGCAGCTCCGGCAGCGGGTCGCGGTACGGGCCGTCGAGCAGGACCCGGAGGGGGTACGCCTGCGCCTGGCCGACGGTTCGGGCATCGACGCCCGGGTGGTGATCGGCGCGGACGGCTCCTCCGGGGTGACCGCCCGGCACGTCGGGGTCCGGTACGCCCAGGTCGATCTCGGCCTGGAGGTGGAACTGCCGGTGCCACCGGCCGTGCAGGAGCAGTGGCGGGGCCGGCTGCTGCTCGACTGGGGACCGGTGCCCGGCTCGTACGCCTGGGTGTTCCCGAAGGGGGACCGGCTCACCGTCGGTGTCATCGCGACCCGGGGTGAGGGCGAGCGGACCCGGGCCTACCTGCGGGACTTCGTGGCAGGGCTCGGCTTGTCCGGGATCGACCCGGCACACGACTCCGGGCACCTGACCCGGTGCCGGGCCGACGACTCGCCGCTGCGGCACGGCCGGGTGCTGGTCGTCGGGGACGCGGCCGGGCTGCTGGAACCGTGGACCCGGGAGGGGATCAGCTACGCGTTGCGGTCCGGCCGGCTGGCCGGCGCGGCGGTGGCCGCCGGTGCCCTGGACGGGTACGTCCGGGACGTGCAGGCGCAGCTCGTCCCGTCAATGCGGGCCGGGCGGCAACTGCTCGACGGTTTCACCCGCCGGCCGGGGGTCTTCCACACCATGCTGGCCACCCCGCCGGGCTGGCGGATGTTCGCCCGGTTCTGTGTGGGGCGTACCTCGTTCGAGCGGGCCCTGGCCCATTGTCCGGTCCGCGCCGCCCTCGCCCTGCTCCGCTGACCGTCGCGCGGCCGGTGGCGCGATCCCGGGCGCCCCGCCGCCACCGACCACCGCCGCGTCGATGCTTCGTCGGCGCGGTCGTGGGTTCGGCTGCCGCCGGGTGTCGAGCCAGGCCAGGAAGCGGTCGAAGAGCTGGGTGGGAGCCGGCACCCCGGCTGGATCGAGCCGGTACAGGTCGGCCACCGCGTCGTGCAGCGCGCCGGCCAGGTAGACCGCCAACCCGACCGGGTTGTCGGCGTACTCCTGGCGGAGCCGTAGCCGGGCCGCGCCGCACGGCCAGGGCTGACCGTCCACCCGGCACAGCCAGATCGGCCGGACCGGGGTGTGCTCCCGGTGCAGCCCGGCCGTCACCACCGACCCCCGTTCGAGCCCCGGTACGGCGGCACGAGTCCACCGAGCAGTGGTGGGTCGTAGCGGGCCGGTGGTGGCGCGTTCTCCGGCCTGTCGGCCGGACGGCGGGGTTCGGCCCGCTGCTCAACACAGGGTGTGCAGTCACAGTGGTGACCGTGCCGACGACGGTGGCGACCGGGCATCGGGGGATACCTCCTCGTGGTCCCAGGGGGTGTGGGGGTTGGAGGCCCCGGCGGTCCCTTCCACCGTCGGGGCACTCCGCGCGGTTCCGCCCCCGGCCTCCGGCTCCACGAGCGGTCCCGCGTGCTTCCACCCTGGTATGTGGATGACTACTGTCGGAACACAAACGAGCATCACGGAGTGACGGCGACGGCCTGGACTCCTCCTCCGGAGGGGCGGGGCGGGCGGGTGCCGGGGATTCCGGGGAGAGGTTGGGGAGACATTGAGCACCGCAGCGGAGATCCTCCTGGAGGAGATACGGCAGGCCCGCGCCTCCCGGGGGCTGAACCAGGAGGAGTTCGGCCGGCTGATCAACTATTCCGGCACCCACGTCAGCGCGGTGGAGACCGGCAACCGGCCGCCCACGGCGGACTATGTGGCCGCGATCGACCGGGCGTTGCGGACCGGCGGCATGTTCGGCCGGTTGCTGCGCCGGCTGTCCGAGCTGGACGCCGAGCCGGTCTGGCTACGCGAGTGGATCACCTTCGAGGACCAGGCGAGGGCCCTGCGCTGGTACGAGCCGGCGTTCGTGCCGGGGCTGCTCCAGACCGAGGAGTACGCCCGGCGCATCCTCCGGGTCGCCGGGGTGTTCACCGCCGAGCAGGTCGAGCAGCGGGTCCGGTCCCGGCTGGCCCGGCAGGCGGTCCTCACCCGGGACGACCCGCCGCACCTGGTGGTCGTGCTCGACGAGGCGGTGCTCCGGCGTACCGTCGACGACGACCGCGAGCTGATGCGCGAGCAGCTCGACCACCTGGCCACGGGCGCCGACCACCCGGCGGTCCAGGTGCACGTGGTACCGGCCGACGCCGGCCTCTACCAGGGTCTCCAGGGTGGCATCATCCTCGCCACCCTGCCCGACGACACGGTGCTCGGGCACATCGACAATCAGGTACGTGCGCAGATCGTCAGTGGATCAGCGGAGATTGTTAGGCTGCAACACACGTGGGAGGCGATCCTCAGCGCCGCGCTCCCGCGCCGACCGTCCCTCGACCTGATCAAGGAAGCGGCGAAATCATGGACATGACCGACGCCCAGTGGCGCACGTCCACCCGGTCCGGCACGAACGGCGGCTCCTGTGTGGAGGTCGCCGACAACCTCCCCGGGGTGGTCCTGGTCCGGGACAGCAAGGACCGCAGTGGCGGCACCCTCACCGTCGACCCGGCCGCCTGGCGGGCCTTCGTCGCCGGCCTCGCCGGGCTGGGCTGAGCCGCTTCCGGCCAGCGGGTCAGGGGACGATCACCGCGCGGCCGTGGATCTCCCCCTTGCGCAGTTTCGCGTACGCCTCCGGCGCCTGCTCCAACGGGAAGATCTCCACGTCGGCGCGGAGCAAGCCGGCCTGGGCGAGCGCGATGACCTCCTGCAACTCGACGCGGGTACCCCAGAACGGCACCCGCGCGTTGGTCTCCATCGGCACCGGCGGGACCTCCTCGACGGTCGGCCGGATCGGCAGGGTTCCACCGGCCAGGCCGACCAGCATCAGGTAGCCACCGTTGGCCGCCACGCTGCGGGCGGTGGTCAGGGTGGCGTCCGTGCCCACGAAGTCCAGCACCACGTCGGCACCGTCCGGTGGCGGGCCGACGATGGTGCGGATCTGCTCGACGGCGTCCGGGCCGGCCTGCACCACGTGGTGCGCACCGAGCCGGGTGGCCAGGTCCAGCGACTCCGGGCTGGTGTCCACCGCGATGACGTGTACCGCCGTGGTGGCGACCAGGATCTGTATCGCCATGTGTCCCAGCCCGCCGACACCGATCACCACGCAGTGGGTGCCGGGTTGCAGCGCCGGGCGGCTCATTTCGATCGCGTGGTACGGGGTCAGTCCCGCGTCGGTCAGCGGCGCGGCCTGGACCAGTTCGAGAGTGCCGATCGGCAGTAGCCGCGACGCGGGCACCGCGACGTACTCGGCCAGCCCGCCGTCCCGGCTCAGCCCGATCCCGCCGAGCGGGGTGGTCCGGCACTGGTTCTCCAGCCCGCGCAGGCAGGCCCGGCACCGGCCGCAGCCGATGATCCCGTACACCGCCGCGTGGTCGCCCGGAGCCCAGCCGGTCACCCCCGGCCCCACCTCGGCGACCGTGCCGGCGATCTCGTGACCGAGGGTCATCGGGGTGGGGAACACCCCGGCCGGGGCATCGAGGATGTGCAGATCGGAGTGGCAGGCGCCGGTGGCGCCCATGGCGAGCAGCACCTCGCCCGGTCCGGCGGTAGGGGTGGGGACGTCGACCTGCTCCAGGGTGCCGGGAGCGGTCAGCTGGATGGCGCGCATCGGCTCTCCCAACCGGCCGGCACCCCGCGCGCCGGCACGTCGTGTGTCAGCGTCAGCCACCGTCCGGTGGCTGCTCTCGGCCGGCGGCTTACCCCGGCGGGGTCCGATGATGCGCGGCTTACCGGACCGTGATGGGCGACCGCCGGAACCGGCCCGCCGGATTGACGTCCGGCCACGGATCAGAGAGGTGACAGCAGAGCCCGCAGGACGAACCGCGCGGGCCGGGACGGTCCTCCCGGCCCGCGCGGAGGGAACTCAGAAGACCGGTACGCCTTCGCGCACCAGCCGCCAGTTGGGCCGGTAGAAGTCGGCCGGGTCGATCACGCCCCGGGCCTGCGCCCAGTCGATGAGAAGCTGGCGGATCTCCTGCTGCTGGTTGTAGACCTGGGTCTTCACGATGCCGGGGAAGTTACCGCCACCGCTGCGCCGGTAGTTGTTCACCGCGATCACGAACTGCTCACCGTCGGCGACCGGGGTGGCGGTCCCCGGGTGGGTCAGCTTGGTGATCCGCTGCCCGACCGGCCGGCTGATGTCGATCTCGTAGTCCAGCCCGGAGATCGTGTCGTAGTTGTAGTCCGGCACCGCCGGGTCGCTGATCGTCTCCGGGTCGACCGTGGTACCCGGACCGAAGGTGCGGAAGTACTTCGCCGAGTACTCCAGGTACGCCCGGACCTCGGCACCGGAGAGGACCACCGCCTCCAGGGTGTTGTCGAAGACGTACAGGCCGGCCACGTCCCGGATCTTCACGTCCCCGGCGGGAAAGACCGCCGTCCGGCTGAACGGCGCGGCGATCGACAGCACCGGCAGACCGGCGTACGTCGTACCGGCCAGGGCGGCGGTGACCGTCTCGGTCTGGACGTGGTTGATGAAGTCCAGGATCGGGGTGTCCTTGTAGCGGGATTCCGCTGCGGACAGCTCGACAGTGGACCGGGCCACCACCTGGTTGACGTACCCGACGGTCTTCTCGTGCTGGGCACGGACGGCGGCGAGCACCTTCGGATCCTCGACCACGGTGTTGGTGTTCAGCATGGTGGCCCGCTTGCCGGTGATCCGCCACCGGCCCCCCTCCCGGGCCAGGGTGAAGTCCATCCGGGTCAGCCGCTGGCCCCACTTCGAGGGCTCGGAGAGCAGCACCTGCTCGCCGGTCTGCGTGTTGGTGACGAACTTCTCCACCACCTCGCGGTGGGCGTGGCCGAACAGGATCGCGTCGATTCCCGGCACCTGCTCGGCGATCAGCGCGGTCGGGTTCTCGTTCGGCAGTTCCGGCCCGTAGCTGGAGGTGCCGCTGTCCCCGCCGTGCGCCGAGATCAGCACGAGGTCCGCGCCCCGGTCCCGCATGATCGGCACCCACTTCGCGGCGGTGGCGATCATGTCGTCGAACCGGAGCCGGCCCTCCACGTTGGCCTTGTCCCAGATTGCCGAGCCGGGGTTGGTCAGGCCGAGGATGCCGACCCGCAGGGTCGGTGCGGCGAAGCCGAGGGAGACCTTCTTGATGACGTACGGCAGGAAGGCCGGCTTGCCGGTGGCCTCGTTGATGGCGTTGGCGGCCAGCGCCGGGAAGCCGAGCTGGCGGATCCAGAGATCCAGCAGCGGCAGCCCGTAGTTGAACTCGTGGTTGCCCAGCGTCACCGCGTCGTAGTCGATGACGTTCATCGCCCGGGCCATCGGGTGCTGCTCACCGGTCGAGGTGATCGGCTCCTGCTTGGCGTAGTAGGTCGCCAGCGGGGTGCCCTGGATGGTGTCCCCGGCGTCGAGGACCAGGGTGGCCCGGCCGCGTCGCTCGGCGCGTACCTGGTTGACCAGGGTGGCCAGCTTGGCCACGCCGATGTCGTTGTGCGCGCTGTCGTCGTATTCGGCGTCGCGGTAGTAGTCCCAGTTGTAGACGTTGCCGTGGGTGTCCGAGGTGCCCAGGACGGTCAGGTCCCAGGTCCGCCGCGAGGTCTGCTGCGCCTGCGCGGGCCCGGCGGCGACCAGCGGGGCCGCCGCAGCCGCCGCTGCGACGGCGAGGACCTGCCGTCGTGACGGGCCGGAGGGAGAGGTCATGACGTGCCTTCCGTTACGGGTGGGACGCCTCGTGGGCCCCGTGCGCACGATAACGAGCCGGGTCGGGTGACGCGAGGGGAGGCTGGTGCCGATGTGACCGATGGGTAGTGGCCTGGGCGTGGGCCGGCCCGCGATCCGACGTGGTGTCCGATTCGGGTCCCGGCTTGGTGACCCGGTGGGGAATGGTGGCGGGTCGGGGGTCGTTGGGTATCGGGTACGACCGAGGAAGCGTCCGCGCTGGTCAGTGAGCGTGGGTGTGGGTCGCCGGGA
>NZ_JBAKHU010000039.1:0-63607 GCF_036906895.1 Micromonospora sp. CPCC 206060
GCTCACCCCGGCCAACCACTGACCACCTCAACAACCAAGATCAGCCGTTAACTTGACACTCCCGTCCGAGGTGCTCTGACTGATGCAGGACAGATGCGCGCTGGCCGCCGTCTGATACCTCGTGTCGTATGTGCGCCAACGGTTCACGGTGCCTGGCACGGTAGGCCGATGATCGCGGATCCGGCCGGGCTGACGCCGGCGCAGAATCAAGGTGACGATCCCGTCCAAGGCCGATCAGGACGCCAACCGGCGCAGGCTCGGGTCGAAGGGCGCCGGCCACCAGCCTTCGACCACGAAACCTACAAACAACGCCACGCCGTGGAGTGCGGCATCAACCGCCTGAAACGCAACCACGCCGTCCGCAAGGAACGTCCGCACCCCGGTGCCCAGTTGTGCTTCACCAACGCCGGCATGCGCCAGAGCTGCTTCGCCACCGACACCGCCGGCACCGCGATCGTCGCTTTCGAACTGCGACGCCGCTGGCGGGCCGGGCTGAGGACCACATCCGCGCCGCAGGCCACCAGCCTGCCCACCCTCAGCCCGAACAACCGATCCGGCCCGCCGAGGGAACCGACGGACGAGGCGCTGTCGCTGTCCGCTCTGGCCGAAGCGGATTGTGCTCGGCCCCCGGAACCGTCACCAGCGCTCGTACACGGAGAAGGGCCGCACACCCTCGCCCCAGCGCACAGCGATGACCAGGTCCTTGTAGGTGAGCAGGTCCGTGAGATCACCCTCGTAGGCCCCCACGTCGTCGCGGAAGGCTCGGTCGTCCTCCTCGTCGCCCGTGGCGGCGTCGAAGACGTACAGGTTGTCTTCGTACTTCGAGGAGACGCTCAAGGCCGACACCCGGCCGCCCTCCGCGTGCAACGCGATGACGGAGGACCAGGCGCCCGAGATGTCCTCCCGCCACAGCTCACCGCCGGTCGCGAGGTCGAAGGCGACGAGCCGGTCCCAGTCGCCCTGGGTGCCCTTGTACTCGGCGACCGCGAAGAGCCGCCCGTTGGCGACGGACACCTCGGCCGGCTTGTCCACCTTGATCTTGCCGTAGCCGCCGACGAAATCGATCCGGCCCCAGGGGCGGCCGTCCGGCCCGAAGGCGAGGAAGGCGTGCACTCCGCTCTCCGCCGACTCCGCGACCCGCACCACCGCGGGGTCGGCGGACAGGAATGCCACGTCCGCCGCGGCCACGCCCCGCCGGGCGTCGAGGGGCACGGTCCACCGCTCCTTGCCGTCGGCCGGGTCGAATGCGGCGAGCTTCAGTTCGGTGTCGCAGGCGACGACGGCGAGGACCTGCATCGCGGCGGCGGCGACCCCACCCGGGACGCAGCCCTTCGGTACGGCGGCCTTCCAGCGCGGGGTACCGGTCCGCAGGTCGAAGGCGCGCACGCCGCTGTCGAGGAGCACGCCGAGTCCGCCGCCGGTAGCGACGAGGTCGGTTTTGGCGGTGATGTCGCCGGACGTCGACGCGCGGGAGGTGTGCCACAGTTCGCGACCGTTGGTGAGGTCGAGCGCGGCGACGGTGGCGCAGCCCTTGCCCTTCTCCACCTCGCCGCTCTCCGCCGCGCCCGGCTCGCCGCGGGCGATCAGGGCGACCGAGTCGTCGGCAGCCGCGCTGACGGCGCAGATGTCCGCCCGGCCGGGCACGACGTACTCCCAGCGCTTCTTTCCCGACCTGACGTCGAAGGCGGTGACGGCGTCGAAGCGGCTGCGGACGAGGGTGTCGCCGACGAGCCAGTCGCCGTTGCCGTGCTCGGCGGCGTTGCGGTCGTGCGGGGCCTCCCAGACGGTACGCATGGAGTAACCCGGCACATAGCCCGAGCCGGACATGAAGATGGCGGCGACGCCGCCGACGACGACGAGCCCGACACCGCCCACGATCAGTATGCCGAGCAGACTCCGCCACCAGCTCAGCGGCGCCGTGTCACCCGCCCGGTCACCATTCACCTGCGTCGACACGAAGCCCCCCGCTCCTTACGGCAATCGAACGCCTCAGGGTAGGGGACCGATGATCACCTGAACGAGGGCCTGTCACCTTTGTCTCTCGGCGACGAGGCAGGGTCTCCGTTGGTCGCTGTTGGGTTGCCCGGTGACGCGTCGTACACCCCCTGCGGATGCAGATGGGGCTGCGTCACCGGCACCGGCCAGGGCCGGGGTGCCGAAGGTCCCATCCGGGAGAACGCCGGCCACCGCGAGGCCGCAGCGGATGCCGCGCTGGCGTCGCTGGTGGGTCTACCCGGAGTCCGGCACCGGCTGGCCGGCGGGTCCCGCCCGGGGAACGAGTCGTACGGGCTGGCCTGCGCATGCTGAGCCGGTGTCGGGGGCCACGCGTGCCGCCGGTGGTCCGCCCGGTTCCAGAATCGGCCGGTCACGGCTGCTGCCAGCCTCCGCAGGCGTGTGCACGCACCGGCTCGGTGGGGTCCACCACGGCTGCCGTCGAGACCGGCGTGGTTGCGCGGGGCATGACATTTTCCTGGCGGTACGGACCGGTTGCTGTGGGGCTATGCGAGGGCAGCTGCGAGCGCGGAGTGGGGTGCGCGGCCCAACAGCTGGCGCAGGTCACCGCCGGTGCGGGACATGAACCCGGCCGCGATGGCGGAGTAGGTGCCCACCAGCATCGGTACCTGGAACAGCTCGGCGCCGGCAGCGGCAATACGGGTGCGGGCCTGGGCGAGGGTCTCCGGTGCGTAGGTGACGTGCGGGCCGTGCGCGTCGGCTAGGTCGGCGCCGCCGATGGTCTGCTCACCGACGAGTTCATAGATCCGGCCCGCGTGAGTGGGCGCCTCCACCGTCACACGTGTCGCGGCGTCGGCCAGATCCGCCCGTGCGACGGCGGCCAGTTGGCCCTCGCCGAGCGGGGCGGTGATTCGCCCGTCGGCCGACGGCGCCGCGAGCCCGCCCAGCAACTCCGCGTACAGGCCATTGCGCAGGATCGTCCAGTCCATGCTGCTGTCCTGAAGTCGACGCTCGGTCCAACGGTGCGGCAGCGCGTAGGGGAGGTGATCGCCGTCGGCGGTCAGGCTCGTATAGACGACATGCCTTACGCCTGCCTCCTCTGCGGCGTCGATGGCGGCGCCGTGCCGGGCAATGACGGTGTCGTCCTCGCCGTAGCCCGCGGAGATCAGCAGCAGTACATCCATACCCTCGAAGCCCCCGACGAGGGTGGCGGGCTCGTCGAAGTCGATGCGGCGAACCGGCAGCGGGGTCTTGAGCTGTTGAGGGTCGCGTGTTCCAAGGACGGTGTCGTCGCGGTCGGCCAGCCGCTCAGCGATCAGCGTGCCCAGGGCGCCGGTGGCGCCAGTAACCAGGATCATCAGGGTCTTCCCGTTCCGGTAGGTTCTCTTCGGTAACCGGGATCATCCTGCGGTTCTGCGCCGCAGAACGTAAGGAGGCACTTCCATGTCAGTGGGGTACACCGGGGTAACCACCGAGCCCGTCGTCAGTTGCGGCGATGAGCACGAGGACTGCGGGATCCGCGAGGTGCTCGACCGGATCGGCGACAAATGGTCGGTCCTGGTCGTCGTCGAACTGGCCCAGGGCGTCCGCCGTTTCCGGCAGTTGCAGCGCGCTGTACCCGGTATCTCACAGCGGATGCTCACGCTCACCGTGCGCCGGTTGGAACGCGACGGCCTGGTCACCCGGACCGTGCACCCCACGGTGCCCCCGCAGGTCGAGTACGAGCTCACGACGATGGGCCACAGCCTCACATATCTGGTCAAGGCCCTCACGGACTGGTCGGCAGAACACCGCGACGCCATCGCGCAAGCACGCCAAGAATGGGATGCCGAACATCCCGACTCCGGAATCCGGTGAGCAAGCGGGCTCCAGCACCCTGTCGACCACGACCGAGACAGCTTGATCAACCCCTCCACGAACTTCTGCGGGGCAGCACTAGCCACCGCCGATGGCGGGTCGCCGGCGGTCGGCATCGATCCCTGCGCGCGGGCGTGGCCCGGTGCTGGCCACGGCGGTCGGCAGCAAGGGAGACGAACGCGCTGCAGGCCGGATCCGGCTGCCCGCCGATCCATCATCCACGTTCATCTACGCCTGGCCCTGCCCTCGCTGGCCGGGCCGCTCGACCTGTTGCAAGCAGAAGGCACTGGTCTCGCTTACCGCATTGCTGCGATCCATCCGCCGAGCGGCTGGACCGGCCTGGGGGTCGTCGCCGCCGGCATCGTGCGCCGGCCGCGACGCCATCGACGCGCGCTCGCGTCGGGGCCTGCGGACGACGGCGTCGAGGCGGTATGGGAGATCACCGAACAGTTCCAGGCGGTCATCCCGCGTCGCGAGCTCGACCGGGCCCGCTACGAAGCCAATCGGGCTGAACGGGCCTTCATGCGGGTGGAGCCAGAGCACCGGCTGGTCGCGCGGATGCTAAAGACGCGGTGCGAGGCCAAGCTCGCCGCTCTGGCCGAGGCCGAGGCGGAAGCGGTTGCTGCGCACGCTGATCGCGGATGTGACGCTTGGTGCATCCCCTGGGACGCGCAGACCCAGGAGATCTACCGGCAGAAGGTCGCGGACTCGTTCCGGCTCAAGCCCCGACGGCCCGCTGACTGACGCCGCCGAGTCGGTACGGTCAGTACGCTACAAACATCCCATTTGCTTGGGGACTGCTGCGGGAACTGAATGGGCGCCAGGAGCGACTTCTAGAGGACAGGGCAGGCTTTCGCGCTTGTTTCACCGCAGGTCACAGGGAGGGCGGCTCGGATGCCGGCTACGGTGCGACGAGGCGCGGTCATCGGCGCCGCGCTGGTGATCACGCTGCTCGGATCAGCGCAGGCGGCGTTCGCGCACGGGGTCGGTGGGTCCAGCGACACTGTCGGCGGGTTCGTGTGGCTGGGTACCAAGCACATGCTGGCCGGCTGGGATCACCTGGCGTTCGTCGGCGGGATCCTGCTGCTGGCCGGGCAGGTGCGGCAGGCGGCGAAGCTGATCTCGCTGTTCGCACTCGGGCACAGCGTCACCCTGTTCACCGCCACCGTCGCCGACTGGCACATCAACCCGGTGCTGGTCGACGTGGTGGTGGCGTTGAGCCTGGTCTTCGTCGGCGTGATCGGGCTGCGTGGCCGGCCAAAGGACTGGACGTGGTTCGCCGCCGCCGTGCTCGGCTTCGGCCTGGTCCACGGCCTGGGCCTGTCGACCCGGCTGCAGGACCTCGGCCTGCCGGCCGACGGCATGATCCCCCGGGTGCTGGCCTTCAACGTCGGAGTGGAGATCGGGCAGCTCATCGCCGTGGTCGCGATGTTCATGCTCGCTGACGTGCTCAGCCACTACCTGCCGAAGCTGCGTAACCCGCGCCTGTCCCACGGGGTACTGGTGGCCGCCGGTGTCGTGGCCGCGTCGATCCTGGCTCTCACCTCCCCCGGTGAGGTGCTGCGGCCGGTGCAGGCCGATCCTGCGGTGGGCGCCTGCACGGTCCGGGACCGCACGGAGACCTTCCCGTTCGGGGACGGGCACCCGATGAAGAGATTCTTCGAACCCGGGGAGACGGTGCCGGCCACCTCGTTCGGACACGTCATCGGCGACGGTTTCGTCATCGTCACCTACCGGCCCGATCTCGCCGCCGACCAGCTCGCCCAGGTGCGCGCGTTCGTCACCGACCCCACTGTCGGCCGGGTCGTCGGCGGCCCCGCCCCCGACCAGACGGAAGCGGTCAAGGCCGTGCACGTTTACAACACCGCCGTCTGCGACAGCGTCGACATCGACGCGGTCGGCCGGTTCACCCGCGACTGGTTCGCCGACCCCCGCTCCAAGCCCGCCGAATAGCCGCCCCGATCAGTCGTGCTCAGGCGCACCGGTGACCCGGTGCGACGCCGCGTGCAGCACCTCGGTCACCAGCCGGCGCACGTGCCCGCCCCGGGCCCGATACACCGCCCGCCGGCCGTCGCGCCGGACGCTGACCAGCCCGGCCAGCCTCAGCTTGCCCAGGTGCTGCGACACCGCTGGCCGTGCCGTCCCCACCGCCGTCACCAGCGCGGTCACGTCGTACTCGCCCTCGCTGAGCAGTGCCATCAGCCGCAGCCGGGTGGGGTCGGCCAGCATCCGCAGCATGTCCGTGGCCGCCTCGACCTCCGGGACGCCAGGGAGGCGTTGTTGCAGCTCACTGGCACCTGCAACGTTGTCGCGTGCGTACATGAGCACATATTATCGCTGCCGTGAGGGGTACGAGCATCGGTGCGACCGGCAGACCTGGGGGAACGGTGAACAACCACGCACACGGCCACCACCACGGGCACGAAGACGCGCACGGCCATGACCACGGGCATTCGCACGATCACCACGGCCACGGCGGGTTGCTGTCTGGCTGGTGGCCCAAGCTGAGCCACGCTGTCGTCCCCCACTCTCACGACTCCCGCGCGAAGATCGACCCCGCGCTGGAATCCTCCCGTGACGGCCTGCGCGCCCTGTGGATCTCGCTGGTCGGCCTCGGCATCACGGCCCTGGCCCAAGCGGTCATCGTCGTGATGTCCGGCTCCGTCGCGCTACTCGGGGACACCCTGCACAACGTCGCCGACGCCCTCACCGCCGTCCCGCTGGGCATCGCGTTCCTGCTCGGCCGACGCGCCGCCACCCGCGCCTACACCTACGGCTACGGCCGCGCCGAAGACCTCGCCGGCATCATCATCGTCCTCGTCATCGCCGGCTCCGCCGTCGCCGCCGCCTGGACCGCCCTCGACCGGCTCCTGCACCCCGCCGACGTGACCCACCTCCCCTGGGTCGCCGCCGCCGGCCTCGTCGGGTTCGTCGGCAACGAAGCCGTCGCCCAGTACCGCATCCGGGTCGGGAAGCGCATCGGCTCCGCCGCCCTCGTTGCCGACGGACTGCACGCCCGCACCGACGGCTACACCTCCCTCGCCGTCCTCGCCGCCGCCGGCGGCGCCGCCCTCGGCTGGCACTGGGCCGACCCTCTCGTCGGCCTGGCCATCGCCGTCGCCATCACCTTCGTCCTCAAAGACGCCGCCCGCGAGGTCTACCGCCGGCTGATGGACGCCGTCGACCCCGACCTCGTCGACCAGGCCGAAACCGCCCTTTGGGCCGTCAACGGCGTTCAGGACGTCGCCGCGGTACGGCTGCGCTGGATCGGCCACCGGCTACACGCCGAAGCCGACCTCGTCGTCGACGCCGGCCTCAGCCTCATCGCCGCACACGAGATCGCCGCCGACGCCGAGCACCAACTCACCCACGCCGTACCCCGGCTGACCACCGCCACCGTCCACACCGACCCCGACAGCCACCCCGGAGGACACCACCACACCGACCTGTCCCACCAGCGACGACACGTCGGCCACCAACCCGCAGGGCAGCCCCAGACGCATCACACCTGACGTCGGAATCTCGGCGCGATCGCCAAGGTCAGCACCTGCACGCGGCAACCGGTCACCCCGGCTGCTGGTTGACGTCGCGAAGAGTAGAGCAGGCGCAGCTCAAACAGCTTCTGCCCACCGCTCTCAACGACCATTCCGAACAGCATCTTCAGGAGAGGCAGTATGAAGCGCCCTTCGGGATGCTGAACAGCACCGGGCAGGGCGCGGCGGATCGCACGGGCAGCGGCAGGTGCAGCAGCGCCCGCAGGGCGGTGTGCCGGGACACGACCACCGCCAGAGCCGACAACACCTGGGCGCCTGCGCGGCTATCTCGACGACGCCGACCACGTTGGGTCACCACCGAATGGACGTCCAGGCACCCTCGCCACTATCCGAAACGATTGCCATAATCGTTAGACCTTCGACCCGAGGACAGCCATGGACGACCCGTACGCACGATCTGCCGAGTACCTCGACATCCTGCGTGGACTCTTCACCCCCGGCCCCTCCGAGGCCTTGACCGGCCCCAGCGGCGGTACAGGCGTCACCGTGGACCTGGGCGGACGGGTCGTCCCGACGCCGGACTGTACGTCGCGACCCGTACCCGGGATCAACCTCGTCGCCATGATTGAAACGGGATTCATTTTCAACTAGGGTCTTCGGTGCGCCGCCCGTCGTCCTCCCGGCGGAGCGCTCCACACTGCCGTCGAGCTACGGAGACCGGATGAACCTGCCCCTGAAGCCCGAAGCAGCCCTCGACGACGTAATCGACTGCATCGCCGAGGTGCTCGGCACGGACCCAGGGCTGATCGACGCAGAAACACCGCTGACGGCCCTGGGTCTGGAGTCGTTCACCGCCGTACGGCTACGCCGTCGGATCCGGGAGCGCACCGGACACGACCTTCCGCTCACCGCATTTCTCGACAACGCGACCGCGCTGAACCTCGCCCGGCATCTGTCGGAGCCCGCCGAGCAACTGCCCAGCGCTCCTGCCACCAGCCCGCAGCCGGACGACCCGTCGGTCTTTCCCTTGACCCCGATCCAGGAGTCCTACCTGGTCGGGCGGGAGGTCGGTCTGGTACTCGGCGGCGTGGCAACCTTCTACTACTACGAGTACGACCGGATCAGCGACGATGCCGCCGCGGATCTCCAGCGGCTCGAAGTCGCCTGGAACCGGCTGGTCACGCACCACCCGATGCTGCGGATGGTGGTCGACCAGCGTGGCCGCGGGCAGATCCTGCCCTCGGTCGGCCCGTACCGTATCGGCGTCACCGACCTGCGCGACGCGTTGCCCACACAGGTAGCCGAGACGCTGGCCGCGGTCCGGCACGACCGCTCCCACCAGGTACGCCCCGCCGGGCAATGGCCGTTGTTCGACCTGCACGCGGCGTTTCTGCCCGATGGCCGCACGCGCCTCTACGTGGGAGTCGACGTGCTGGTCACCGATATGGCCGGCTGGATGCTGCTGATCCGTCAGTGGGGACAACTCGTCGCCGATCCCTCCGCGTCCCTACCTGAGCCTCCCGCCGACTTCACCGACCTGCTGCACGCCCGGGCCACCGATCCCGAGTGGACCGAGCGACGTGAACGGGACCGGGCCTACTGGGCGGCCCGCGTCGCGGAGCTTCCACCGGCGCCACGCCTGCCGGTGACCCGCGCCGCCGATTCCACCGAGCCTCCCCGCTTCGCCCGGCACGCCGGCGGCCTCGACCCCGAAACCTGGCGGGCACTACGCACCCGATGCGGCGAGCACGGAGTGACGCCAACCGCCACGCTCCTGGCCGCGTTCGCGGTGATCCTCGGGCGGTGGGGCGCCGGCGACCAGGTGTGTCTGAACGCCACACTCTTCGACCGCCCCGCGAGCCCCGAGGGTATCGACCTGGTGGTGGGCGACTTCACCACCACCGCACTGGTGGGTACCCCGAGATTCGACCCGGCCACGTGGAGTGGGTTCGCCGGGTACGCGTCGGATCTCAACCGCCGGTTCTGGGAGGACCTGGACCACCGGTCGGTCTCAGGGGTGGAGGTGCTGCGGCAGCTCGGCCACACCTCTGGCACGCTGCCCTACCCGGTGGTGTTCACGAGTGGGGTGGGACTCTCCGGCGACGGGACCGCCGCCCCGGCGAGCTGGCTCGGCGAGGAGGTCTTCGGCGTCTCCCAGACCCCTCAGGTGCTGCTCGACCACATCGTGTGGGACGAGGGCGGTTCGCTCCGGATCGCCTGGGACGCGGTCGTCGGCGCCTTTCCCGAGGGCTACCCGCGCGGCATGCTCGACGCGTACCTTCGGCTGCTGCACCGCCTCACCGAGGCCGCCGCCTGGAAGGACCCGGGGCTTGCCTGGGACCCCTTCGTCCTCCCGGCGGGACCGCTGGACGTCGAGCCGTTCCCCGATGCCGGTCCACTCCTGCACGACCCGGCGACCAGCGCCGCCCACCGCGTCCCGAAACACCCGGCCCTGTACGCGGGCGGCGCGGCCACCTCACACGGCCGGCTGGCCGAGAATGTCGCAGCGACCGCCGCCGCCCTGGTCGCGGCCGGTGTCCGTACCGGCGATCTGGTAGCCGTGGCCGGCGAGAAGGGACCGGCCCAGATCGCTGCGGTCCTGGCTGTCAACGCCGTCGGCGCGGGCTACCTGCCGGTCGAGCCGTCCTGGCCCGACGCCCGCGTGGCCGCGATCTGCGCCCGTGCCGGAGTGCGGCACGCCCTGGTCGGCCGGGGCGTACGGACCGGGTGGCCCGAGGGCGTCACGCCGCACCGCCTGACCGCGGCTGGACGGCCCAGCGCCCGACCAGGGGACGTCGCGTCCGGGCCGACCACGCCACCCCAACCGCGACCCGAGCCCGACGCCACCGCCTACGTCATCTTCACCTCCGGCTCCACCGGGCAGCCGAAGGGGGTCGAGATCCCGCACCGGGCCGCTCGCACCACCATCGACGACATCGTCGACCGCTTCGACATCCACGCCGATGACCGGGTGCTGGCCCTGTCCGCGCTCAGCTTCGACCTCTCCGTCTTCGACATCTACGGGGTCCTCGGCGCCGGTGGCGCGCTGGTCCTGCCCGACCCGGCCCGGCAGCGCGATCCGCAGCACTGGCTGGAACTCGCCGAACGGCACGGGGTCACGGTCTGGAACACGGCCCCCGCGCTGTTGGAGATGCTCGTCGAGTACGCCGAGATCGAGCCGGAGGCGGCCGGCCGGGCCCTGCGCACCCTACGGCTGGTGATGCTCTCCGGCGACTGGATCCCGCTGACCCTGCCCGACCGGTTGCGTCGGCTCGCCCCGCAGGCACGGGTGATGAGTCTGGGCGGCGCGACCGAGGCGTCCATCTGGTCGATCACCTACCCGGTGGCGGACGTCGACCCGCGGTGGCGCAGCATTCCCTACGGCCGGGCGCTGCGGGCCCAGTCCTTCCACATCCTCGACCCGGACGGCGGCCCGTGCCCGGTGGGCGAGCCGGGCGAGCTGTTCATCGGCGGCGACGGGCTCGCCCGGGGATACATCGGCGATCCGGAGCAGACGGCGCACCGCTTCGCCCGGCACCCGGTGCTGGGCGAACGGCTGTACCGCACCGGGGACCTGGGACGGTGGCGGGACGACGGGAACATCGAGTTCCTGGGACGCGTCGACCGGCAGGTGAAGATCCGCGGACACCGGATCGAGCTCGGCGAGATCGAGGCCACGCTGAGCCGCCACCCGGGCCTGCGGCAGTGCGTCGTGGCCGCGGTACCCGGTCCGGACGAGCGGCCGCGCCTGGCCGCGTACGTGGTGCCCAAGGCGGGGCAGGCCGCACCGCCGGCCGGTGAACTGGCCCGGACGCTGCGCGAACGGCTACCCGACTACATGGTCCCGAGCAGGTTCCTCGTACTGGAGTCGCTGCCGGTCACCCCGAACGGCAAAATCGACCACGCGGCGCTGCCGAACCCGTACCGGACCGACGACGGCAGCTCGGAGGCCGTTGCGCCGCCACCCCCACCGGCCACTGCACCGGTGGCCACGCCGCCCACGCCCGCCCCGAACGGCCCGGACTGGGTCGGCCCGGCGATCGCCGAAGCGGCGGCGCTCGGCCTGGAGATCGCCGTCGTCGTACGCCCCGGGCGGCTGTCCCCGGCGCAGGCCCTCGTCGCATCCGCACGCTGGCTCGAACGGGTCCACGCCGGGAGCAGCGCCCACGCCGCCGCCCTGGTCGAGCGGATTCCCGCCGACGGTCTCATCGAACTCGCCCACCGGAACACTGATCCGCCACCGGCCGCTGACCCGACCCCGATCCGGCAACCCGCCCCGGTTGCCGAACCGGCAGCCGCAGCGCCGGACCGGTTCGGCGCGCAGCACGCAGGTCACCAGGTCACCGAAGGGTCCCATCCGGCGGATCCAGGCGTCATCGACGCGGTCATCGCGGTCCTCACCGACCTGACCGGAGAACCGGTACCGCCGGACAGCACGTTCGCCGGGGTGGGCGCGACCTCGCTCACGCTCGTGCTCACCCACCGCAGGCTGCACGGGAGCATCGCCCCGCGACTCGCACTCGCGGACATGTTCGGCCACGCCACGGTCGCCTCCCTCGCCGCCCACATCACCGCCCTGGCCGCCACGCAAGACACCCGGCCACCCGAACCGGCGGACACGTCGGCGCCACCATCGGCCCGACGCTCGTCCCGGCTGGCCGCCCGTACCCGGGCCCAGGAGGTCGACCGGTGAGCACGGCGGGCCACCCGACGGAACCGTTGATCGCCGTCACCGCTCTTGACTGCCGTTTCCCCGGCGCGCCCGACACCCGGGCGTTCTGGGACCTGCTGGTCTCCGAACGCCACGGCCTCACCCGGCACACCCTCGAGAACCTCGCCGAACGAGGGGTGCCCCTCCGGTTGCGCAAGCATCCCGCGTACGTCCCGGTCGGCGGCGTCATCGACGGTCAGGACCAGTTCGACCCGGAGCCGTTCGGACTCACTGACGCCGAGGCCGCGCTCATGGATCCGCAACAGCGGCTGTTCCTCGAAGCGTGCTGGCGCGCCCTCGAAGCCGCCGGGCACGGCAACGGAGTCGGGGCCGGAGCCGTCGGGGTGTTCGCCGGAGCGGCACACAGCGACTACCTCATGCGCAACCTGGCCCACCGCTACAACTCAGCCGCCACCGATCCGGTCGGCAGCCTCCAGACCGCGATGGCGACCGTCGGGGACTACCTTCCACTCCAGGTCGCGCACCGCCTCGGGCTGACCGGGCCGGCGATCGCCGTCAACACCACCTGTTCCACCTCGCTGGTCGCCGTGCACCTGGCCGCCCAGTCGCTGCTGGCCGGCGAGTGCGACACCGCGCTGGCCGGAGGCGCGTCGCTGATCGTGCCCCAGGGCCTGGGCTACCTGTACGTCCCGGACGGGATCTTCTCCGTCGACGGCCGGGTACGCACGTTCTCCGCCGACGGCACCGGGATCGTCCACTCCCAGGGCGTCGGGGTCGCGGTCCTGCGCCGGCTCGCCGACGCCCTCGCCGACGGGGACCCGGTGCTGGCGGTGCTGCACGGCTCGGCGGTCAACAACGACGGCGCGGACAAGAGCGGCTTCACCGCACCGTCCCCACGCGGTCAGGCGCGCGTGATCGCCGAGGCGCTGGCCGTGGCCGGCGTGGACGCCCGACAGATCAGCTACGTCGAGGCGCACGGCACCGCGACCCGCCTCGGCGACGTCGTGGAGATCGGCGCGCTGCGCCGGGTGTTCGGCCCCGCCGGCCCGGCCTGGTGCGCCCTCGGCTCGGTGAAGAGCAACATCGGGCACGCCAACTCGGCCGCCGGCATCGCCGGGTTCGCCAAGACCGTGCTCGCCCTGCACCACGGGGTCCTCCCCGCCTCCCTGGACGCCGAGCCGCTCAACCCGGACCTGCACCTGGACGGCTCACCCTTCACCGTCGCCCGGCAGACCACGGACTGGCCCGGGCCGCGGTACGCGGGGGTCAGCTCGTTCGGCATCGGCGGTACGAACTGCCACGTGGTGCTCGGCAGCGCACCCGCCGCGCCCGCCCCCGAACCCGATCCGCGCCCGCAGTTGGCGCTGCTCTCCGCCAGCAGTGACAAGGCCCTGGCCGCCACCGTCGCGGCGACCGCCGGCGCACTGGACACCACGGCAGCGCCACCGGCCGACGTCGCGTACACCCTGCACGAGGGACGCCCGGCCCGGCCTCATCGCGCCGCGGCGGTCCTCACCGGCGAACCCGCCGCCGACCGGGCCGCCCTGCACACCGCGGCGCGCCGCGTGGTGGATACCGGCGCACCCCGGGTCGTGTTCGTGTTTCCCGGCGGCGGCGCGCAGTACCCGGGCATGGGCCGCGAGCTCATGGCCGACGAGCCGGAGTTCGCCCAGACCGTACAAGAGTGTGCGGCGCTGTTCGACCAGCCCGGCCAGCCAAGACTGGTCGAGCTGATCCAGGCCGACCGCGCTGACCCGGCTGCGCTACGGCTCGTCCGCGACCCGGCGTACGGCCTGCCCGCGCTGTTCACCGTGTCCCTCGCCACCGCCCGGCTCCTCAGCCGTTGGGGCGTACGACCGGACGTGGTGGTCGGCCACAGTCTCGGCGAGTACGTCGCGGCGGTGGTGGCCGGTGCGCTGCCGGTAGCGGACGCGGCGGCCCTGGTGCGGGTGCGGTCCCGGGGCATGTCCCGGACCGCCGGACAGGGCGCGATGCTGGCCGTTCCCCTGGCCGAGCCCGAGGTCACGGCGCTGCTGACCGACCACCCCGAACTGGATCTGGCCGCCGTCAACGCACCCGACTCCTGTGTGGTCTCCGGGCCCGAGTCCGCAGTGGCCGCACTGGAGGCGCGGCTGACCACCGACGGCTTCCAACCCACCCGGCTGCGGCTGGACGCCGCCGCCCACTCGCGACTCGTCGACCCCGTCCTGCCCGAACTACGGGCGGCTGCCTCGAAGGTAGCCGCGCGGACGCCGCTGGTGCCGCTGGCCACCACCCTCACCGGCGGATTCCTCACGTCCGCGCCCGACGCCGACCACTGGGTACCGCACCTGCGGTCGGTGGTGCGCTTCTCCGCTGCCCTGACCACCGCCATCGGCGACCGGCCGGCCGTCGTCGTCCAGGCCGGACCCGGTGGCGGTCTGCTGCAACTCGCCCGCCGGCACCGCACGGCGAACCTGGTGACGACCATCGCCACCTTTCCCGAGCCGGATGAGCCCGGCGGCGAACGGGCGGCGCTGCTGACCGCCGCCGGGGAGCTCTGGACCCGTGGCGCGGAGATCACCGCCGGGGCCCTGCACCGGTCCGGCCGGCGACGGATGGCGCTGCCCGGCTACCCGTTCGACCGGCGCCGGCTGTGGATCGACCCGCCCGAACCCGAGGCCGGACCCGCTGCGGACGCGCCCGACGAGGACGAACCCTTCCAACTGCCGGTCTGGCAGCGCGTACCGGCGCCGGACGGCCCACCGGTCGTCACGGGCCGCTGGCTGCTGGACGGTCCCGAGGACAACCCCCTGGTCGAGGCGGTACGGGCACACCTGTCCGCCGCCGGGGCCCGGGTGGTCGGCCGCGCCGAGGTCGCCGCCGACCCGACGGTGCCGTGCTCCGGTGTGGTGGTGCTCGACCTCGCCCCGGACGGCGACGACCCCGCCGAGCGGGTGGCCGGGACGGTCCTACGCCACGCCGAACTGGCCCGCCTCACCGCCGCCTGGGCACACGACACCTGCCTGCTGCACGTCACCCGTGCAGTCCAGCAGGTGGAAAGCGCGGACCGGCCGCGCCCGGCCGGTGCGGCCGGCACCGCCGTACCCCGGATCCTGGCGCAGGAGTTCCCCGGCCTGCGGTGGCGGAACGTCGACCTGGCGGCGGCCGGGGCGCCGGACGAGCTGGCCCGCCGGGTCACCGAGGAGGCGGCGGACCTGACGGCCGGCGGCCGGGCCGGGGCCGAGGTGGCGCTGCGCGGCGGACACCGCTGGCTGCGCACCCTGAACCCGTGGCGCCCCCGCACAGACGGACCGGCGGACCGCACGGACGGACCGGCGGACCGCACGGACGGACCGGCGGACCGCACGGACGCGGGGACCGCCCTGCTCATCGGCGGATTGGGCGACGTCGGTCTCACCATGGCCGAACACCTGGCCGAGCGGGGTTGGCGGGTCGTCGTCACCGGCCGCACCGGCCTCGTACCGGACCCGCCGGCGGGCAGCCCGGCAGCGGACCGGGTCGCGGCGATCCGACGGCTGACCGAGCGGGGTCTGCCGGTGGAGGTACAGGCGGTCGACGCCGGGGATCCAGCAGCCACCGGGGCACTGCTGCGCGACGTCGTCGAGCGGTTCGGCGGCGTGGACCTCGTGGTGCACGGCGCGGGCGTGGTCGCCTCGACGGCGGTCGCCCCGCTGCGGGCCGTCGACCCCGAGGTCGCACATGACCACGCGCGGGCCAAGGTCTCGGCCGCCGTGGCCCTGCGGCGGGCCCTGGCGGACCTGCCCGAGGACACCCGCCCGGCCACCGTGCTGCTGATGTCGTCGGCGACGACGCTGGTCGGCGGCCTGGGGCTGGCTCCGTACGCCGCCGCCAACCGCTACCTGGATGCGCTCGCGGAACAGGTGGGCGCGGACGGCCGTACGGTCTGGCTCAGCGTGGCCTGGGACGGCTGGCGGGTCGGCCCGGGCGGCGCCGACCGGGCCGTCGCGTCCCGGCACTCGATCGGCCGGCGGGACGGCATGCGGTCACTGGACCGGCTGCTCGCCCTGGCCGGTCGCGGACGGGCCCCCGCGCTGGTCGCGGTCTCCCCCGCCGACCTGCGCCCCCGTCTGGCCGGCGGGCCGACCGACGTACTGCGGCCCGCAGCACCCGCCGCACGGGACGTCCAGACCGACGGCAGTGCCCCCCGGGGCGGCGCCGAGGCGACCCTCGCCACGGTCTGGTCGGAACTGCTCGGGTTCGAGGTCTCCGACCGGGACGCCGACTTCTTCGCCCTCGGCGGGCACTCGCTGCTCGCCACCCGGATGCTGGCCCGGCTCCGCGACGAGCACGGCGTCCAGCTGCGCCTGCAGGATCTGTTGGCGCGACCGACCATCGCGTCGCTGGCGGCACTCCTGCCAGCGGCCGACGGGCCGGGCATGACGGGCGACGCCGGCCCGCCCGCCGGCCCGTCGAACGGCACGGACACCGGGCACGTCGGCACCGATCCTGAGGACGCCGGACCGGACGGGGACGGACCACGGGAGTTCCCGCTCACCCGGGTACAACACGCGTACTGGGTCGGCGGGTCAGGCGGCTACCGGCTGGGTGACGTGCCCTGCTCGTTCCACCTGGAACACGACTGCCCCGAACTGGACGTGACCCGGTACGAGGACGCGTGGAACGCCGTGATCGCCCGGCATCCGATGCTCCGCGCGATCATCACCCCCGAGGGCCGCAACCGGATCCTCGACCGGGTGCCCCGGTACCGCATCCGGGTGCGGGACCTGTCCGCGCTCGACGAACCCGCCCGGCTGGCGAAGCTCACCCGGATCAGGGAGGAGATGGTCGGGCGGGAGCCGCGCCCGGGCCGGTGGCCGCTGGTCGACATCCGCGCCGCCCGGCTTCCCGGCGGGACCGTACGCCTCTTCGTCAACGTCGACGTGCTGATCTGCGACACCGCCAGTTTCCTGCTCTGGAACCGTGAGGTCCGCGCCCGGTACGAGGACCCGGCCGCCCGGCTGCCACGCGTGGGTACCACCTTCGCCGCGTGCGTCGCCGCACTGGAGCATCGCGCGCGGGGTCCGGAACGGGAGCGGGCGGCGGACTACTGGCGGGATCGGCTCGACCACCTGCCCGGGGCGCCCGCACTGCCGGTCCGTCCGGCACGACCGGGGACCCGACCCCGGTTCGCCCGGCGCACGGCCCGGCTGGAGGCGCCACAGTGGCGGGCGCTCCGGGCGGAAGCCGCGCGACGGGGCCTCACCCCGACCGCGGTCCTGCTCGCGGCATACGCGGACGCGCTGGCCGCCTGGTCCGGGCAGGGGCGGTTCGCCATCACCCTGACCCTGTTCGACCGGCCGCAGGTGCACCCGGACGTCAACCTGGTCGTCGGGGACTTCACCTCCCTGCTGCTGCACGAGGTCGACCGGTCCCGTCCCGGGACGTTCGCCGGGGACGCGGCCGAGGCGCAGCGGACCCTCTTCCGCGATCTGGACCACCGGGAGTTCTCCGCCCTGGAACTGTTGGCCGAGAAGTCGGCGCGCAGCGGCCGGACCGAGTCGGTACCCGTGGTGTTCACCAGCGCGCTGGGGCTGACCGACCCGCTCGGCGGCGAGCACGACCTGGACTGGATGGGCACACCCGTGTACGGCGTGAGCAGCACGCCGCAGACCTGGCTCGACCACCAGGTGATCGAGCAGCACGGGGCTCTGCTTCTGCAGTGGGACGTGCTGGAAGACGTCCTGCCCGCCGACGAGGCGGACCAGGCGTTCGCCGGGTACGTCGACCGAGTGCGGCGACTGGCCGGCACGGCCGAGGCGTGGGAGGCACCAAGGCCCGCCCGGCCGAAGCCAGCCGAGCGGCCGGTCGGACTCCCGACGGGCCTCCCGTCCGGCCTCCCGACGGGCCGGGGTGATACAGCGCTGCTGCTCCGGGCCGGCACCGCCAAGCCGCCGCTGTTCCTGATCCACCCGTCCGGTGGGGACGTGCTCTGCTACGGCGAACTCGTCCGGCTACTCACCGACGACCGGCCGGTGGTCGGCCTGACCGACCCGGCCCTCACCGGAGGCGTCGAGCCGGCGGACATCCCGGCACTGGCCGACCACTATCTGGACGCGGTCCGGGCGTACCAGCCGCACGGCCCGTACCTGCTCGGCGGCTGGTCGATGGGCGGCACCCTGGCCCACGAGATGGCCTGCGTCCTGGAACGGCGTGGCGAGAGCACCCGCCTACTGTTCATGATCGATTCCAACACGCCGGACCGGATCAGGGCCCTGCACGGTCAGGGGGTTCCGGGCGCGGTCGCCGCGCTGCGCTACCTGCACTCGCTCGAGGCGTTCCTCGACCTGGACCTCGGACTCGGCCCGAAGGATGAAGCCGACCTGCTCAGCCGCACCGGAGACGAGATCCCTACCTACGTCACCAACCGGCTGCGCCACGCCGGTCTGCTGAACCAGCGGGACACCGCCGACCTCCGGCTGCGGGTCTTCGAACGGCACCTACGCACACTCGGCGAGCACCGCGCGGGCCACCTGCGCGATCCCGCCACCCGACTGCTCCTCATCCGGGCCGCGCTGCCGTCACCGCGCAACAGCGGCGTCGGCATGGGCGTCGACGACGCGCCCGACCTGCCCGGCCTCGGTTGGTCCGGGCACGTACCCGGCCCGGTCGACGAGGTCGTCGTCGAAGGGCATCACTACTCGCTGCTCACCGGGGACGCCGCCAGGACGGTCGCCAGACATGTGGACCAGACCCTCGCGGCACTACCGAGTCCGCTCCGATAGCCGCTCCACCCCTCCTAGCCCATGGAAGAAACCGATGCACATCCCTGTCCAGTCCCGCCGATCCCGGCGCGGACTGCTGCCGCTCGCCATCGCCACCGCCCTGCTCCTGGCCGGGTGCGGCGCCGACACCGGCACCGGTGGTTCCGCCGGCGAGTCCGGTACGCCGATGGACGGCGGCGCCCTGCGCTACGTCGTACCGGGTTCGCCGGCCACCGCGAGCAACGACCCGCACGGCGGACTCGGCAATGAGTCCGACCTGATGCGCTTCGCGCTGACGTACGACGTGCTCACCGTTCCCGGCGCCGACGGCGCCCCGCAGCCGCGCCTCGCCCGGTCGTGGGAGCCGAACCAGACGCTCGACCGGTGGACGTTCCGGCTACGCGACGACGCCACCTTCACCGACGGCCGGCCGGTACGCGCCCGGGACGTGCTGTACTCGCTGACCCGGATCGCGACCAAGGCCGCCGAGAACTACGGCCGGCTGGCCGACTTCGACATGGCCGCCGCCACCGCACCCGACGACCACACGGTGGTCCTGGCGACCCGGTCCCCGATGGCCGAGGCCCCGAGGGCACTGGAGTCGATCAGCTTCGTGGTGCCCGACGGGAGCAGCGACTTCTCCACCCCGGTACCCGGCTCGGGGCCGTTCCAGGTGACCCAGACCGACGCCCAGACCGCCGTACTCACCCGCAACGACGGCTGGTGGGGCGAACGGCCCCACCTGGACCGGATCGAGATCCGGGCGGTCGCCGACCCGCAGGCCCGCGCCGCCGCCGTCACCTCCGGCCAGGCCGACGTCGCCGGCAGTGTCAGCCCGGCGGCCGTCAAGACCGCCGAGGCCGGTGGTCAGGTCCAGGTCGTGCGCCGCAAGGGCGTCACCGAGTACCCGGTCATCATGCGCCTGGACACCGCACCGTTCGACGACCCGAGAGTCCGCGAGGCGTTCCGACTCGCCGCCGACCGTCAGGCACTCGTCGACACGGTGTTCCTCGGTTACGGCCAGATCGCCAACGACCTGCCCACCCCGTACGACCCGTCGTATCCGAAGGAACTCCCGCAGCGCAGCCGGGACCTGAACCGGGCCAGGGACCTGCTCAAGCAGGCCGGGCACGCCGACGGGTTGACGCTCACCCTGCACACCACGACGTCGTACCCCGGCATGGACACCGCAGCCACCTTGTACGCCAAGCAGCTCGCCGACATCGGTGTGCGGGTCGAGGTGAAGGTGGAGCCCGCCGACACCTACTGGGTCAACATCTACGCCAAGGAGGACTTCTACGTCGGCTACTACGGCGGCATCTCCTTCCCCGACCTGGTACGCGTCGGACTGCTCGCCGCTGCCCCGACCAACGAGACCGCCTGGCGCAGCGCCCCGTTCGACGCCGAGTTCAGCGCCGCCATGGGGGTCCTGGACCCGGCCGAGCGAAACGCCCGGCTCGCCCGCATCCAGCAGGACCTGTGGCGCGACGGCGGGTACGTGGTGTGGGGCGTCGGGGATGGGCTGGACCTGACCGCGCCCGGTGTGCACAACCTGCCCGACGGCCCGGGCTTCCAGCGGATGTTCATCGAACGTGCCTGGAAGGCGAAGTGATCGCACGCCGCCTCGCCCGCACGACGCTGCTGGTACTGGCGGCCACCGCGGTGGTCTTCGTCGCCACCGAGGCGCTGCCGGGAGATGCGGGGACCCTCCGGGACGCCGGGCGCGCGTCACCGGAGCAGGTCGCGCGGGGACGCGACCAACTCGGCCTGGACCAACCGGTGGCGGTGCGGTATCTGCGGTGGCTGGGCGGGCTGCTCCAGGGCGACCTGGGCCGGTCGCTGAGCAGCGGCCGGCCGGTCAGCGACCTGCTCGGCCAGCGCCTGCCCGCCACGATCAGCCTGGTCGCCGCCACGCTCGCGGTGACCGTGCTGCTCACCGCGGCCGGCCTGGTCGTCGCGCAGCTGCGTCAGGGCCGGGGCGGAGCCCTCGCCGCCGGGCTCGCCGCAGTGCCGCAGGCCGTCTACGCGGCGACCCTGGGCGCACTGCTGTCCGGGATGCTGGGGTGGCTGCCCGCCGTGTCCCTGCTGCCACCGGGCGGCCACCCGTGGCAGGAGCCGCAGGTGCTGGTCCTGCCGGCGCTGACCCTGGCGCTGCCGTCGGCCGCGTTCGCGTGCACGCTGCTGCGTGGCGTGCTGACCGATACCCTGCACCGCCCACACGTGGTCGACGCGTACCGGCGCGGCCTGCCACCGGCACTGGTGCTGCGCCGGCACGTCCTGCCGTTCCTGGCCGTACCCGCGATCCAGGTGCTGGCGCTGACCGCCGGGTGGCTCGCGGCCGGAACCGCTCTGGTGGAGACGGTGTACGGCTTCCCCGGCCTCGGCGGGCTGCTCGTCTCCGCGGTGGCGGTCCGTGACGTGCCGGTGGTGCAGGGCGCGGCCCTGGTGCCCGTCGTGACCGTGCTGCTCGGGATGCTGCTCGCCGATCTCGCCGCCGCGACGGTGCACCGTACCGCCCGTCCCGCCACCAGGCAGCCGGCCGGAGTGACGGGCGGTACGCCGTGACACGCATCCGCTGGGGCACGGTCGCGCCGGTCGCGGCGGTGACGGTGGTCGGGCTGGCCCTGCTCGGCCGGCGCCTCGCCCCGCACGACCCGGAACAGCCGTTGGCCGTGCCCTGGTCGGCGCCGTCGGGGCGGTTGCCGCTCGGTGCCGACGCGCTGGGCCGCGACGTGCTCTCCCGGGTGGTCGCCGGCGGCGCGAACCTGCTCGGCGTCGCCCTCGCCGCCGCTGCGGCGGCGCTGATGATCGGAGTGGCGCTCGGGCTGCTCGCGGGTTGGTGGCCGACCCGGGCGGGCCGTGTCGTGCACTGGCTCGGGGATCTGCTGCTGGCCGTACCCGCCCTGATACTCGCCCTGGTGCTGGCGGTGGCACTGCCCGGCGCGGCGGCGGTCGTGGTCGCCTCCGTACTCAGCGGTGCCCCGCTCACCGCCCGGGTGGTGGCGGCGCAGTGCGGCACCGTTCGGGACAGCGGCTACCTGCACGCCGCCGTCGAACGTGGTGAAGGCGGACCAGCCGTTGTCGTACGGGAACTTCTGCCGGCGTTGAGCGGCCTGGTGGCGGCCGACGCCGGTCTGCGGCTGATCACCGCCCTGCAACTGGCGACCATGCTCGCGGTCCTCGGGTTCGGTCCGCAGCCACCTGATGCCGACTGGGCGCTGATGCTGAGCGAGAACCTCCCCGGCGCCGCACTCAATCCTGCGGCGCTACTGGCGCCCGCGGTGCTGTTGGCGCTGTGCGCGCTGCTCTTCGCCGCTGCGGCACGCGCCGCGGGACGCCGGCTGGAGGGCGTGGCGTGAGTAGGGAACTGCTGGTGGTGACGGGGCTGACGGTGCGTCGCGCCGCCCATGGCGAGGTGGTGCTGCCGGCCACCGACCTCCGGCTGGGGTCCGGTGAGGTGGTCGCGGTCACCGGAGCTTCCGGGTCGGGCAAGAGCAGCCTGCTGCACGCCCTGCTGGACACCCTGCCCACGGGCCTGTACCGCGCCGCCGGGACGGTGCGGTGGCGCGGCCAGCCGGTGTTGCAGGGCCGCTCGGCCCGGCGTTGGCGGCGGGCGCGCTGCGGGTACGTGGGCCAGGATCCGGCCCTGGCGCTGAACCCGCTCTGGTCGGTCGAGCGCCTCGTGGGCGAGCAGTTCACCGGCTCGCGGATGGACCGGGGGCGGCAGGTCCGCGAGGTTCTCGACCTGCTCGGCCTGCCCGACGAACTCGCCAGACGCCGTGGCAGCGACCTCTCCGGCGGCCAGGCCCAACGGGTCGCCCTGGCCCGGGCCCTGGCCACCCAGCCGGACGTCCTGCTGCTCGACGAGCCGACCTCGGCCCTGGACGAGAGCACCCGGCGGCGGGTCGTCGAGGCGGTGCGAGCCCGGCGGGACGGATGCACCCTGCTGGTGACCCACGACCCGTACCTGGTCTCCGCCCTCGCCGACCGGGTGGTGGACCTGACCTCGCCCCTTGCCGGAACCACCCCCGGAGTGCGTCGCCCGGTCGCCCCGACCTCGACCACGGGTGGGTTCGTCGCCACCGGGCGGACGTCGGCCGCGGTCCGCCCGGCAGACCCCGGGCCGGCCGACCAGCCGCCCGACGCAGGTGCCGGCAGCGGTGATCGCACGCTCCGGTTGGCCGTGCGCGGCCTGCGGGTGACCCGGCCGGACGGTGCGCCGCTGGTGGAGAACGTGCACCTGGACCTGACGTCCGGGTCCTGGATCGCGGTCATCGGCCCGTCGGGCAGCGGCAAGACCAGCCTGCTGCACGCGATCGTCGGTCGCCGTCCAGCCGGGCACGGCCAACTGCTGCTGGGAGGGCGTCCGCTGCCGGCGGACGTCCGGCAGCGCGACCGCGACCAGCGACGGGCCGTCCAGCTTGTCGGTCAGCATCCGGCCGGGGAACTCAACCCGGCGCACCGCGTCGGCAACGCCGTGGCCCGTCCGCTGGCGGTGTTGCACGGCCTGGGTCGCCGCGACCGGACCGGGGCGGCGCTGCGCCTCCTCGACGCGGTCGGGCTCGCCGCCGAGTTGGCGCGCCGACGCCCACGCGCTCTCTCCGGCGGCCAACGGCAACGGGTCGCGCTGGCCCGGGCCCTGGCCGCGCAACCCGACGTGCTGCTGCTCGACGAGCCGACCTCGGCGCTCGACCCGGCATCCGCCGGCACGGTGCTCGACCTGCTCGAGCGGCTGCGGGCGGACGGCCTGGCCATCCTGTCGGTCACCCACGATCCCGCCGTGGCGGCTCGGGCGGACCAGGTCCTGCACCTGCGTGATCACCAGCTCGTCGCCGCCGACGCCAATGGTTCACCCACCGACACCGACAATCGAATGGAGGAATCCGGTGCCCGCTGAAGCGACCGCCGATCCGATGGTGGCCCACATCGCCGAGCACCCATGGGTCGCCGGCGCACGTGCCACACCGGACGGCGCCATCGTCGTATGGCCGGATCCCGCCGCCACCGTGTCCGGCCCGCAACCCGGGCCGCTGGTGCGGGAGCATCTCGACCACTGGGCCGAGGTCTACGACTGGGTGTACCAGGACGCCGTCGGACGGCACTCGGACGACCTGGACCTGTCCGGCTGGCGGGCCTCGGACACCGGTCTCCCCCTGCCCGTCGAGCACATGCGGGACTGGCTGGCCCGTACCGTCGGCCTGGTTCTGGCCCAGCGGCCGCAACGCGTGCTGGAGATCGGCTGCGGCACCGGCCTGCTCGCACACCGCCTGCACCCGCACCTGCGCGGTTACGTGGGCACGGACGTAGCGCCCGCCGCGGTGCAGCGGCTCGGGCGCGCGGGCCTGCCCCGTACCACGTTCGTCCAGGCCGCCGCGCACGAGACCGCAGCCGCCACGGTACGGGCGGCCATGGACGGCGTCTTCGGCCCGGACGTGGCCCCGGACTGCGTGCTGCTGAACTCCGTCACCCAGTGCTTTCCCGGACTGGACTATCTGGCCGAGGTACTGCGTCAGGCACTGGCCACGGTCGCCGACGGCGGCACCGTGATCGTCGGCGACATCCGGCACAGCGGTCTGCTGACCGAGCACTTCACCTGGCTGGAGCGGGCCCGCGATCCGGGTGGCGGTGAGAGCGACCTCGAGGCACGGGTACGGGCGGCGATCGCGGCGGACGAGGAGCTGTCGTTCTCCCCCCGCGCCGTCGCCCCCGTGCTGGCGGCACAGGACCGGCCGGTACGGGTGAGCCTGCACGCGCGCACGATGGCGGACGACACGGAGCTGACCAGGTACCGCTATGACCTGGTCCTGCACGTCGGTCCCGGGTCGTCGGGCGTGGCGGCACCGGTCCGGACGATCCACTGGTCGGAGCAGCTCGGCTCGGACGTGGCCGCGACGCTACCGGCGGTGTTGGCCGATCGGCCGGTCATCGTGTCCGGTATCCCGAACGCGCTGCTGCACCACGCCCCGGCGGCGGTCACGCCGTACGCCCTGCGTCAGGCGGTACACGGGCTGGACGCGGCGGTGCTGCTGGACGCGTCCGACCCACGACTGTTGGCCGTCGCCGCACCCGCCGCATGCGGGGTCCTGACCGTGGCAGTACTGTCCGACGTCGGCCGCGCGACCGGGCCGGATGCCCACGAGCCGCTCGCCGGCTTCGTCCGCCGCAGGCTGCCCGAGGTACTGCGTGACCACCTGCGGCGGCAGGCGCCGGGCACCAGGCCGCCCAGGATCGTCGTCGTCGACGCCGACTCCGCCGATCGGGGAACGCGGTGAGCGGCCCGCCGGTCGACGCCCTGTCGGATCTGCCCGGCGTGGACGCCTGGCAGTGGGTTCCCGGACCCGGGCCGGCCGCCTTGCTGGTCGCCGGCCCCGCGACCGGCACCACCGTGCGGGCGAATCCGGACGTGGAACAGGCGTTCGCCGTTGCGGGGGCGGCGGCGTCCGCCGCCGGGGACGCGGCCATGGCCGGTGCCGACCTGTCCTCCCTCCCCCGGCTGACCCGGCTGTTGGACGAGGTCGCCCTGCTCACGATGGCCCGGGTGCTCCACCGGGCGCGGCTCTTCCGCGACGGAATGGCGCACGACGCGGCACAGGTGCTGGATGTGCTGGGCGTCGTCCCGCGCCACGCCTGGATCGTGCGCCGGTGGCTGGCCACGCTGGTCGCCGAGGGACGTCTCGGGTACGACGCGCGGACCGGCCGGTACCGCGATCTCGTCGCGCCGGACCGCGTCGGGTACGCCCGCGCCCGGCGGGAACTGGACGAGGCGCGCCGCGGTCTGGGCTATCCCCCGTCGATGACCCGGTTCTTCCTGGCCACGGCCGACCGGCTGCCGGCCCTGCTGCGGGACGAGACCGGGGTGCAGGCGCTGCTGTTCCCGGACGGTGCCACCGACACAGCCGAGGGAAACTACCGGGACAACCTGCCCAGCCGATGGGCCAACCACGCAGCGGCGATGATCGTCGGCGGCTCGCGGCACGCACGGTCGGAGGGTCCGCTGCGGATCCTGGAGGTGGGTGCCGGGATCGGGGCGACCACCCGGTCCGTCCTCGACGCACTGGCCGACACCGAGATCGACTACCTGTTCACCGACGTGTCGCGCTTCTTCCTCATCTCGGCGCGGACACTCCTCGGCGACCGGCCGGGGCTGCGGTTCGGCCTGTTCGACGTCAATCTGCCGCCGGCCGGTCCGGGCTTCACGCCCGGGTCCCGGGATGTCATCCTGGCCGCGAACGTCCTGCACAACGCCCGCCACGTCGGCCGGGCCCTGGCTGCGCTGCGGGAGCTGCTCTGCCCCGGCGGGCTGCTGGTACTCGTCGAGTCCTGCCGCGAGCACTACCAGGCGCTCACCTCCATGTACCTGCTCATGTCACCCTCCGCCGACGAACAGCGGTGGTTCACCGACCTGCGGGCCGGACAGGACCGGGTGTTCCTCAGCGCGGCGGAGTGGGCCGACCAGTTGGACGCGGCCGGATTCGATCCGCTGCCGGTCCTGCCCGGGGACGATCACCCGCTGGCCGACGGGGGTCAGCGGGTGATCGCCGGCCGGGTCCGGTCCGGCATCCCACGTCCGGATCCGGCGCTCGTCGCGGCGACGCTCGCGGCCAGGCTGCCGCCGGCCGATCGTCCCGAACGGGTCCACGCCGTGGACCGCGTCATTCCCGCCCCGTTCACCGCCACGATGGGAGAACCCCGTTGACCGATTCCGCCGGCATCAACGCGCCGACCGAACTCATCGACGCCGTACGCGGCGTCTGGGCCGACGTCCTGGACCTCGACGTGTCCTCCGTACCGGCCGACGCCAGCTTCCTCAGCCTCGGTGGCGACTCCGTCCTGACCGTACGGATGGCAGCGCTGGTCCGGCAACGGCTCGGTGCGGCCCTGGCCCTGGCCGACGTCCGCGTCGAGCACAGCGCGGCCCGGCTGGCCACCCTCATCCACGAGCGTGGTACCGGCACGGGTGCGCTGCGCCCACTGCCGCTGGAGTTGAAGCGCCGGGACGATCCCGAGGCCCCCTTCCCGCTCCTCCCGCTCCAGCAGGGCTACTTCGTCGGTCAGCAGGACGGGTGGGAGCTGTCCTACCGGTCAGCTCACCACTACGTGGACATCGGTCTGGAGGGGATCGACCCCGACGAGATCGCCGAGGCGTTACAGGACGCGCTGGAGCGGCTCGCCGAGCACCAGTCGGTACTGCGCGCGCGAATCCTGCCCGACGGACGGCAGCGGATCCTGCCGCTGGACGACCCGGAAGCCCTGCCGGTGCTGCGGGTGACCGACCTCAGCACGGCGGGCGCGGACGAGATCCCCGCAACGTTGGCGGCGATCCGACACGAGATGAGCACCAACGGTCCCGACCCGACCCGGGGGTGTGGTCTGGACATGCGGCTGACCCTGCTGCCGGGGGCGACGGCACGGTTGCATTCCTCGACCAGCCTGATGATCATTGACGGCTGGTCGTCCGGGGTGTTCTACCGGGACCTGTTCGCTCTGGTCGCCGACCAGAACGCGATGCTCGCCCCGCTGGACGTCGACTTCGGCGACTACGCCGTGGCCCTGGACGGGTTGTCCGGGACCGACCAGTGGCGGGCCGACCGCGACTGGTGGTGGGAGCGCCTCGACGACCTTCCGCTCCCCCCGGCCCTGCCCCTGGCCGCCGACCCGGCGGACGTCCGTCCGGTCCTGATGGGCGCGCGGCAGGCCGTCCTCGACGCGGACCGGTGGGCCACGCTGCGCGGACACTGCGCCCGGCACGGCGTCACCCCGTCCGCCGCCATGTTCGCCGTGTTCTCCACCGCCCTGACCCGGGCCTGCGGACACCGGCGGTTCCTGCTCAACACCCTGCAACTGAACCGCCTTCCGCTGCACCCGGACGTACCCCGGCTCGTCGGCGCCTTCTCCTCCACCATGCTCGTACCGGTGGAACTGCCCGAGTCCGCGACCTTCTCCGACCTCGCGATCCGCGCCCAACGGGACATCGGGGAAGCCATGGCGCACAACCTGGTGACCGGGGTGGAGGTGTCCCGTGAGCTGGGCCGCCGCCGCAACACCCGGCGCCCGGTGGCTCCGGTGGTCTTTCAGAGCACCCTGGGAGTCGACGCCGCCCTCGGCAGTGAGGTACCCCGTACCGCCGGGCCGTTGGGCACCATCGACCTGTCCAGCCACTACCAGCAGCTGCGGACACCGCAGGTGGCGCTCGAGGTCCGGCTGTTCGAGCTGCGCGACGAACTGGTGGTGGTGTTCTCCCTGGTCGAGGAGATCTTCGAAGCCGCGGACGTGGATCGGATGTTCGAGGACGTGATGACCGCCATCGAGTCCCTGGTCGACCAGGACGGCTGGTCGGTGCCGATCACTCTTCCGGAGCACTTGGACGCCCCCGAGCAGACGCGGTCGGCCGCCCGTCTGTCCGTGCCGACCGCACCGACCACGACGGTCGACGAGCCGGGGCCACCGAGCGACGACCTCGAACGGACGATCGCCCGCCACTGGGCGGCGCTGCTCGGAAGTCCGGTGTCGGACCGGGCTGCGGACTTCTTCGGTCTCGGTGGGGATTCACTGCTCGCGGTGCGGATGCTCGGTGCCCTCGCCCGGGAGGAGGTCGGACGGGTGACCCCACGTCGTTTCCTCGAACATCCGACCGTGGCGGGACTGGCCACCGCCGTCCGCGAGACGGCCGGGTCCGCCACCAGCGGCGACGGCGGATCGTGACGGGGGCGTGGGCGGGGCGATCGCCCCGCCCACGGTTCCCACCGACCAGGCGCCTCAGCATGATCCAGATATCCATGGTGCGACCGTGGTCGAAGCTCGTAGCGGTCGGCGAGGAAGTCGGCGTCTGCCCACCCCGCGTGCCATCCACCCCGGGTCCGCCGCCGGTCAGCCGGCCAGCCCGGCGTCCTCGCGGAACAGCTCCTGGTCCAGCCAGACCGCGGCACGCGCGCCGTCGGCCGCGCCGGTGACGACGAACGTCAGCGCGTCGGGCAGGGCAGCCAGGCGGGCGGTGTCCCCGGCCGCGTACACACCTGGGACGGAGGTTCGTTGGAACTCGTCGACGCGTACGCAGCCGTCCGGCAGCAGCTCACACCCGAGCTGCTCGGCCAGGGCGGAGTGCTGGCGGGTGGGCGCCCGGTGGTAGACGGCCTGCCGTTCGAGCACCGCGCCGTCGGTGAAGACCAGACGCAGGCCACCCTCCTCCCCTTCGATCCGGGCAACGGGCGCCTCGCGTACGGAGATGCCGGCGGCGGTGAGCCGGCCTGCGGCCGGTTCGGGGACGGGGTGCCCGTTCGTGCAGACGACGACGTCGTCGCTGAACCGGTCGGCGACGTACAGCGCCTGCATGACCTGCGGCAGTTCATGCCCGAGAACGGCGAGGGTCATGCCCCGGGTCTCCCAGCCGTGGCAGAACGGGCAATGGAAGACGCCCCGCCCGAACCGTTCGGCAAGCCCGTCGACGGAGTCCGTGAGGTCGACCTGCCCCGTTGCCAGCACCAGCTTGCGGGACTGGTGGGTCTGACCGTCGGCCAGCGTCACGGCGAACCCTCCGTCGGTGGGCGTAACTCCGTCGACCCGGCCCTCCCGCCACTCCACGCTCGGGTAGACCGACAGCTCGTCCCTGCCCAGCTTGCGCAGCTCAGCCGGGGAGAAGCCGTCCCGGCTGAGGAACATGTGCATCTCGGCCGCCGGCGCGTTGCGCGGGCTACCACTGTCCACAAGCAGCACCCGCCGGCGCTGTCGGCCCGATACCAGAGCGGCGTTGAGCCCGGCCGGCCCTCCGCCCACCACGATCACGTCGTACACGGCATCCTCCTTGCCGGCAACGCCGGCACTCACCATCCAAACGAAAATGACAATAGTTATCATTCGGCGAGGTAGCCAGTGTCCAACGAAGGGGCCACACGATGAGCGACACCACGACGATCGGCATCCTCGGGGGCTACGGAGCCGTGGGCAGCGCGGTGGCGCGCCGCTTGCACCGGAGCGGAGCCGGCCCCCTCCTGATCGCCGGCCGCGATCGCACGCAGGCCGAGAAACTCGTTCACGCACTAGGTACGGGCGACGTCGCCGCCGAACCCGTGACGGTCGACCTCGACGACCCGACCGCGCTCGACCGGTTCGCAGCCCGGTGCCGCCTCCTCGTCAATTGCGCCGGCCCGTCGTACCAGGTTCTCGACACGGTCGCCCGGGCGGCGCTGCGCAACGGCACCGACTACGTCGACGCCGCCGGGGACGATCCCGTGTTCCTGCGGCTGCACACCGGCGACGGCGCACACGAGTGGCATGCGGCCGGGCGGACAGCCCTGCTGTCCGCCGGAGCCCTCCCCGGCCTGTCCGGACTCCTACCACGTCACCTGGCCCACACTGTCGGGCAGGCAACCCGAATCGACGCCTACCTCGGCGGAGTCGCATCCCTCACCCCGGCCGCAGCCGGGGACGTGCTGCTCAGTCGCGGGCCCGAGCACGGCACACCCGGCGCCAGCTGGCGAGACGGCGCTGTGCGTGAACGGAGCCTCGCACCCCGACGCGGCCTGTCACTCGCCGCCTTTCCCCGGCCGGTGGACGCCTTTCCCTTCCTGTCCACCGAGGCCACCCGGCTCGCTCGCGCGCTCGCGCTCAGGCAGGTGAACTGGTACACCGCGTTCGGAGGCGACCGGCTCCCGGAGCAGTTGGCCCTGTCCTGGGCGTTGGGAGACACGGACACCTCAGACCTGATCAGCGCGGCGGCCGAGGACGTACGGCGACACGGCTCGTGGTACAGCCAGGAGTTCCACATCTGGGATGGAGACGACGCCGGCCCGCCGGCTGCTGTCCTGTCGCTGGTCGGCGACGACTCCTACGAACTCAGTGGATTCGTGGCGGCAGCAGCGGCGATCGCGGTACTCGCGGGCGAGTTGCCCTCGGGAGTTCACTTCGCGGCCGATGCGCTCGATCCCACCAAGATCTTCCAGACACTCTCGACCGACCCGGCCGCAAAGATCATTCTCGGCGGACCGGCGGCCGGGTAGCGGTCGATTCTGCGGGGCTTCTGTGCGCCAGCGGACGTGGCGTTTGGGTTCGTGCGACCTGCACACAAAGGAGGTCATATCGGCGCTGGCGAAGGTGTACTCCCTCAGCCCCATCCCGGCGCCGGACCATCCGCCAGCCGGGCCGGCGAGATGCCGCATGGTGACGATCTCGGTGCGTTCAGCTGCCGATAGCGCCACCGGTGCGCGCCGGGAGCGCAGATACAGCCTCAGCCACCTCATCGGGCGCTCCCGGCGAGCAGTCCATCGAGATCTTCGCAGGCCGGGGCGGCGCGGCGCACCTCTGCTGCCCGCTTCACCGCTTCCGGCTCGGGCAGGCGTCGCAAGCCCGCCCACAACGTGACGGCCCGGGTGTTGATCTCGGTCGGCTCGTCGGCAGACTCGGCCACCGGCTCGCGGCCCATGAGCCAGTAGCCGGCCGCACGCGCCACCGACGGGTTCCCGCCGCCCTCGCAGCGGTGGCTGCCGGCGCCCGCCGCATCCACCACCTGGGGAATGGTGGCGGCTTTGTTCGCGAGGTGGCCGTGCCGGTCGACCCGGATGGAGATCAACACGGTGTCCGCCCGCCACGGCGGTGACGTATCGTCGGCAAAGGCTACGAATGCCCCAAGCTGGACGCTGTTACAGCTTCGCCGACGACCAGTTGTGGGGTGTGCTCTGCCGCCGCAAAGGTGCTGATCACAGCCGGCCGGCCGGGGCGGTCAGCCGCCCGGCCGGGACGGTGGCCGCGCGTGGTTGCCGAAGGGATTCGGGCCTGCCGGATTGGGCGCATTCCTGGGTGGTCGGGAGAAGCTAACCTTGACCACTGCCTCGATGGCGTCTCTGCGTTTGCTGGTTGCTGGGATGGTCACGTAGGCATGGACGTCGGGCCCTCGCAGGACGATCCACCACCCGCGCTCCGAGAGGGACCACTCGGCTACCCGCAGAGCCTCGTCTTCCGGGAAATCGTCTATCTCGGCCTGTGCCACCCGTTCTCGCAGAGCCCTCCGCGCGATCTGGACCGCCTGAGGCTGACTGAGGATCTTGAAACTGTTACGGCCAAGTAGACGCGAGACAGCGGTTTTGAGCAGGTCGTAGGCCGCGTTGCCCAGCACACCGGCGCTGACCGCTCCACCCACCCAGACCACCGCTGTCGTCAGCACCCCCGGCGTATCCCCGACACCGCAGGGCACGGCATCGCGGGGATCCGGGGGAAAAGGAGGCGGAACGACATCGGCGGGCTCGGCGAAACGGGGAGCAGGGTACGGAACGTATGGAGGAGTCGGATACGGACCTTCGTCAGGCAGCGGGGGGATGCTGCTACTCATAAGCAAAGGCTACTGTAGCGGCGCCGATCCGAAACCAATGGGCAACGACGTTCGTTTCGGTTAGAGCATGTCTCAGCCACGCGTGGCAGGCCGCGAATGTGCCGGTCACGCCGTAGTCGGTGCCAGGGTGGCACGGGTTCACCCAAGGAACACCAGAGACGGTCACAAGGGGTCGGCAGTGGAGAGGTGAGCGGTATGAAAGGCGGTTGGCGCGCGCACCCGGACGCCATCGACGATCGGACGGATCTTCTCCCTGTCGAGCCCGGCCGCGTCGTAGGCCTTGGCGCCATCTGCGATCTGAGGCCGCAGCGCCTCGACGAAGCGGAATCGCAGAGCTACTCCGTGAGTGAGTTCGTCACGCTGGAAGATGGCCGGCGCGTGATCCTGCACAAGGATCGCGGCTTCACCATCGGCTGGAGATCAGCCGGCGACCCACGTTCTGGTGCTGTCCCGGCCGGCGAGACTCGGGACAGCCCACCCAGAACGTGTTGAACGTCGTGCTTCCCGACGACGAGGACTGCACCGATGACCGCCCTTGGTCGTGGCTGGCCGACCTCGCTCGGGCCCGCAGCCTGAATGTGACCGCGGAAGACCTGCGAGGCCTTCCGTACGAGGTGGTCCTCACCGACAAGGTGACCCGATGGCTTGCCCTAGCTGAAGCTCGAACTGCGTCCAGCCACGATGTGAACGACCCAGTGCAGTGAGTAGATTCAGCCTGGCCGGCCCGCCGGGGGCTTGCAGCGAAACCAACTGCAACTGCGCCGCCAGGGCCATGGGGCCACCGCCGAATCCAAGGTACCGAATTCATGGCGTCGTCGTTGTCACCACGGCTACGGATGGCGGCGGTACGAGCCGGTAGCCGATACCGCGCACCGTCACGATGATCGGTGGCTGGTCCCGGTCGAGGGTGAGGCGCCTTCGTAGCCGTTTGATGTGCACGGTCAAGGTGTTTGACGTGTCACGCAACGAGCCGTTCCATACCGCTGATAGTAGTTGTTCGCGGGTCACGGCGCGTTCGGCATGAGCCATGAGGAAGTAAAGAAGCTTGAACTCCTTCATCGGCAGAGCCACTGTGGTACCGCCAAGCCTGACCTCGAAGGTCGCCGGATCCGCCCGTAGCGTACCCAACTCGATGGGGGGATCGAGTGCGCCGGCGGTTTCTGGTCGGATCGCCCGCAGGATGGGCACGACCTCCTCGATCCGGTACGGACGGCGTACGCAGGCGGTTGCTCCGGCCTTCAGCGCGGCTACGGCTACCGCTCCGTCGTCATCGCCCACGCCGACCACGGTCGGGATGCCTGCCCGTTCGGCGAGCAGACGTACCAGCTCGGTGCTGCTCATGGTGACCAACCCGGCGGCCACCACGGCGGCGTCCGGCTGGAGTGCGCCTGCCCCGAGCAGCGCCTCCGCAGCGTGTGGGAAGTGGTGTCCCCGTACCCGGTGGTCCGCAAGCTGGCCGACGAGTTCCGCGCCGACGGTCTCGTCATCGTCCACGATGAGCAGCACGAAGCGACCGCTTGATCGATAGTCCCCCATGGCGATCTCGGCGAGGTTTTTCATCGGCACCGGCTCCGGTTCAGGATCAGGCCCTCAGCACCGGCTTCCGGCGGGTGAGGATGCAGTGCGTGCAGGACACCATGCTGTCGGCATGGTGGCGACATCTTGGCCGACGGCACTGCTGGGGGGCCGGTCGTAGACCGCTTCCGATGAAACTCCGCACCATCGGCGAAGTCCCGCCGGAAGCGGGTCACGTTGCCTGCACCGTGGCATGACGACCATGGCCACCAGCTGCCCGCGCACTCAGCCGAAGCGGCCCGTGATGTAGTCCTCGGTGCGCTTGTCGGCGGGGTTGGTGAACAGCCTGCTTGTCTGGCTGAACTCCACCAGCCGGCCGTGCCGCTCCTGCTTCTGGTCCACCTCTGCGGTAAAGAACGCAGTGTGGTGGCTGACCCGAGCTGCCTGCTGCATGTTGTGGGTGACGATGACGATGGTGTAGTCCCTCGCCAGCTCGAACATCAGATCTTCGATCTTCGCCGTCGCGATCGGGTCGAGGGCCGAGCACGGCTCATCCATCAGGATGATCTCAGGCTTGACAGCGATCGTCCGTGCGATGCACAGCCGTTGCTGCTGGCCACCGGACAGCGACAGACCGCTGCTCTTGAGCTTGTCCTTCACCTCGTCCCACAACGCGGCATCCCGCAGGGCCTTCTCCACCAGATCGTCCATGTTGGCGACCTTCATGCCGGTCACCCGAGGGCCGTAGGCCACGTTGTCGTAGATCGACTTCGGAAAGGGATTCGGCTTCTGGAAGACCATGCCGATCCGCCGTCGTACCTCGATCGGGTCCACGTCCCGGGCGTACAGGTCCTGGCCGTGGTAGGTGACCGAGCCGGCGACCCTGGCACCGGGAATCAGGTCGTTCATCCGGTTGAGCGAACGCAGGATCGTCGACTTGCCGCACCCGGACGGGCCGATCATCGCGGTGATCTGCTTCTCCTGGATCGGCATCGACGTGTCCCGCACGGCCTCGTAGGCACCGTAGTAGACGCTGACGCCAGACAGCTCCATGACCGGCACGGCCGACGTGGTCAGACTGCCGGCGATGTCGTTGTTACCCACGGCGGAGATGCTGACCGCCGGACGGCTGGTGGTGGTGCTGGGCTGGTTCACTGTGGTCACCTCTGCTTGTTCTTCGGACGGCGGTATCGCGGCTGAGTTGTCATGGCTTCGTCACCAGCGCTTCTCGAACCGGTTCCGCACGAAGATCGCGATGGAGTTCATGACGAGCACGATGCCGAGCAGCAGGACGATCGCGCCGGCGGCGAGCTCGGTGTACTCCGCCTGGGATCGGGTGATGAAGGTGTAGATCTGGATCGGCAGGGCGGTGTAGGCGCTGTCCAGTCCGTCCGGGTTGAAGGTGATGAAAGTGACCGCACCGAGAACGATCAGTGGTGCGGCCTCACCGATCGCCCGCGACAGGGCCAGGATCGAGCCGGTGGCGATGCCGGGCACCGCGGACGGCAGGACCTGCCGGGACACGGTCTGCCACTTCGTGGCACCGAGGGCATAGGACGCCTGCCGGATCGACTGGGGCACCGCCCGGATGGCCTCCCGGGTGGCGATGATGACCACCGGCAGCACCAGCAGCGACAGCACGATCGCGGCGGTGATCACCGTGAAGCCAAGACCGAGCGCACGGGCGATAATGCCCAGGCCGAGGATGCCGAAGATGATCGACGGCACGCCGGCCAGGTTCTGGATGTTGAGTTCCAGCAGCCGGTTGTACCAGCGGGTGTTGTCGGCGTACTCCTCCAGGTAGATCGCACTGAGGATGCCGATCGGCAGGGCGATGACCGCCACCAACGCGATGATCCACAGGGTGCCGACCAGAGCTGACTGGACACCGGCGCTGTCGAGGCGACTGACCAGCCCGGTTGGCATCTCGGTCCACAGCCGCGAATCCAGCCGGTTCCAGCCCTTGACAAGCACCCAGCCCAACAGGGCTGTCAGCACGCCGAAGGCGATGAGCAGACACGCCTGCATGGCGAGGCGGAAAGCCACCTCGCCTGGCCGGCTACGTCGTTGGGTCAGCGCACTGCCCGGCGAGGGTGTTCCCGGCCGGGCGCTGGGGGTGATCGTCGGTGCGCTCACTCGTAGACCTCTCTGAAGCGGCGGACCATCCGGATCGACAGTGCGTTGAGCGCGAACGTGATCAGGAACAGCAACGCACCGACCGCGAACACGGAGTCGTAGTCGAGCGAGCCGACCGGGATGTCACCGGAGGAGATGTTGGCGATGAAGGCGGTCATCGTGGCCGCGCCCTCGAGCGGGTCGACGGTGACCTTGTCCGAAACGAGACCACCGGCAATGGTGACGATCATCGTCTCGCCGACGGCGCGGGAAACGCCGAGGACCACTGCGGCGACGATGCCGGAGATGGCGGCAGGCACCACCACCCGGGTCGACACCTGCATCTTTGTCGACGCCAGGGCGTACGCGCCCTCCCGGAGACTGCGCGGCACCGAGGCCATCGAGTCCTCGGAGATGCTGGCGATCGTCGGCACGATCATGATGCCCATGGCGATACCGGCGATGAGCAGGTTCTGGAAGCCGGGCTTGCGCTCGCCGGGCCAGATCTGCTGGAGCAGCGGGTTGAGCGCGAACAACGCCACGAAGCCGTACACCACCGTCGGCACACCAGCGAGCAGTTCGACGATCGGCTTGAGCATCCTGCGGGTACGGGGTCTGGCGTACTCGGAGAGGTAGACCGCCGAGCCGAGACCGATCGGAAGCGCGATGGCGATCGCGATGACGGTCACCACGAGCGTCGCGGCGACCAGCGGCAGCACCCCGTACGCCTTCTGGGCGAAGGTGGGCGTCCAACTGGTGCCGGTGAGGAACTCGACAATGCTCACCGTCTGGAAGAACTCGACGGTCGGCTCGACCAGCGCGACGATGATACCGATCGTGGTGGCGATCGACACCAGCGCGGCGGCGACAAGCAGCACCTTCACGGTGCTGTCCACGGGGCGGCGCCGGCCCCGCCGCAGGGTGCTACCTGCGGCGGAGCCGGCGCTCGGGGTGCTGGTGGTCACGTCAGGCCGCGGCCTTCAGCGCGTCGAACTCGGTCTTCAGCGTGGCCTTCTGCTGCTCGGTCAGCGGGACGTACTTCGCCTCCTTGACGATGTCGTCGATCCGCTCGATGTAGAAGGTGACGAAGTCGGCAACCTGCGGCTTCTTGACCGCCGCGTCGCTGACGTAGATGAACAGCGGCCGGGACAGCGGCTTGTAGGTGTTGTCCTGCGCGGTCTTCAGGCTCGGCTCGACGCAGCCGGCACCGCCGTCGACCTTGAGGGCCTTCAGCTTGTCGGCGTTCTCCTCGAAGTAGGTGAAGCCGAAGTAGCCGAGACCGCCCTTGGTGCCGGAGACACCCTGCACGGTGACGTTGTCGTTCTCCGAGGCGGTGTAGTCGGTGCGACTGGCACCTTCCTCACCGTTGATCTCGGCCGTGAAGTAGTCGAAAGTGCCCGAGTCGGTACCCGCACCAAAGAGCTTCAGCGGCTCGTTCGGGAACTTCGGGTCGACCTGGTTCCAGTTGCTGACCTTGGAGTTGGGCTCCCAGATCTTCTTGAGCTGGTCGACGGTGAGGCAGTCGGCCCAGGTGTTGTCCTTGCTGACCACGACGGTGAGAGCGTCGTTGGCGACGATCAGCTCCTTGTACTTGATCCCGGCCGCCTCACAGGCCGCCTTCTCCTTGTCCTTGATCGGACGGGAGGCGTCGGAGACGTCGGTCTCGCCCTTGCAGAACTTCTCGAAGCCACCGCCGGTACCCGAAGTCGCGACCGACACGTTGACCCCGCTCTGGCCACCCTCCTTGTAGAAGGTGGCGGCCGCCTCGCTCAGCGGAGCGACCGTGCTGGAACCGTCGACCTTGACTTGGCCGGAGAGCTTCTCCCCGCCTTCGGCAGCGGTGTCGTTCTCAGCGTTATTGCTGCAGCCGGTAAGCGCGAGCGCGGCGAGCGCGACGCCGGCGAGGACGCGCCGCGAAAGCACGTTGCGGTTCACCAGGTAAGCCTCTCTATCGGGGTGCATCAGCCCGTCCGGGCCGTACGAGAGTCAACGTAGAAGGGCCAGGTAGCCGGCCGACCGGGCGCAGGTGAACGAAAAGTGAACTCCCCGGCGGAAGAGATGGCCCAGCGCAGCAGGAGTGTGACATTCCGGTGGAGGAATGCCCGGATGTCCGAAGAGAGAACACCTACTACAGGCGGATGTCACCTGTCACGAGGTAGACGACCTGCCGAGCGACGTTGACCGCATGGTCGGCGTAACGCTCGTAGTACCGGCCCACGAGGGCAAGGTCGATCGCCGACTCGACACCGTAGGGCCAGCCGGAGACGAGCAGGGACAGCAGACGGGCCTGGGCTGCGTCGACCTCGTCGTCGTCGAGCCCCAGCTGGGTGGCGTCAAGCTGGTCGCGGGTCGCCAGGACGACCGTTGCCTTGTCCGCGATCCGAGCCGCAGCCACCGCCATGTCGGTCACCACCTCGGATGCGGCCGGTGGTACGACGGTGATCGGGTATCGCATCAATGCGACCTTCGCGATGTGTACCGCCAGGTCCCCCATCCGCTCCAGGTCACCGGCGATCCGCATGGCACAGAGCACCAGGCGCAGATCGGATGCCACCGGCTGATGACGGACCAGCAGCAACGGAACCATCGCCTCGACCTTGGCGCGCAGCCCGTCGAGCACGGCATCACCGCGCAGCACCGACTCCCCCGCGTCCCGGTCGATGTCGAGCAGCGCCGCGCTGGCGCCCCGGATCGCCGTTGCGGCGTCCCTGCTCATTGTCGCCAGCAACCCGGTGAGCTGATCGAGTCGCTCATCGCGGCGGTCCCGGGTCATGGCGTCCCTTTCGTCACTCCAGACCGACCCGGGTGGCCGCGAGCCGGCTGGGAAACCAGCGACGGTCCACCCTCGCTCGCCACAATTGCCGGACCAGTCATGAACAGCAACGTACCCGGTCCGGTCCGACGCGACAGGACTGGCGCAGCCGCCGTCCTGATGCACCGACGCTGATCTGCGCACCGCTGCCGGCCGTCGCGTTGGCCAGCGGTGCCGCGTCGATGATGTTGCTGGCGCGGCACCCGCGGTCGGGTCGGGCACGCCGGCCCCTGGTCGGTGTGGGCGATGATGTCGCGACGGGTGTCGTCCGCCAGGGCGTTGGTCTCCGGATCCGCCGCCGGCACCAGGCCAAGGCGAAAGCCTATGGTGTCGCATGGGTGGCGTCGGCGTTGTTCCAGTAGCCGGGAAACACGACATCGCCGTGAGCCTGGACCTCCCCGTCGTCGGCGACGCGGATCTGCACGCCGGGCAGGGGTCGGCCGACGGTGCCGATGCGCTGTGCGTCGGGCAGGTTCACCGTCAGCGCTGGCGAGGTCTCGGTCAGGCCATAACCTTCCAGCACCGCGATGCCCGCGCCGCGGAAGAAGTGTCCGAGCCGCGCGCCGAGCGGAGCCCCACCGACGATCGCCGTCCGGCACCGCCCGCCCAGGGCCGCACGAAGCTTCCGGTAGGCCACCACATCGAGCAGGCTGTGGGCCAGCCGCAGCAGCCCGCCTGGTCCGCGTGAACTGTCGAGGGCGCGGCTGTAGCGCACCGCTACCTGCTCGGCGGCGGTGAACAGCCATCCACGGTGGGCGTCGTCGGCCTTCTGCCGGGCCCGGTTGTGCATCTTCTCGAACACCCGCGGGACCGCCAGAATGAACGTCGGTCGATGCTGGCGCAGCTGGTCGAGCACCCCGGCGATGTCGGCGCTGTGCACCATCGTCGCGCGGGTCTGCACCACGCCGACCTGGATCAGCCGGGCGAACGCGTGCGCCAACGGCAGGAACAACACCGTCGACGCCCCCGGATGCAGCAGCTGCGGCAGCACCGACACCGAGCTGGCCACATCGCAGGCGATGTTGCGGTGGGTCAGCACGCAGCCCTTCGGCCGGCCGGTCGTGCCGCTGGTGTAGACAACGGTGGCCACGTCAGTGCCGCTCACCCGCCGCCGGCGCGCGGCGACCTCGTCATCGGCGACTGACCGACCCCGCCCCGCCACCGCGATCAGCCCGCCAGCGTCGATCTGCCACATCTCCCGCAATGCCGGCACGCGCTCGCGCAGGCCGGTGACGGTCGCCGCGTGTCCGGCGGTCTCCACCACGCAGCCGACCGCACCGGAGTCAGCGAGAATCCACTCGATTTGGTCCGGGCTGGCGGTGTCGTAGATCGGCACCGTCACCGCGCCGACCGCCCACAGCGCGTAGTCGACCAGGGTCCACTCGTAGCGGGTACGACTGACCAGCGTAACCCGGTCGCCATGCTCGATACCGGCGGCGGTGAAACCGCGGGCAAGCGCGTACACGTCGTCGCGGAACGCCGCGCAGCTCACCAGCGAGGCGCCGCCACGCCGGGCCCGGTGAGCGGGCCAGGACCGCGGATCCGGATCAGGGCGTACGAACTGCACCGCCTCCGGGTCCTGCCGGGCGTTGTCCCACACCACCTCGGCCAGGCCCGGCATGCGCTCCTCGGTAAGCGCCGGCTCGACCGCCACGTCCTGCACGCCCGCATCCCCGATCCCACCTGCCGTGAGGGAACCTCCTCCCCGTGCAGCCATGATGGCGCCGTCAGCTGCGGTGGCGACGGAGTTCCCGTGGATGCCCCTCGACCGGGTGCACCCAGCCGGCCACCGTGTGGGTGCGATCGCGGGATTCGATGAGGAGACTGCCGAGGATCGCCGCGGCCAGGACCACCACGACTCCCAGGTTGACCGCCACCGGCGGGCGGCCCAGCGGTGTCTCCAAGGCCAACAACGCCATGCCCGCGAACACCAGCAGCACCCAGCGCAGGCCAGGCGGGACAAGGCGGTGATCCTGTGGCTGGACCAGACCGGGCTGCGCTCTGACGCGGCGGTGGGGTCGGGCCGCTGGACATCGTCCGGGCCATACGCCGGTTCTAAAGCGCGGATCCCACCTCCCACCGGCCAAGGCGGCGGCTGCCCTACCCAGGGCGGTCTGTCAACCGCCGCCCGGACAGCAGCCAGCACGTCAGGGACCAGGCCAATCGCGCCACGGATTCGCCGTCGCGTCCGCCCCGTGAGGCCGATCACGTACACGACCTTGCCCTCAGCCAATGAAAACCATTATCGTTTCGCGGTCCATCCGCTATCGGAAGTACAGGCCGTGACACGTCATCGCAACACCTTCGCCGCTCTCTTCGCCGCCGCAGCCGTCCTGACCGGCTGCGGCAGCGCCGACCCCGCTCCCGCCACCACGCCGGGTATCCCTTCCGCGCCGCCCGTCGAGCCGGTCGCGCACCGGCTCAGCGTCACCGACGTCCGGGGCGCCACCGTCACGCTCAAGGCCAAGCCGGAGCGGATCGTGTGCCTCACGGGGTTGTGCGACGACGCCCTGGTCGAACTCGGCCTCACCCCGGCGGCGACCACCACGCCGAAGCTCCTCCGCCGCCCGGACTACCTCGGCGCGGCTGGCACGGCGGTGCCGGCACTGCCCGGCATGTTCGGCAACGAGGACCTCGCATCGATCGCCGTCGCACGACCTGATCTGGTGATCGGCCTGGCCGGCGTACACGACCAACTGCGGCCCGCGATCGAGAAGTTCGCGCCGCTGTGGCTGGTCAGCGTCAAGACCTACGAGGACTCGGTGCGCTACCTGCGCGACATCGCCACTCTCACCGACCGGGGCGCGCAGCAGGCGAGTGCCGAGCAGAAGTTCCGGGACCGGCTCGCCGCGGCCCGGGCCGCCGCCGACCAGCGCGGCCTAGGGAAGACGACCGCGCTGGCGATGTACGGCGGCACGTCGATCGGCGTGAACACCTCCGACGACCTGCTCGGCCACCTGCTCTCTCAGGTCTTCGACTACCCGTGGCCGAGCAAGGGCGGCGGCTTCGACACCGCGCAGGCGTACAGCGTGGAGGAGATCCTGACGCGCGACCCGGACATCGTGTTCATCCAGTCGTTCACCTTCGGCCCAGACGCCAAGACGGTCACCGACCAGTACGCCGACAACCCGGTGTGGAAGCGGATCACCGCTGTACGTGAGGGCCATGCCCACGAGGTGCCCGCAGAGCTGTGGGCGTCCGGCCGTGGCACCCGGGCGTTGGGGCTGATCCTCAATGAGGCGGTTGCCAAGGCCACGGCGTGACGGCACCGACATCGGCCGCCGGCGGCACGGTCGGCGCGGCGCTCACGCCGCCCCGGGCGGTTCGTCGGTGGCCGGCGGCGGTCGCGTTGCCGATCGCCTTGGCTGCGGCGATCCTGCTGACCCTCGCTCTTGCCCTGCCCGCCGATGCCGAGGTAGCCCAGGTGGTGCTCTGGGAACTACGGGCGCCACGACTGCTGCTGGCGTTGCTCGGCGGGGCGGCGGTCGGCGTGGCCGGACTGCTGATGCAGGCCGCGCTGCGCAATCCGCTGGCCGTACCCGAGTTGCTCGGCGTCTCCACCGGAGGCGCGCTCGCCGCCGCCGTGGTGGTGGTGTGGGCGCTTCCGGTTCCGGCGGCGGCGCAGCCCGTGGTGGCCCTGGCGGGCGCCGTCGTCGGTGGCGCGCTCTGCCTGGCCGCGGCCGGGACCGGCCGTGGTCCCGGCGCGGTTCTGCTGATCGGCGCGGCGATGTCCACGGCGTTGCAGGCGGTCCTGCTGGCGGTGATGGCCGCCGCCGACCGCCTGCAGTACGACACGCTCTTCCGCTACCTGGTGGGCAGCCTCACCGGAATCACCTGGGACCACGCCCGGCTGACCCTGCCGTGGCTGCTGCTCTGCGGACCGCTGGTCCTGGCGGTCCTGCCCGCGCTCGGCGTGCTGCGCCTCGGCGACGAGGCGGCCACCGCGCTCGGGTTGCACGTCGGGCGGGCGCGCGTCGCGGTGCTCGGGCTCGCCGCCGTCCTGGTCGCCGTCGTCGTCGGCCCGTGCGGCCCGATCGCCTGGATCGGGTTCGTCGCCCCGCACGTGGCCCGGCGGGTACGCCCGTCCGCCGACGCCCGTGCCCTGCTGCCCTGGGCGGCGGCGTTCGGCGCGCTGTTCACCACCGTCGCCGATCTCGCCGCCCGGCACGCGTTCGCGCCCGCGGAGACTCCGCTCGGTGCCTGGACAGCTGCCGTGGGCATCCTCGCCGGTCTGGTCCTGATCCGTCGCGGGGGCGTGTCGTGAGGTGGTGGTGGGCGGTCGCGGCGCTGGTCCTCGCGGGAGTCGCCGAACTTGCCGTCGGCCGGGGCATCGACTGGCCACAGCTGGACCCGCTGGAACACCGCATCCTCGTCGAGCTGCGGCTGCCCCGGCTGGCCACCGCGCTGCTCGCGGGCGCCGGGCTCGGCGCGGCGGGACTGTTGCTGCAGGTTGTGCTGCGCAACCCGCTCGCCGCGCCGGAGCTGGCCGGGGTCAACCCCGGCGCGGTGCTGGGCGTGCTCGGCGGGATCCAGCTCGGCCTGGTTCCGGCGGACTCGGCGTCCGGCGCGCTGGTAGCGGCGCTGCTCGGCGGGGCCGCCGGCGGCTCGCTGATGTGGCTGTTGGCCCGCGACGGCTCCCCGGCCCAGGTCGCGGCGTACGGGCTGCTCGGCTCGGCGGCGTTGGTTGGAGTCACCACGCTGCTGCTCGCGTACCAGCCAGGACGGTTCGGCAACGCGCTGCGCTGGCTCGTCGGCTCGGTGGACGGGCGGGTCTGGGCACATGTGCGGGTCGCCTGGCCGTGGCTGGTCACGGCGCTGCTGCTGGCCTGGCTCTGCTCCGCCGTGCTGGGCATGCTCGCGGCCGGCGACGGGCACGCCACCGCGCTCGGACTCTCGCCCCGGCCGGTGCGTGCCCTGGGCCTGGCGCTGTCGGTCGCGCTGGCCGCCGGCGCGGTGGCCCTGGCCGGCGCGCTGGCCTTCGTCGGGCTGGTCGTCCCGCACGTTGCCCGCGCCCTGTGCGGGGGCGACCTGCGCCGCGCGCTGCCGGCCGCCGCCCTGCTCGGCGCGACCACGGTCGTCGGCGCGGACGTGGTGGCCCAGACGCTGACCGTGCTGGTGCAGTCGGGGTCGGCCGGGCAGCGGCTCGGCGTGCCCGCTGGCGCGGTCACCGCCCTGCTCGGGGCGGCGGCGCTGGTCGTCGTCGCCCGCCGATCCCCGCACGTGGAGGTGTCGTGACCGAACCGGTCTTTACCGTCGAGCAGGCCCACTACCGCTACCGGGAACGGGTCGTGCTCGACGGGGTGTCGCTGACCGTACGGGCCGGCGAGTCCGTCGCGCTCGTCGGCCGCAACGGCTGCGGCAAGTCCACCCTGCTGCGGCTGCTCACCGGCGCGGACCGGCCCGACGGTGGTCGGGTGCTGCTGCACGGCCGCCCGGCGTACGCGCAGCGGCGGCGGGACGTCGCCCGGCAGGTGGCGGTGCTGCACCAGCAGTTGCCGCCGGTGCCCGGGCTGACCGTCCGGCAGCTCGTCGCGCAGGGCCGCTACCCGCACCGGGGGCCACTGGGCATGCTCTGGCGGCCGGAGGACGCCGAGGCGTCCGCTGCGCTCGCCGCGACCGGCGTGACCGCCCTGGCCGACCGGCAGGTGGACACGCTCAGCGGCGGAGAACGGCAGCGCGTCCGGCTCTCGCTCGCCCTGGCCCAACAGACCCCGGTACTGCTGCTCGACGAGCCGACCACCTTCCTCGACGTGCGCCACCAGTTGGAAGTGCTGTCGCTGGTGCGCCGGCTGCACGCCGAGCGGGGTCTGACCGTGGTGACGGTGCTGCACGAACTGGACCACGCCGCCCGGTTCACCGACCGCGTGGTGGCGCTCGCCGGCGGCCGGGTCGCCGCCGACGGGGCGCCGTCCGACGTCGTCACGCCGGCGCTGCTCGCCGACGTGTTCGGCGTACGCGGGCGGGTGCTCGCCGACGCGCACACCGGGGCGGTTCGGACACTGGCCGACGAGCCGCTGGAGGAGCGGTGATCGTCCACCGGGAACTGATCCGGCTCGCGGGCGCCGTCACCGGCCCGGTCGCCGGATGCGCGGCGCTCGGCATGGCCGTTTCGGCCGCGTACGTCGGTCAGGCGCTGCTGGTCGCCGGAGCACTGGCGGCGGTGGCCCGGCGGGACCTGGCCGCCGCCGCCCCGCTGCTGGCCGGGGCGCTCGGGGTGGTCGTGGCTCGGGCAGCGCTGCTGTGGTGCCGCGAGGTCGCCGCTGCGGCGGCCGGCGCCCGGATCCGGGCGCGGTTACGCGACCGGCTGGTCGCCCGGCTCGCCGAACTCGGTCCTGCCTGGCTGACCGGGGCCCGCACCGGCCGCACCCAGGCCACCCTCGTCGACGGTGTGGAGGGGTTGGACGCCTACTACCGCCGCTACCTGCCCCAGGTGCTGGTCACGGTCACCGTGCCAACCGCGCTGGTGGCCTGGCTCACCACCGTGCAGCCGGTCGCCGCCGGGTTGCTCGGCACCGCCGTGCTGCTGGTGCTGACCGTCCCCCGCATCTGGGACGCCACCCTGCTGCGCCGCGGACGCGGCCGGTGGGCGGCGTTCACCGCACTCGCCGCCGACTTCCTCGACACCCTCCAGGGCGCGGCAACGCTGCGCGCCTTCGGCGCGGTCGGCCGGATGCGCGACCGGATCGGGGCACGTACCCACGACCTGCACGTCTCCACGATGGCGCAGCTGCGCCTGTCGCTGATCGAGAGCGGGATCAGCGCCCTGCTGATCCAGGCCGGCCTCGCCACGGCGGCTGTGGCGGCGGCGGTCGCCGCCTACACCGGCCGGGCCGACGCGGCGAGCGTGTTCCTGGTGCTGCTCGTCTCGGTGGAGTGCTTCCGGCCCGTACGCGACCTCGGCGCGCACTGGCACGCCGGCTACCTCGGTATCACCGCGGTCGACGGCCTGACCGAGCTGCTCCGCGCACCGGCCACCGTCGTGCACCGTGGACGGGTCGACCGCCGGATCGACCGCGGCCCGGCCCTGGTCTTCGAAGCGGTCAGCCACCGCTACCCCGGCAGGTCCGAGGCGGCGCTGTGGGAGGTGACCCTGCGACTGGCCCCCGGCGAGACTGTCGCGGTGGTCGGCCGCTCCGGCGCCGGCAAGTCGACCCTGGCCAACATGCTGCTGCGGCACCTCGACCCGGACACCGGCCGGATCACCGTCGATGGGGTGGACCTGCGCGACCTCACCCCGGCGACGCTGCGCCGCACGGTGACCGTGGTGGCGCAGGAGACGTACCTGTTCCACGGCTCCGTGGCGGACAACCTGCGGCTGGCCCGCCCGGACGCCACCGACGCCGACCTGGCGGCCGCCGCCCGGGCCGCCGGCGCGCACGACTTCATCCGGGCGCTGCCGCACGGGTACGCCAGCCCGGTCGGTGAGCGCGGCATGTCCCTCTCCGGCGGGCAGCGGCAACGTCTGGCCATCGCGCGGGCCCTGCTCGCCGACACGCCGGTGCTCATTCTTGACGAGGCGACATCGAGCGTGGACGGCCGGCAGGAGGCCACGATCCTCGATGCTCTCGCCACGGCCGCTCGGGGCCGGACCTGCCTGGTCATCGCCCACCGGCTGAGCGCCGTGCGGCACGCCGACCGGATCGTGCTACTCGACCGCGGCCGGGTCGTCGCCTCGGGCCGCCACGCGGACCTGCTGGTGTCCTGTCCCCAGTACGCCGAGCTGGTCGCCGCTCAGGAGGTGGCCGGATGACCACGCCGGAGCAGCCGACCGACACGAGGCGACCTGGTGCGCTGCGCCGGCTGCTGCCGGCGATCGCCGGGCATCCCCGCGCGTTCCGGGGCACCCTGGTGGCGAATCTCCTCGGGCAGCTCGCTGGGCTGGCCTCGGCGGTGCTCGGCGCCGCCCTGGTCGGGCGGGCCGTGGCAGGTGTCCCCACACCGGTCGCCGTGGTCACGGGAATACTCGGCGCGCTGGTCGCGATCGTCACGGTGGCGACCTGGTGGGAGATGTACGTCTCCCACGACCTGGCTTACCGCGTCCTGGCCGACCTGCGCACCCGGGTGTACGACGCGATCACCCGGATCGCCCCGGGCGGTGTCGGCGGTCGCCGTTCCGGTGATCTGGCCACCGTCGCACTGTCCGACATCGAGACGCTGGAGTGGCTGTTCGCGCACACCATCGCGCAGTTGCTCACCGCCGCCGTGGTGCTCGGCGCCGGCACCGCACTGGCGGCCTGGATCGACCCGTGGCTGCCCGCCGTGGTGCTGCCCGCCGCGGCCCTGATCACGGTGACCCCTTGGCTGCTGCGCCGGCACGCCGACCGGCACGGTGCCCAGGTCCGCGCCGCCACCGCCGAACTGACCGCCGACATCGTCGACACCGTGCACGGCCTACGCGAGCTGACCGTCTTCGGGGCGTTGGAGCGGCGCCGCGCCCACCTCGCCGGCCGCACCCGGCAGCTCGGGCGGGTCCAATGGCGTAACGCCGCCCGCGCCGGTCTGGAAACCGGGCTGATCGACGTACTGGTCGCCGCCGCCGGCATCGGCGCGGTGCTGGTGGTTGTCGACGGCGTCCGCGTCGGGCGGCTCGACGTCGCCAGCGGGCCGGTGGCGCTGGTCCTCGCCGGCGCGGTCCTCGGCCCGGCCAGCCAGGTGGCGCTGCTGCTCAAGGAGGCCGGTACCCTCCGCGCCGCCGCCGACCGGGTGGACACCCTGCTTCAGGCGCCCTCCCCGGTCCCCGCACCCGCCCGGCCAGTACCCGCACCCGCTGGCGGCGAGGTGATCTTTGACGACGTGCACTTCGGGTATCTGCCGGGCCGGCCGGTGCTGCGCGGCGTCTCGTTCGCCGTCCGACCTGGCGAGACTGTCGCCCTGGTGGGCGCCTCCGGAGTAGGCAAGTCCACCTGCGCGCACCTGCTGCTGCGCTACTACGATCCGACCGCCGGACGGATCACCGTCGGTGGTGTGGACCTGCGCGACCTCGACGACTCCGACCTGCGGCGCACGGTCACCGTGGTGCCGCAGGACGTGCACTTGTTTCCTGGCTCGATCGCCGACAACATCCGGCTGGGCCGGCCGGATGCCACCGACGCCGAGGTTCGCACCGCAGCCGGCGCCGCCCAGCTCACACCGTTCCTCGACGCGCTACCGGCCGGTTTGGACACGCCGGTGGGCGAGCGGGGAGCGGCCCTGTCCGGCGGTCAACAGGCGAGGGTCGCCGTCGCCCGGGCCCTGCTCACCGGCGCACCGGTGCTCGTCCTCGACGAAGCCGCCGCCAACCTCGACGCCGCCACCGAGGCCGACCTGGCCGTCGCCTTGGAGTCCACCGGAGACCACCGGGCCACCCTGGTGATCGCCCACCGCCTCGCCACCATCATGCGCGCCGACCGGGTCGTCGTCCTCGACGGCGGGCAGGTCGTCGCCGACGCCGCACCTGAGGAGCTGCGCAGGCGGGGAGCACTCGCCGCTGCGGTCCGAGGTGACGCGGCGACGGCCGCCGGATGACCCGCCCGCCCGGGTGCGGACCGGCCGGATGGAGCAAGGCCGCGCGGCCCTGGGGCGCCAGCGGTGACGGACGACAGGGTTGGTCATGGCGCGGTTCGGCTGGCACCTGGACCTGCGACGGTTGACCGGGAGGCCTGCGGGGCACGCCAGGCGGCGTCGCGCAGCAGACGCAGCCCGTTGAGGCGACGATGACGGTGGAGCCCTCGGGTCCGGCGACACCCAGCGGCAACGGCAGGTGCCCGACGATGTCCCAGGTGACCAGGACAGCGATGAACGTGCCGGCGATCACCAGGTTCGCCACGACGATCCGGCGGACCCGCCGGGCGAGCCCGAGCAGCGCGGGCAGAGCGGTGAGGTCGTCGTGCACCAGCACCGCGGCGGCGGTCTGCAGGGTCAGGTCCGCGCCACCGCGTCCCATCGCGATGCCGACATCGGCACTGGCAAGGGCGGGTGCGTCGTTGATCCCTGTACCGTGCCACAACTCGTCGCACAGGCTGTGAGCTGGGAGTTCTCGGCTCGGGCATCGCCGGTGGAGCCGAGACGGCGCGGACCACCGCGGGTGGTCCGCGCCGTTTCCGCCCTACCGGCTGCCGGTCAGGCGATCGGCAGGTTGTGGAAGGTGAGCAGGCCACTGCCCGTCGCGTTGACGATCCACGGGCCGGCGCGCAGGTGGCTCAGGTAACTAACCCCGGTCGCCCTGTCGGCCGGCGCCGAGAGCGTCAGCACCAGCCGGCCGCCCGCCCGGTATTCGACATCGGTGACCGTCGCCGTGCTGCCGTGGACCCGGAAGTCGGCCGCGACACCAGGATCGACAACCAGCGGGTCGTCGCTGCGCAGCTGCACCGTCACCTCGGTGCGCTCCAGGTTGGAGAACGTTGCGGTGCGCGGGTTGGGTGGGGCCACTCCGGCACTGGGGCCGTTATACAGGTCGCGGGCCACCACGGCGAACGTGTGGTCGCCCATCTCCCGGTAGCCCTGTTCCCAGGCGTAGTGGCACCCGTCGTGGCCGGAGAGGCCGTTCGTGGACAGCAGGGCGACGCCGAGCGTGTCACCCATCTGCCGCTGTGCCTCCCGCAGCGCTCCGGTGGTGCTTGTGCTGCAGGGGGACGTGCGGACCTGGTAGACGAAGTACCGGGCGCCGTCGCCAGCGCGGGTGCCGATCTCGGTGCGCCAGTCGGCGAGCAGCGCGGTGAACCCGGAGACGTGGACGGCGGCGTTGTCGCTGTCGGACTCGCCCTGATACCAGAGGAGGCCGCGCACGTCGGCCTGGACTCCGGCGGCGACCAGTCGTTGCCGCAGCCGCCCGTAGTTGGTGCTGATGGCGTCGGGGTTGGCGTCGTCGCGCTGGAAGAACGAGATGGGTCGGCCGCCGTGGCCGCCGTTGATGAGGGCGACCGGGACGCCGTAGGTGTCGACGATCCGGCGGGCCATGCGAATGCCCCACTGGCCGACGGAACCGGGCTGGTTGGTGACCTCGCTGCCGGCGTAGTTCCAGCTGCGCTCCGCCGCGGAAAGGACCGGGTCCGAGGTGGGCGAGCCGTAGCTGCGGATGAACGTCGACTCCTCGCCGGCGGACGAACCCCGGTACATAGCGGAGACGGCGTTGGACTGGCCCTGAATGACGTAGACGTCTCCGACCAGGATGCCCTCCCACAGGCCGGCCCGGCGGGTGACGCCGGCACCGAGCGCGCGCAGGTCGAACCGGTACTCGCGTAGCGCGGCAGCGATGCGAGGGCTGAACGAGAATTCGCGCCGGTCGGTGACCTCCGTGGTGTAGGTCCACTCGTCCTCGCCGCTTGTCACCGTCAGCTGTACCGCCTTGACCCGTGGATCAGTGACCGTCCCGGACACCGGCACCGTTGCCGCGTTCGAGGCGTCCCGTGGGTACAACTGGCGGTCCTGCGGGTGCTGGTCGAGGGCGAGCACCGACGGCCGGGCGTACACGGTGAGCCGACGCTGCGTGAAGGTGCCCGCGTTCCCGGCGAAGGTCCAGTCCGGGTGCCCGCTGGCGGCGGAGCCGATTCCGAGAGACAGCGGCGCCCCGGAGGAGGTGAAGGTGTTGACCGCGAGCACCGTGCGGGGCGTCACGGACGACGGGCGGGTGGCACCGACCTGGTGCACCTGGAAAGACCCGTACCCGCCAGACGGGTTGACGGTGTCGTCGGCGTCGTAGACGCTCGGCGAGGCACCGGAGATCTGGCGGGACGATCCGCTGCCGTACGTGTTGGGCCACATCTCCACGTGACCGGCCAGGTCGGTGCCGGTGGCAACGCCCGGGACATTCGAAGCGACCTCCAGGTCGCTGACCCGCTGTCGGACGATCTCACCGGTGCGGGTCGGCAGGCCGAGCCGGCTGGCGTCGGTGGTGAACGGCGCCATCGCCGTCCACACCCACTGCGGGCCGGCCGCGGTGGCCAGTTCCAGGCAGTATCCGACCCGGTCGAAGCCGGCGGCCACCTCGGCGGTGCGGTCGAATGTGTACGGCGGGGTCTGGTTCAACCAGCTGGCTCGTTCGGGTAGGTCTAGTGCGAGGACGGGAGTGAAGTCGGCCATGCCGTCGACGTTGGCGGCGCACGAGGTGTCGTCGATCGGCCTGGAGCTGACAGGACCGGGGTCGGCGCCGGGGGCAGGCGGCTGCCCGATCACCATGGCGACGGTGGACAGGAGGAGGCTTACTGCGGCGATGGCGGCACGGCGCGTGTCGCGTGTCGGCCGGGAACGGTGTGGACGGGGCATGACTCGAACCTCCAGCAGGTCGGGTAGGTCGGGTCCGCCGGATCGGCGTGAGCTATGCCTAGCGATCAAATTTCTCTACCGCAATGCGTATGCGATGAGCGGTGGGATCGCCGCGGCGGGAGCGCATGTCACCGCGATGAGCGGGTGACCGGTTGCCGGGTATCGCGGGCTCGCCTCGACCCGAACTGCGAGACGACGACGGCGGCGGTCACCGGCGGCATCGTGGACCGCTGTCACGACCACTGCCCGGTCGCGGCCTTCGATCAGTCCGGGAGCAGCGGCATCTCCAGACCCGGCTCGCGGCCCAGCAGGACCGCCCGGGTGAGCGCCGCCGACCCGAACCGGTCGCGTACCGCGTCCACCGCCGCGTCCAGGTCCGCCCCCGGGTCGCGGTCCAACGGCACCCTGTCACGTCAGACGGTGCCCGGAGAACCTGCCCGAGTGGTTCCCGTGCAAGGTGCCGGAATCATGCCGGCTTCCGTAGCGGGATGCCTATGGGGGTCCACCACCCCTTCCACCCCGATCCACCGCACCGGACGACAGACCGCCGGTAGCGGACCGTTTCGGCCGCACTGCGGCCTGTCGACCGACCACTGTGGTCGACCCCCCCAGACACAGTACCCGTCGTGTCCAGCCGTCTTCCGCCCTGCTCACCCTCGTCCGACCCGTACCTGCACACCCGTCGCCTCACCTCACGTGACCGGCTGCTGCTGTCCTGGCTCGCCGAGCACTACCTGCTGTCCGCCCGCCAGGTCACCAAGGCCATGTTCCCGTCCGGACGCAGCGCCCGCCTGCGGCTGACCCTGCTACCCCGCATCGCCGCCGTCGACCGGTTCGTCGACACCACCGCCGCCGGATCCACCCAGTACCTGTACGCGCTCGGGCCACTCGGCCTTCGACTCAACCGCGACGCCTACCACGACCCCGACAACCGGGCCGCGAAACCGCCGCGCAGCGGCCGCGACCGGGCCGACCGGATCGTCGGCAGCCGCAAGCTGCGCCACCTGCTCGGCGTCAGCGACTTCTTCACCGACCTGCTCGCCCACGCCCGCACCGACCCGCAGGCACGGCTGGAGCGGTGGTGGTCCGAACAGCACACCACCGACGCCTACGGCGCCGCCGGGGTGCAACCCGACGGCCACGGCGTCTGGGCCGTCGGCGACTCCACGGTCGGGTTCTTCCTCGAACACGACAACGGCACCGAACCCCTCGGCAGGGTCCTGGCCAAACTGCGCGCCTACGAACGGGTCACCGAGTTCGCGCGATAGATGGCGAAGTTGAGCGCGATGATCGTTCCTACCGTATTGCGGTGTCGTTGGAAACTAGGGCGTATCTGGCCGTGCAGGTGCTGGAGCCGGGCGGGTCGCCGTCCCTCGTCGCGGTACAGCCGCGAACGCCCGGTGCCGGCGAGGTGCGCGTCGATGTCGCGGCGGCGGGCGTCTGCGGGTCGACAGCGGCACGGTCGCCGACCGGGCGCCTGCGGCGGGATTCCCGATCACCCCGGACACGAGGTCGCCGGGGTGATTGCCGAGGTCGGGCCGCAGGTGCTGGGATGGCAGCCCGGCGAGCGGGTGGCAGTTGGCTGGTTCGGCGGCAGCTGTGGGCATTGCACCGCCTGCCGTACGGGCGATGTCGTGCATTGCCCGCAGCGGCGGGTGCCGGGCCTGTCGTACCCGGTGGATGGGCCACCACGATCAGGGTTCTGGCGGCGACGCTGGCCCGGATTCCCGAGGAGTTGACGGACGCCGAGGCCTCGCCGTTCGGCTGCGCGGGGGTGACCACCTTCAACGCCCTGCGACGCGGCGGCGCCGAGCCCGGCGATCGCGTTGCCGTGGCCGGCATCGGCGGGCTGGGCCACCTCGCCGTGCAGTTCGCTGCCGCTATGGGCCACGAGACCGTCGCCGTCGGCTGCGGCGAGGAGAAGCGACGGGCGGCCCTTGATCTCGGTGCTCATCACTACGTCGATGCGAACGCCGAGGAGCCGGGAGCGGCTTTGCATGCGCTGGGCGGCGTCCGCTTGATCGTTTCCACCGCCGCCGTCAGCAGCGCCCTGCTCGCCGGCCTGGTCGACGCTCCCCGTTCTGGTGCACCAAAGGCCTGGCCGGGGCGGCGATCAGCCGGACCGGCCCGCTGGCCGAAGTCCACGACTTGTCCGGACCCGGCGGCGCCCCCGCCGCACTGTTCGGCTTCGCCCGGCGGCCGCTGTACAACCCGGCTTCGAGGCGGCGGGGACCGCCGGCTCGCCCGCATGTTCGGTCCGGACGCAGCCCGGCCCGAGACGCTGCACGTCCAGGACTGGAGCGCCGAGAAGTGGACCTCTCCGCCTGTAGTGCGGGAACGGACGAACTACGGCCTGTTCGGACATGCCTGCTATCAGGGCCCTGCCTTGACCGGACGGCTGCACTGGGCCTCGACGGAGACCGCCGCCGACCATGCCGGCCACATCGAAGGTGCCTCCACGCCGGCTGGCGGGCCGCTCGTGCCGTCCTGGCGGTCACGGCGACGAGGACTGGAGACCGCTTTATCCGGACCGGCCGACGTCTGACCTGCTCATTGAGCTGGACGGCTACCTCGTGGTCTGCGATCCACGCTCGTGGCCCGGGGTGGCCGGCGGGGCATAGTTGTCGGCCAGGTGCTGGCGGAGCGCATTCGTGAACCCGGTGGCGTCACTGGTGCGCAGGCGTTCGACGAGTTCCTCGTGCTCGGCGATGATGTCGTCGGACCGGGCGAGGAGTCGGTCGCCCTTGCTGAACAGCACGAACCGCTGCCGGTCGGCGAGCCGGTCGTTGAGCTCGAGCAGGATGTCATTGCCCGCCGCTTCCACGAACGCGCGGTGGAAGCCGATCGTCAGCTCGATGAAGCGCCGGACGTCGCGGGCCTGGAACGCCTCGCGCTGCGCCGCGATCGAGCTCCGCAGCCGCTCGGCCAGCTCGTCCCGGACCTCGCGGCTCGCCCGGCTCGCCCCGCTTGACTCCAGCATCAGGCGGGCGTCCTCGAGGTCGGCCACCGCCCGCTCGCTGAGGCCCTGCACCAGCGCGCCGCGTTTGGGGTAGATGACGATCCACCCCTCGTCCTGGAGCCGGCTGAGCGCGGTACGTACCGGCGTGCGGCTGACCCCGATCTCCGTGGCCAACGACTCTTCGCCCAGCATGGTGCCCGCCGGGTGGACGCCGTTGAGGATGCCGTCACGGATCGCCTGGTACGCCCGTTCCGCTGCGCTTGGGCTGCCGTCCAACGACTTCTCTCCTCCACGGTGACACGACGTACGCGTCACAAAGTATCCATCCGGCCCGCCGCCGCGCGGTCATCGGCGGGCCGCTCGGACGCGGATCAGGAGCCAGGTCCCGAGGGCGCCACCGATCGCGATCGCGGCCACGAGCAGATCGGGTACGTCGCCGGTGGCCCGCCGCACCCGGTCCTCCAGCGCGGCCTGATCGGAGGCGCCGAGGATGCCGTTGAGGGACGTGGTGCCGTCGGTGACCAGCAGCAGGACCCCGATCGCCACGGTCAGGACGCCGCTGACGACCCCGGTCCAGGTGTTGCTCCATCGCCCGAGGCGGATCCCGCGGGGCCGGACCAGCCCGCGCACGAACGGCAGCCGTCCCCACAACAGTGCCAGAACCAGCAGTGGAAGCGCCATGCCCGCAGCGAAGACGAGCAGCACGATGCCGCCGTAGAGGGCGTTGCCACCGACGGCGGCGACGGTCAGCACCGCGCCGAGCAGCGGGCCGGCACAGACACCGGCGAGGCCGTAGACCGTGCCGAGCGCGTAGACGGACACCGCCGAGGTGCCCTCCGTCCCGCTGCGGGACAGGCCCGGAATCGGGATGTTCGCCAGCATGACCAGCCCGAGCGCGATCACGACGATCGCGGCGGCCGTGACGAATGCGTCCCGGTGCTGGTTGACGAACGCTCCGACCGTCCCGGCGAGCACACCCAGCGGCACGAGGGTCGTGATCAGCCCCAGGTAGAACACGGCGGTGCGGCTGATCAGCAGGCCCGGACCGGTGAACGCGTACGAGAAGAAGGCCGGGAGCAGCATCGCCGAACACGGGCTGAGCAGGGTCAGCACGCCCCCGAGCAGGGCACCGAGGAGGCCGAGGTCCACGCTCAGCCAGCCTTGGCGATCGCGGCGTCCAGGTACTGGCGGAACACCGCGATCGGCTGTGCGCCGGACAGCGAGCTCCCGCCGGCGACGAAGAACGGAACGCTGGTGACACCCAGCCGCTCCGCCCCGCTGTTGCTGGCCGCCGCCGCGGCGCGCAGGCCGGCGTCATCCAGGTCGGCGGTGAACCGCTCGATGTCGGGCACGCCGGCCTTTGCGGCGAAGGCGATCAGGCGCTCGCGCGGCAGATCCGCGTGCCCCTTTTCGGGGGCCTCCTTGTACACGGCGCTGAGGAACTCGAAGAATCGGCCCTGCTCGGCGGCGGCTCGCGCGGCGACGGCAGCGTCCTCGGACTGCTCCCCGAAGTACGCGACGTCATGGATCTCGATGCGAACCTTGCCGGTGTCCACGTACTCCCGCCGCAGCACGGGCAGCGTCTCGCGGTTGAAGACCGCGCAGTAAGGGCAGCGCATGTCGGTCCACTGCACCAAGACCACGGGCGCGTCTACGTCGCCGACCGCCATCGGGTCGCCCTGTTCGCGGCGGACGAAGGCGAGTTCGCCGGTTCTGACGCCGCCCGCGCTCGCAGAGACCGTCGGGGCCGCCGGGGCGGCGACCGGTCCCCGTCCGTTCGTGAGTTGCGCGGCCAGAACCACGCCGAGGAAGACAACGATCGCGCCGGCTGCGATCGCGATGCGCCGGTTGCGGCGCCGCTTCGCCTGCTGGCGCCGGGCCGCCTGCTTCGAGCTCTTCACGACCGTAGGATACATGATGTATACAAGGCCAACCGACGCTTCCCTGCCGGTAAGGAACCCCTGCTCCGATGACCGTCACCGAGTACGTCGAAAATCTCGAGGTCGGCTGGCGTTGCACCAGCGGACGTTGAGCGTGGTGATGGTCTCGCAGGTTTTCAGCGGTGCCGGCCTGGCCGCCGGCGTGACCGTCGGGGCCTACTCGCTGAGCAGATGCTGGGCACCAGCGCCCTTTCCGGCCTGCCGGCGGCCATGTACACGGGAGGATCGGCCGTTGCCGCCCTCGCCGTCGGGCGCCTGTCGCAGCGCCTCGGCCGCCGCGTGGGCCTGGCCGCCGGATATGCCGCCGGCGCCCTCGGCGGCGCCGGAGTCGTCGCCGCCGCAGCCCTCGACAACGTCGCCCTGCTCCTGATCTCTCTGCTTGTCTACGGCGCCGGAACTGCCACCAACCTCCAGGCGCGCTACGCCGGCGCCGACCTGAGCGGCCTGGCCGCCGGGGTCGCGCCGTCAGTTCCGTGCTCGTCACCACCACCGTCGGCGCGGTCATCGGCCCCAACCTCGTCGCGGCCACCAGCCGGGCGGCCGAGCACTTCGGCCTGCCCGCCCTGGCCGGCCCCGTCGCACCCCAGACTCCGCCCGCGCTGCACCTCATGCGCGACTGCGGCGGCGACCTCGACGACCGCCTCTACATCGACGGGAACGTCCACCCGAGCCTGTCTGCGGACGACATCAACGCGGAGCCGTTCCGCAGCACCTACCACGGTCGCCGCTACGGCCACGGCATCACCTGGACCGAGTGGCTCGGCAGCCCACCACGCCAGCGGACGCCAGTCCAGGCACAGGTAGCCCTCCTCGACGACGCCCGGCTGCTCGACCTGCTCCGCGCCGGCCGCGCCGCCGGCTTCGACATGACCCGTCAGGCCGACGACAAGCGGGCATGACGAAGCCGCCCCCTGCCCGGCCCGAAGGCCAAGCAGAGGGCGGTTTCGGCGTTGTCACCTTGTTGGGGCTCGGGGGGCGTTGGGGTGTGCTGGGTGCTGGTGGGGCTGTGTGCCGGTGTCGTGCTCAGGCCGCTGTGGCCAGGCCGGTGACCTGGTTCCAGGTGGTGAACGCCATCAGGAGAAGGTGTTGATGGCCTGATCGAAGTTCAGGCGGGACAGTCCCGCGGTGGCGCAGTCGACGTTGGGGGTGACGACGCCCGCGACGAGGGTGACGGTGTCGCCCTGCAGGGTGCCGCTGGTGATGATGGCGCGGCCGCCCAGGGTCGTGGGGTTGGCGGGGTCGGTCTGGAGGGTGATCTCGTCGTCGCTGGTGGTGCCGTCGGACCAGGTAAGACGTCCGGTGGCGGTGAGGGTGAACAGCAGGCTGCAGATGCCGCCACCGCCGACGCCGCTCACCGTGGCGGTGCCGTTCATCACCTCGTCGTACCAGTCCAGCTCGGGGTGGCTGCCGTTGGGCGAAAGACAGGGCGTGGGGCTGTTGGTGGAGACATGGCCGGTGACGGTCGAGGTGACGCCGGGCCGGAGCGGCGGCTCGAACACCACATAGCCCCCGGAGTCCGGGCAGAGCAGGTCACCGAGGGCGGCCTGGGCGGGGGCCGGGCTCACCATGACGGCCGTGGCCGCCATGGCCAAGACGGCCATCAGGACGGCACCACGGTGGCGGGAACGGCTGTGGATGGATGTCATGCGGGCCTCCTTGCCTCGCGGATGCGGCGCCCCCGCCGCGATCCAGGGGGTGGCAGCACCGGCATGGCGTTGTCGGTCAACCCTCAACTTCGGGCCCGACAATATTCCGCCAGCGCCACCGCCGTGCTGTCAGTGGCAGTCAGGAGAATGGGCGGCATGACGAAGCCTTCCGCAGCGGCGCCCGCTGTCGACCTTGCTGATGAGGCCGCCTACCTTGAAGCCGTCGCGCAGGCGCGAAAGGCCGCCGATGCCTACTACGGCTCCGGCGAATCAGGCTTGGACGACGAGACCTACGATCGGCTGCTGCGCGCTATCACCGCCTGGGAGGACGCGCACCCCGGGCAGATCGCGGCCGACTCCCCGTCCCAGCAGGTCGCGGCAGGAGTGACCGCTGGCGATGTCAAGCACACCGTTGCGATGCTCAGCCTGGGCAACGTCTTCTCCGACGAGGAGCTGACGGCGTGGGCCGTCTCGCTGCAGCGGCGGCTGGGCGCAGCGGCGGTGCAGGGCTGGGCGGTGGAGCCCAAGCTCGACGGTGTGGCATTGGCAGCCCGCTACCGCGAGGGTCGGCTGGTGCAACTGGTCACCCGGGGCGACGGGACGACCGGGGAGGACGTGTCCCACGCGATCGGGGACATCATCGGCCTGCCCATGACCCTGACCGAACCGGTCACGATCGAAGTGCGGGGCGAGGTCCTCATGACCGAAAACCAGTTCGCCGCCGCGAACGAGCTGCGGACCGCGCACGGCGCCACGGCCTTCGCCAACCGCCGCAACGCCTCCTCGGGATCACTGCGCGCCAAGGACCGGGCCTACCGGATCGGGCAGACCTTCCTGGCCTACGCCGCACTGACCGACCCCGAGCACACCGACGACCCCACCCTCGCCGGGCTCACCCACACCCGGCTCGTCGCCCGCCTGGCCGCCCTCGGACTGGGGACGACAGCCGACACCCCGCTCGCCACACAGGCCTACGCGACCCTTGACCAGGTCGTGGACCGGGTACGCGAGATCGGCGCCCTGCGCGCGGAGCTCGACATCGAACTCGACGGCGCCGTGATCAAGGCCGACAGCCCCACCGACCAGATCCGGGCCGGGATGGGCTCCCGCACCCCGCACTGGGCCACCGCCTTCAAGTTCCCGGCCGCCCAGAAGATCACCGTGCTGCGCGCCGTGCAGTGGAGCGTGGGCCGCACCGGCGTGATCGCCCCGCGCGCTGTCCTCGACCCCGTGGACGTCGCCGGCACCACCATCACCTACGCCACTCTGCACAACCCGGCCGACATCGCCCGCCGCGGCCTGATGCTCGGAGACCACGTCATCGTCTACCGAGCCGGCGAAGTCATCCCCCGCGTCGAAGGCGCGGTCGCCGGCCTCCGCACCGGCACCGAGCGGCCCATCGACTTCCCCGAACTCTGCCCGCGCTGCGGCTGCGACATCGACCGCAGTCAGGAACGCTGGCGCTGCGAGCGGGGACGCGCCTGCGGCCAGAAAGAAGCGATCCGGTACGCCGTCGCCCGCGACGCGCTCGACATCGACGGCCTCGGCGAGAAGATCATCGTGCAACTCGTCGACAAGGGGTTGATCGAGGACTTCGCCGACCTGTTCACCCTCACCCGTGATCAGCTGCTCACCCTGGACCGCATGGGGGCCAAGAGCGCCGACAACCTCATGGCCGCCATCGAGGCCGCCAAGACCAAACCCCTCAATCGCGTCTTCTGCGCCCTCGGCGTCCTGGGCACCGGCCGTTCCATGTCGCTGCGCATCGCCTCGCACTTCGGCTCCATGCGGGCCATCCGAGACGCCGATGCCGTCGCTCTAGCGCAGGTCGACGGGATCGGCAACGAGAAGGCCCCGGTGATCGTGGAGGAACTGGCCAGCCTCGCCCCGGTCATCGACAAGCTCGTCGCCGCGGGTGTGAACATGGACCAGCCCGGCTTCGTTTCCTCCGCTCCCACAGACGCTGAGGCCGACGCGGAGACGTCCGCCCAGAAGGCGAAGATCGAGCTGCCGTTGGCGGGGATGACCGTGGTGGTAACCGGCGCGATGACCGGGCCCCTCTCGGACCGATCCCGAACTGAGATGACCGAGCTGATCGCGAAGGCGGGGGGACGCGCATCCTCAAGCGTCTCTGCCCGCACCCACCTCGTCGTCGCCGGAGAGAACGCCGGCAGCAAACTCAACAAGGCCCAGGCCTTGGGCATCGAAACCATCACACCCGAGGAACTCGCCCAGCGCCTCGCTGGGCATCTGACGTGAACAGGGGTGAATGACCGGCCCGAGTCGACTGGCGACGTGTGAGCTTCCCCCCTGGGCCGGACGCCCTGATCCTGGCAGGAAAGCCGGGGGGAAGGTTCGGCATGTCCGGCCGCTGGTGGGTAAACACCGTCAAGGTCGACGTCAACGGGAAGCTGGTCGAGTCTTTAATGACGCCCTACCGGCGCCGCTCCCGCAGCATCGACGCCGTCGTACCCAGACACCACCGTCCCCATCATCGGAAAGCATCGATGGAGTTGGAGATCAAAAGTGTCGTCGCCCGCCGGACGGGATCGGATGCCCCCAGAACCCGCCGCACAGAGCGGGACGTAGGGGGTGCTCGTCGCACGAGCACCCACCGAGCACCCAACCGTCCACAGGGGACGAAAACAAAGAGGGTCATGATCCACGTTTCCGCAGGTCATGACCCTCTTGATCTCGTGCGCCCGCCCAGATCCTAGCCCAGGAGAGCCCACCCATTCACTCTTATGGATTCTCTGGGGCGCCTCGTGGGAGCCTCGAAATCCGGCTACGTCCCGATGCGTCCATGCCAGTTCCCCGCCGAGGCGCCAGCGGGCGCCACGACCGTAGCGGCGACCACCACCGCGCCGACTAGCAGGGCCGCGAAACCTCGCGCCCTCAGTGCCGCAGTCATTCCTCCCCTTTCCGCACCGCGCATCCCTGCGCGCGGTGGTGCATGTCCCGGTCGGCGGCGACTGGCGCGGGGCCGGTGGCCGGCGCACGGCGGATCGCGACCGCCGGAGTCACCAGGACGCCTTGCGGATGCCCGGCAGTTCGCCGCGCAGCGCCATCTCCCGGAACCGCACCCGGGACAACCCGAACCGGCTGAGCACGCCGCGTGGCCGGCCATCGATCACGTCCCGGCTGCGCAGCCGCACCCGGCTGGAGTCGCGCGGCAGGCAGGCCAACCGGCGGACGGCGTCGTCGCGCACGACCGGGTCGGTGTCCGGGTGGGCGATCAGCCGCTTCAGCTCGGCCCGGCGGTCGGCGTGCCGGGCGACGAGGTCCTCCCGGCGGGCCTGCCGGTTGCTCAGGCTCTTGCGGGCCATGTCAGCGGGCCTCGCGGAACTCGACGTGCCGGCGCACGATCGGGTCGTACTTGCGCAGGACGAGGCGGTCGGGGTCGTTGCGGCGGTTCTTGCGGGTGACGTACGTGTAGCCGGTGCCGGCGGTGCTGCGCAGCCGGATGATCGGGCGGACGTCGGTCTGTCGGGCCATCAGACCTTCACCCCCCGGGCGCGCAGCTCCGAGACGACCGCCTCGATGCCCTTGCGGTCCACGGTCTTCAGCGCCTTCGCGGTCAGAGTCAACCGCACCCAGCGGCGCTCCGAGGGCAGCCAGTAGCGGTGGCTCTGCAGGTTCGGGTTCCACCGACGGCGGGTGCGGCGGTGGGAGTGGGACACGGCGTTGCCGAAGCTCGGCTTCGCGCCGGTGACGTCACAACGTCTGGACACAGTGTTCGCTCCTTACTACTCAACTTGGAAACGGTAACGACAACGGTTTTCAGTTCTACATCAGCCGTTCAGTCAGATCAACGCCGGTCGTCCACCATCTCCACCGAGCAGTCGGCACCAAGGCGGTAGCCGACGCCGCGCAGCGTCGTCAGTACCGGCACTTCCGGGCCGATCTTGGCGCGAAGCCGCCGGACGTGGATGCCGACCCTGCGGGGACTCGTGCCGGGCTGCCCCAGACCCGATTCAGCGGTTGCAGTCGGGTGAAGACCTGCCGCGGGTGTTCGGCCAGGCACAGCAGCAGGTCGCACTCCCGACGGGTCAGCACGATCTCGGTGCGACCGCGGTACACCGCCCACGCCCGTGGATGGGTCCGCAGGTAAAGGCCCGGCTCGCGCGCCGGCGGCGACCCCGGATCACCACCCAGGAAGGCCAGCAGAGCATCGAAGCGGTCGACGTTCCCTTCGCTGACACCTGGACCGAACCTCAGTTGAACCGTGACGGTGAGGACCTTGCCGGCCTACCGCGCCTCGACCACATGCGTCCGCACATTCACCGTTCGCTTCGACGGCTTCCATGCGCTTAGAATGACAACCGTTTTCAAGTAAGTCGAGAGGAACGTGATGTCGTCGTCACCACAGGCCCCGACCCACGCCGCGACAGCCGACGCCGATACCCGCCCGTCGCTGACCGTGCTGTCCGGGTTCTGGCCGGCGGCGACCTTCGCCGTCGCCCGCACGCTGCTCGCCGCCGACCCGTCGCTGCTGCTGGTGCGGCACGACCTCACCGGAATCCGCGACGGCGTCGTCCGCCGGTTGGTCCGGTCCGGCACCGGCATCATCGAGGACGAGCAGGTCGACCTGAGGCACGGCTGCGTCTCCTGCACCCTGCGCGAGGACGTGCTGCCCACCCTCGCCCGGCTCACCCGCAGCCACCCCGACAACGACCTGGTGCTGATGCTGCCCGAAGTCGTGGAACCGGAAGCGGTCGCCGCCGCCTGCACCCACTGCCTCGTCGACGGCGCACCGATCACCGAGCTCATCCGCGTCGACTCCTACGTCACCGTCCTCGACGCCGAACACCTGCTCGACGGCCTGGCCAGCACCGACGACCTCACGACGCTCGGCATCCAGGCCGCTGAGGACGACCACCGCGGCCTCGCCGACGTCGTGGTCCGGCAGATCGAGTACGCCGACACCCTGGTGCTCTGGGGGCAGTCCCGGGAGGGAGAGTTCGACACCGGCCGGTTGTCAGTCCTGCTGCAGCGGATGGCGCCGTGGGCGGCGCACATCCGGGTCGATGGCGACGTCGTCGACGCCAACGCGCTGACCCGCCAACTGCGCTTCACCCACCGGCACCGGCCGGAGACTCCCGGGGTGCTCGCCCGCGGTCTGCAGGGCTACGCGCTGGGCACTCACGATCCGGAGCCCGACTGCGGTGTGGTCTCCGCCGTCTTCCGCGCCCGCCGGCCGTTCCACCCACAGCGCCTGCACGACGTTCTGGAAGAGGTCAACGCCGAGGTGATCCGCTCTCGGGGCCACCTCTGGCTGGCCAGCCAACCCGACACCGTGGTGGCCTGGGAGTTCGCTGGCGGCGGTCTGGCTATGGGCTCCCTCGGACACTGGCTGGTGAGTCTGCCCGAGGACTGCTGGGAGCACGTCTGCGACCAGCGCCGGCTCGCCGCCGCCCTCGAGTGGGACCCCTACTACGGAGACCGGCACCAGCACCTGGTCTTCATCGGCCTCGACATCGACCCCGTCGAGCTGCACCGCACCCTCACCGGATGCCTACTGACCGACGCCGAACTCGCCGACGGCGAGGAGATCTGGCGCACCTACCACGACCCGTTCGCCGGCTGCTTCCCCCTCAACGTGGAGAAGCTGACCGACACCGACACCGACACCGACACCGACACCGAAGGAGTGCAGCCCGCATGAAGCCCGGAATCCACCCCGAGTACCGACCCGTCGTCTACCGCGACAAGGGCGCCGACTTCGCGTTCCTCACCCGATCCACCGCCACCAGCAACCAGACGATCGAGTGGACCGACGGCAACACCTACCCCGTCATCGACGTCCAGATCTCCTCCGCAAGCCACCCCTTCTGGACGGGGAAGCAGCGCCTGCTCGACACCGAGGGCCGCGTCGAGAAGTTCCGCGCCAAGTACGCCCGCCGCGGACCCCAGACCGGCAGATGACCGCAGGGCTCCCGTCGACTGGACCGAACTGGCGCCGCAGCTGGTCGACGCCGCCCGGCGCGACCGGGCCTGGTACCTGACAATCGCCCGTGAGCCGGTCGGCCCCGCCGACTGGCTCGCGGGCGACATCGGCTGCGGCGCCGCCGGGGCGACCATCGCCATCGCCCGGATGATGTGCTGCGGCCGTGTGGTCGCGGTAGACGCAAGCCCGGCCGTCCTCGACGCTGCCCGCGATCACATCCGCAGCGCGTGGCACCGTACCCACGACACCGCGCATCCGCCAGACTTCTGGGCGTCGGTCGCCAGGCCACAGAAGCGCCGGCACCAGACACGGTGCCCGACGAGACCGCCGACAGGAAGAGTCTGCGCAGTAAGAGCCCGCGCAAATAGGTCGGTGAGGATCGGGTGGGTAGGAGACGGGCACAGGCGTCAGTGA
>NZ_JBAKHU010000040.1:0-63210 GCF_036906895.1 Micromonospora sp. CPCC 206060
CCTACCGGACACCCAAGCGGCTACAGCCAGCAACCAGACCGTTGCGCGGAATGGCTCACTGTCCAGCAAAGGAAACGGCGGCTGCTATGTCCACTTTGGAGGCGTTATCTGATCAAACAGTGCGCCCGAACCGACCGCCTTTGGACCTTCGGTACCGCCACCGCCAATCCCTAACGGTCGATGCACAACGGCCACTGCGGGCGGCGCGGCGGCCACCGTTTTCCGGCGTTTAGGGGAACCTGCCGTTGCAACGCCGCGGGAGGGCTCCCACTATTTGGGCTACGGGACCAGTGACATGGGGCCGAAAATTGACGCTGCTCCGCTTTTGGGGGTCACTCACCGAAACGGGCGACCGGCCGCACCGACGCGGGAGCCGACATGTCCGGTCGAACGGGCCGGCTGAGTCGGGCCGACATGAGCGGGCAGGCTCAGTCGGAACCGGCGGGCCAGGCGAGGACCGCACCACCGACCCGCAGGCCGACGGTGACGCCCGTGCGGAACTGCTCGGCGTTGTCCAGACTCCGGGCGGCCAGCTCGGTACCGTCCGCCAGGCGTACGACGGTGAGGGTGTCGTGGCCGTGGAACTCGTAGCGGGCCACCGTGCCGGTGACGGTACCGGCGGTGTCGGCGGCGGCCAACCGGACCTGTTCGGGGCGGATCAGCACCGTCACCGGGGTCTCCCGCTGTCCCACCCGGGCCGACGGCAGGACCGGCAGCGTACCCGCGGCGGTGGTCACCGCATCCCCGCGCGCGGTACCCGGCAGCAGCACCGCCTCCCCCACGAACGCCGCGACCCACGGGTCGGCCGGGGTACGGTACACGGTCGTGGGGGTACCCGCCTGCACCACCCGGCCGGACCGCATCACGACCACCTCGTCGGCCAGGGACAGCGCCTCAGCCTGGTCGTGGGTGACCAGGACAGCGGTGGCGCCGTCGGCGCGCAGCGCGGCCCGCACGTCACGGCGCAACCCGGCGCGCAGCCCCGCGTCGAGGGCACTGAACGGCTCGTCGAGCAGGATCAGCGACGGTCGGGGTGCCAGGGCCCGGGCCAGGGCCACCCGTTGCTGCTGGCCGCCGGAGAGCTGGTGGGGCATCCGGTCGCCGTGGTCGGCCAGCCCGACCAGGTCGAGAACCTCAACGACCCGACCGGAGCGGCGGGTGGCCCGGTCCAGGCCGTAGCCGACGTTGTCGGCGACCGACAGATGCGGGAACAGCGCCCCCTCCTGCGGAACCAGGGCGATCCGGCGGCGGTGCGTGGGTACGTGCACCCCGGGGCCGGCGACCCGGCGGTCGTCGACGGCGATCTCACCGGCGTCGAGGCGTTCCAGGCCGGCGATGCAGCGCAGCAGGGTGGTCTTGCCGCAGCCCGACGGGCCGAGGACGGCGACCAGGGAGCCGGTGGGAACCTCGACGCTGACCCCGGCCAGGGCGCGGACCGGTCCCCAGGCCTTCTCCGCGGCACGGACCGACAGTGCGCTCATTGCTTCCCCTCCTGGTCGAGAAGCCCGGTACGGGCGGCGAGTACCCAGGTGGGGATCGCCGAGAGCAGGACCAGCAGCGCCGCGTACGGTGCCGCTGCGGCGTAGGCGGCCACGGTGGTCTGCGTCCACAGCTCGGTGGCCAGGGTGTCCATGCCGGTGGGGCGCAGCAGCAGGGTGGCGGGGAGTTCCTTCATACAGGTCAGGAAGACCATCGCGGCACCGGCGGCGATACCGGGCAGGGTCAGCGGCAGGGTGACCGTGGTGAAGACCTGCACCGGGCGTCGGCCCAGCGACCGCGCGGTCTCCTCCAGCACCGGGGGCGCCTGCGCGGCGGCGCTGGCGACGGCGGCGACCGCCAGAGGTAGGAACAGCGCCGCGTAGGCGAGGGTGAGCAGCCAGACGCTCTGGTAGAGCGGGTACGCCACGCCGATACCGAAGAAGACCAGCGACAGGCCGATCACGATGCCGGGCAGGGCATGGCTGAGGTAGCTCAACCGTTCCAGGATGGTGGCCAGGATGCCGGGCGCGCGGGCGGTGAGCAGACCGATCGGCAGGGCCAGCAGCATGGTCAGGGCCGCACCGGCCGCCGCGACGGTCAGGGAGTTGCCGGTGGCGGTGGCGATCTCGATCAGGCTGCCGGGCCGGGACACCCCGACGGCCAGGCGGCGGGCCAGGCTGACCGCCGGTACGCCGAGGGCCAGGGCGGCCACTGCGGTGACGGCGCCGACCGCCGGCCAGCGCAGTGCGCCGAGCGGGGTCGGGGTGTGCGGGCGACGGGCGCCGGCACCGACCCGGGCGTAGCGGGCGCCCCGGCGGCGGGTCGCGGTCTCGGCGGCGAGCAGCAGCACGGTCAGGGCGACCAGCACGGTGGAGAGCACCAGCGCACCGACCCGGTCGAAGCCGAGGTCGAAGGCGATGAACACGGCGCGGGTGAAGGTGTCGGTACGCAGGATGGACACCGCGCCGAAGTCGGAGAGCACGTAGAGGGCGACCAGCAGGGCGCCACCGGCGACGGCGGGCCGGATCTGGGGCAGGGTGACCGAGGTGAAGGTGGCCCAGCCGCTGCGCCCCAGGGAACGGGCGACCTCGTCCTGGGCGGGGTCGGCGCGGTGCAGGGCGGCGGCCACCGGCAGGAAGACGTACGGGTAGCTGCACAGGGTCAGCACCAGGGCGGCGGCCCAGAACCCCTCGAAGCCGTCGATGGTGGAGACCCAGGTGAACGCGGCGATGTAGGTGGGCACCGCCAGCGGTAGCGCGGCGAGGATGGTGACGGTGCGCCGGCCGGGCAGGTCGGTGCGGGTCACCAGGAAGGCGGTGCCGACGCCGAGAATGACGCAGCCGGTGGTGACCACGGCGGCCAGGGCGAGGCTGCGGGCGGCGAGGTCGGCGACGCGCGGGCTGGTCAGTTCGGCGGTGACGGCGGCCCAGCCGGCCTGGCCGGTGCGTACCGCCAGGTAGACCAGGGGGATCAGGGCGACGGTGACTGCGGCGGTGGCGGCCAGCAGCAGCCACGGCCGGGGGGCCAGCCGGTACAACGCCGGCACGACGGACGCCGTGGTGCGCGTCCGTCGTGCCGGCGGGGTCGTGACGGTTCTCAGGGGGTGAGCCCCGATTCCTTGATCAGGGTGATGGTGGCCTGCAGGCCGTCGAGGTCGTTGAGATCGACCGGCGGGGCGGTCAGCTCGGCCAGGGCGGGCACCCCGGCCGGACCGGTGACGCCGGTGACGACCGGGTACTCGAAGGTCTGCTCGGCGAAGTACTTCTGGGCCTCCGGTCCGAGCAGGTAGTCCACGAGCTTGCGCACGTCGGCGTCCTCGGCGGCGGAGGTGAGCACGCCGACACCGGCGACGTTGACCAGGGCACCGATGTCGCCGCCGGTGAAGAAGTGCAGCTTGGCGGTGAGCGCGTCGGGGGCGACGCCACGTTCCTTGGCGATCTCACCGGCGTAGTAGTGGTTGACCAGGCCGAGGGCGATCTTGCCGGCGTCGACGTCCTCGACGATCGGGACGTTGCCGTCGCGGATCTGCGGCTCGTTGGCCTTGAGACCGGCGAGGAACTCGCGGGTCTTGGCCTCGCCGTGCTGGACGGTCATCGCGGTGACGAACGCCTGGAACGAGGCGTTGGTCGGGGCGACGGCGATCTTGCCCTTCCACTTCGGGTCGGTCAGGTCGAACACCGACTTGGGCAGGTCGGCGGCGGGTACCAGATTGGGGTTGTAGACCAGGACCCGGGACCGGGCGCTGACGCCGACCCACTTGCCGTCGGCCGACCGGTAGGTCTGCGGGACCTTGTTGAGGGTCTCGGCGGGCAGGGCGGCGAACAGGCCCTTCTTGTTGACCGCACCGAGGGCGCCGGCGTCCTGGGCGAAGAACACCTCGGCCGGGGACTTGTCGCCCTCCTCCAGCAGCTGCGCGGCCATCTGGGCGGTGTTGCCGTAGCGGGCCTTGACGGTGATGCCGGTCTGCGCGGTGAACTTCTCCAGCAGCGGCTTGACCAGGTTCTCGCTGCGACCGCTGTAGAGGGTGACAGCGGCCTCGTCGTCACCGGCGTCGTCGCCGCCGCAGGCGGCCAGACCGAGCACGACAGCGACGGTGGCGGTGATCGCCACCGCGCGGCGCAGGAACTCCAGGGGCACAGCTGACTCCTTGCCGGGCGGTTGGGGTGGTCGCCCAGTCGACGCGAAACCGCGCCGAAGTTAGCACAGCCTTACCTTTGGTGTCATGGTGAGGTGACGGGTCTCGCGTACCTCGGTGCACCTCTGGCGGTAAGGCTAGCCTGGCCTTAGAGTGCGCGCGTGGCCTCCCCGATCGACCTGCTGCCCGACCTGCGCACGGTCCCGCTCGCCCGCGATCTCGCCGATCACGGCGACCGGCCGGCGCTGCTGACCGTCGACGGGGAGATCAGTTACCGGGAGCTGGCCGCCCGGGTGGCCGCGACCGCCCGCCGGCTGGGCACCCGACGCCGGCTGGTGCTGCTCACCACCGGCAACACCGTCGACGCCGTCGTGGGGTACCTGGCCGCGCTGGCCGGTGGGCACCCCGTCCTGCTCGCCCCCGCCGAGCACACCGACACGCTGGTCGACGCGTACGACCCGGACGTGGTGCTGGGCCCCGGACGGCAGGGCACCCCGCAGGTCCACGAGCGCCGCGACGGTTCGACGCACGACCTGCACCCCGACCTGGCGCTGCTGTTGAGCACCTCCGGCACCACCGGCTCGCCGAAGCTGGTCCGGCTGTCGCACACCAATGTGCAGGCCAACGCCGAGGCGATCGCCACGTACCTGGACATCCAGGACACCGACCGGGCCGCGACGACCCTGCCAATGCACTACTGCTACGGACTGTCGGTGATCAACTCGCACCTGCTGCGCGGGGCCGCGTTGATCCTGACCGACCTGTCGGTGGCCGACACCTGCTTCTGGGACCTGCTCCGGGCCCGGGGCGGTACCACCTTCGCCGCCGTGCCGTACACCTTCGACCTGCTGGACCGGGTGGGGTTCGCCGGGATGGACCTGCCCCGGCTGCGGTACGTCACCTGCGCCGGTGGGCGGCTGGCCCCCGACCGGGTGGTGCGCTGGGCCGACCGGGGCCGCCGCGCCGGCTGGCAGCTGGTGGTCATGTACGGCCAGACCGAGGCGACCGCACGGATGGCGTACCTGCCGCCGGAGCTGGCGGCCACCCGCCCCGGCAGCATCGGGGTGCCGGTGCCCGGCGGGAGTTTCCGCATCGAACCGGTCGACGGGCAGCCCGACGGCACCGGGGAGCTGGTCTACACCGGGCCGAACGTGATGCTCGGGTACGCGCACCACCCGGCCGACCTGCGGCTGGGCCGTCGCGTGGCCGAGCTGCGTACCGGTGACCTGGCCCGGCGCGGCGACGACGGGCTGTACGAGCTGGTCGGGCGGCGCAGCCGGTTCGCCAAGATCTGCGGGCTGCGGGTGGACCCGCAGCGCGTCGAGACGGTACTGGAGACGCACGGCATCCGCGCGGCCTGCCTCGGTGACGACGACACGCTCATCGTCGCCGTACCGGCCGGCACCGACGGCACCCGCGTCCGGCGGCTGGTCCGCCGCGAGTGCGGACTGCCGGGCCGGGCGGTCCGGGTGCTGGTCCTCGACACGCTCCCCCGGCTGGCCACCGGCAAGCTCGACTACCCGGCGGTGCGGCAGGCCGCCGCGCAGCAGCCCGACAGCGCCGGCACGGAGACCGACGGTGGGGCCGGCGGTGGGCCGGTCGACCTGTGCCGGCTCTACGCCGAGGTCCTCGACCGCGACGGCGTCACCGAGCAGGACAGCTTCGTCAGCCTCGACGGCGACTCGCTGTCGTACGTGGAGATGTCGGTCCGCCTGGAGCAGGCCCTGGGGCACCTGCCGGCGGGTTGGCACACCCGGGCGATCCGGGATCTGCACCCGTCCCGGCAGCCGTCCCGCCGCCGGTGGCGGGCCCTGGAGACGAGCGTGGCGGTGCGCGCGGCGGCGATCGTGCTGATCGTCGGCTCGCACCTGCCGGTGTTCCACCTCAAGGGTGGCGCCCACCTGCTGCTGGCCGTCGCCGGCTTCAACTTCGCCCGGTTCCAGCTCACCGGCGCCGACCGTCGCCACCGCAACCGGCACCTGTGGGGTTCGATCGGCCGGGTCGCGGTACCCAGCATCATCTGGATCGCGCTGGCGTGGGCGCTCACCGACGACTACCGGCTGAGCAACATCCTGCTGCTCAACGCCGTCCTCGGCCCGCACGACGGCCGGTCGGAGTGGCACTTCTGGTTCGTCGAGGCGCTGGTGTACATCCTGCTGGCGCTGGCGGCGCTGACCGCGCTGCCGTGGGTGGACCGGGCCGAGCGGCGCTGGCCGTTCGGGTTGCCCGTGGCGTTGCTGGTGGTCGGGCTGATCGGCCGGTACGAGCTGTTCGGGTTGGCCGCGTACCCGGACCTGCCGTCGGCGGTGGTGGTGTTCTGGCTGTTCGCGCTCGGCTGGGCGGCGGCCCGGGCCACCGGGGTGGCGCAGCGGGTGGCGGTCACCGTGGTCGCCCTGGCCACGGTGCCCGGGTTCTTCGGCGAGCTGGGACGGGAACTGCTCATCGTGGCCGGGTTCGCGCTGCTGGTGTGGGTGCCGCACGTCCCGGGCACGGCGCTGCTCAACCGGGTGGCCGCCCTGCTGGCCGGTAGTTCGCTCTACATCTACCTCAGCCACTGGCAGGTCTACCCGCGCCTGGACGATGTGCCCCGCTGGCTGGTGCTGGTGGCCTGCCTGGTGGTCGGGATCGGGGTGGCCCGGGTCGCGGAGTGGATCTCCGGCCGGATCACCGCCGTCCGGCGGTCCACCGGCCGCCGTACCGTACCGGCCGGATGGTTTTCGCAGGGTCGGGGAACCATCCGGCCGGGGTCACCGACCGCCGCAGGTGGCCGCCCCCGTCAATAGGGCCACCTGCGGCGGTCGGTTGGCTGGGGTGGATCCGCCGGACGTCAGCCGATGGGCAGGGTGGTCAACCAGTTCCGCCAGGCCTGCTCGGTCCGGGCCGGATCGTCGTCGGTGAAGAGGTGGTGGCCGATGACCAGGGTGTTCCCCCGGTCGGCGCCGGAGTGGACGAACCGGAAGAGCGCGTCGGCGGTCCGCACGCCGAGGTAGGTCGGCAGGCCGGCGAGGTCGACGACCCCCTCGACCGGCGGCAGGCCGTCGACCGCGAGCGTGACCGGTTGTCCCTCGGTGGCCGGGCCGGAGAGGCCGAAGGCATCGGTCACCGCTGCCCATACCGGGTCCGGGTCGCCGGCGCCGGGGCGGAACGCCGAGACCGGCAGGGCCGTCCGGCCGGGGAAGTGGGTGAGGTAGGCGGCCAGCGTGCCGAGGTACATGTCCCAGCCGGTCCGCATCGCCTCGTACTCGCTCTCCCAGTTGTCGCCGAGTACGCCGCTCTGGACCAGCCGCAGCACGGTGCTGCCCTGGTCACGGCCCTCGATGAGGTACTCGGTGGCCATGAAGGTACCGTCCGGCTGGGTCTCGGTGCGGTCGGCGAACCGCTTGCCGGGCTCCCAGGCGGCGACCGTCGCCTCCTCGACGTGACCGGCCAGGGTGAGCCGGATCCGTCCGCCCTCGCGCGGCTCGATCTCGGTGCGACCCATGAACCAGGAGTCGACACCCGGACCGGTGGCGATCGCCTCCCACACCTGCTCGGGGGTGGCGGCCAACTCGATGTGCTTGTGCAACTCGAAGTGGTGTCCCATGGTCAGCGTCCTCCGGTCGGTTTTCTGTGGTGACATCTCGTCGTCGGAAGGGTCAGCGCACGTCGTACGGCGGTCAGGACTCCAGGGACCCCGTGCCGGGCCCGGGGGTGACGCTGGGGTGCAGGGCGAGCACCACCCGGTGCTCGCGTCCGCCGGGAGCCTGCTCGTCGTGGTACCGGGCGACCAGGACGGTGACCGCAGCGGTCAACTCCTCGGCGAAGGCGGCCCGGTCGCTCGCCGAGGCGAACCGGACCGTCGTGTCGAGGGCGAAGGTCGCCACCGGCTTCTTCGCCCGGTCCGCACCGGTGATGAGTGCGCCGACGTCCTGCACCAGCCGGGCGGCGACCGCGAGCAGCCACCGCGCCGACAGCCGGTCGGGCGGCGGGGACGGGGCAGGTCGCCCGGCGGCGAGGGCCACCGGCGAGATCACGTACGACGCGGCGGTGGCCTGCATGACCCGCTCGGTGACGTTGCCCTTGCGGCGCTCCGCCACCAGCTCGATCAGGCCGTGCTGCTCCAGCGCCCGCAGGTGATAGTTGATCTTCTGCCGGGGCAGGCCGACCCGGGCGGCGAGCATCGTCGCCGAGGCCGGCTCGGCAAGCTCGGCCAGCAGCCGGGCGCGGATCGGGTCCAGCGACGCTTCGGCCGCTGCCGGGTCCTCGATCACCGCGATGTCGAACATGCCACCACTGTCACACCGGCAGCTTTTTTAGTCAAGACAAATTTATTTGTCGGTTGCGCTCCCGAGGTGCCATGCCCTGCCACCACCCAGACCGGATCGTGGGTCCAGGTTGGCCCTCGGGGCCCTGTCACACCCACGGTCCACAACGGAAGAATTCCGCCGGCACCCTGACCTTCGCACCCCCGACCACACGGCCCCGCCGCGAACACCAGCCGGGGCCCGGAGAAGAAAGCGGGCAACGATGGACGAACTGTCGGTCGACACCGGCACCACCCGCAGCATGACCGCGTCGGTACGCGCCGAGGCACACCGGATCCGACAGGCCGTCGCCGACCTCGAAAAGGGACTGGAGGCCATCGGCCCCTGCTGGGGCACCTCCGACGAAACCGCGCACGCCTTCCAACAGTCGTACGAACCCAAACGCAACGAGGTCCTCGACGCCAGCCAACAAGTGGTCAGCCTGCTCCACGACAGCTCCGACCGGGTGAACAAGGCCATGACCGGCTACGAAAACGCCGAGACCGACAACACGCAGCGGGCAGCGAGCTGACCACCCGCACCTGACCCGCCCGCCGTCCGGCCGACGACCGGACGCCGTCACACAGCAGCGCGCACGCCGTGAGTACACGAACCGCTTGGAGGGTGTTGCCCCATGGGCATGGAGATCCCCGACTGGGTACGCACCATGTTCCTCATCACCACCGGGGAATCATGGCCCGAAGCCGACGAGGACCAACTCCGCGCCCTGTCCACCGCCTGGAACCAGTTCGCCACCCAACTCGGCGACACCGAAACCACCATCCGCGCAGCCCGCCAGGGCGTCACCACCTCCTGGACCGGCCAGGGCGCCGACGCCTTCACCACCCGACTCGACCAACTCATCGACACCGGCCACATCAAAGCCCTCCGCGACACCAGCACCAACCTCACCACCTACACCAACCAAGCCGCCCTCAACGTCGAGTACGCCAAAATGATGATCATCGGCCAACTCGGCATCCTCATCAGCAACATCATCTACCTCACCTGGCTCCTCGCCACCCCCGCCGCACCCGCCGCCGCACCCGCCATCGCCGCACTACAAACCCTCGGCCGACACATCGCCACCCAGATCCTCGGCCAACTCGCCAAATCCCTCGCCGTGAACCTCTTCTACCAAGTCGGCCTCGACATCGCCGTCCAAACCGCACAGACCGCCCGGCAACACCGCACCGAATGGGACAACGACCGCACCGGCGGCGCCACCCTCGGCGGCCTCAGCACCCTCACCCAACACCTCGCCACCCGGTCCGGTATCACCATCACCAACCAGGTCGCCAAGAACGTCGCCGAATTCACCAACACCGTCGGACAGAGCGCCCTCCACGAATACAGCGCCGAAGCCGCCGCCGACCTCATCCTCAACGGCCGCCGCGAAGCACCCGCCGGCTGGGCCGCCACCGCCGGCGCCACCGAAGGCATCCTCGACTGGGGAAAAGACCGCGCCCGCGCCCGAGGCGCCAACGGCACCAGCACCGGCCTACCCGGCCTCGGCCCCACCATCCCCACCCTCACCGCTCCCTCCAGCGACACCGGCAGCCAACCGACCCCGGCCGCCGCCGGCAGCCCAGGCAGCCAAATCACCACAGCCAGCCGGGCCCCCACCCCCGGATCGGTATCGGCATTGGTACCGGTACCGGTACCGATCAACACCGGCAACGGCAACGGCCAACTCCAGGCCGGCACCGCCACAAACACCACCCCCACCCCCGAATCGGTACCAATGCCGGCACCGGCACCGGCATTGGTACCGATCAACACCGGCAGCAGCACCGGCGACGGCGGCCTCACCGACACCTCCAACGCCAACGCCGCCGGCACCAGCGGCGGAAACACCATCACCGGCGCCCTCATCACCGCCAGCGGACCCGATCCCGGGGCAACAACCAGCAGCACCTCCACCGAAGCCCTCCTCATCACCCCCGGCATCCACGGCATCCGGGAAGTCCTCAGCCCCACCTACCCCACCGGCACCCTCACCCCCGACGCCCTCGACAGCCCCGGCCCCCACCATCCGGCCACCACGACCGACAACGCCGTCTACACCGGCACGCCAGCCAACGAAGCGGGCAGCACGGCAGCCACCAGCCACCTCGAAGACACCCCCGACACCCCCGCCGCTGCGCCGCCCAGCAGCATCCCCACCGGCAGCACCAGCACCGACGACGCCACCGGCGCCAGCCCCACTCCGCCACCCTCCGTCGGCAGCACGTCCAGCTACCACACGCTGACCCAGGAGACGACCACGACCCAGTCCAGCAACCTGCGCTACCTGACCACCCAGGCCGGGCACATGTACCAGACCCCGATGTTGCTGGTCAGGGCGGGCATGGTCGTGCACGTCGAGGCGGAGGCGGTCAACCGGCAGGGCGGGGTGTCCTACGGCCAGGGCACGGTCCGTACGTCGTTCCGGCTGTCCGACGCGGTCGAGGTGCTGATGACCCCGGATCTGGCACTGCGGGAGGACCTGGAACACCCGCACGGGTTCCGTACCCGGTCCGGGTTCTACCTGCCCTCCGAAGAGGTACGGAGCGACCGGTCGGACAACCCGGAGGCCGTGCGGCGGCGGGCCGACGAGCTGGCTGCGGCGTACTCGCTGCGGCCGGTGGAGAACGCCCTGGTGGTCCACGTGGCCGCCGCAACGGGTCCCGAGGGCGGGGTGTTGTTGCAGGTCAACGGTACCCAGCTGACCGCCGAAGGCTTCCACGACCGGGTGCTGCGCCACCATGACGTCGCCGGCAAGACCGTGGTGCTGGTCGGTTCGCACCTGGCCACCCCGGGGCCGCAAGGAGAGCCGTCGCCTGCCGCAGAGCTGGCCCGGCGCACCGGGCGGCCGGTGGTCGCCGCCCCGTCCGACGTGCACACCACCCCGGACGGGCACGTGCTCGCCGCGACCCCGGGCGTCAACCGGGGCGGCCAGCCGATGCTGGTCCGGCGGGACAGGTGGCAGATCGTCCAGCCTGACGGGACGACCACGCCGGCGGTGACCGACCTGGAGGCGAGCCTGCGCCAGGCCGGACTTGAGGTCTCCGACCAGCCCGACCACGCGCTGCCGCCACGCGAGCCCGTCCGATGGGGCCAACCGGGCCCGGAGCCGACCGGGGTACGGACTCCGCCGATGCCGCCCACCGCCGATCCGCCCGTGCCGCCCACCGCCGAACCGCCGGTGGACCGCGTCGATGCCGGCCGGAGTACCGACCGTCCGGAGCCGGAGCTGGAACTGGAACCGCAGCCGCAGCCGCAGCCCGGGCGCCGGACGGAGTCAGCCCGGTCGATCAAGGACATCCTTGACCCTGCCGGCACCGGCGGGGACCGACCGACCCCGTCCGACGGGCCCGACGCGGGGAGGAGCGGTGACTAATCCCGCGTACCACGGTCTGGCCGTACCGACCGGCGTGACCGGGTGCTTACCCCTGGGGTGGACCGTCGGTGTCCGCGTCCCGCTGGAAGGCCAGGGCGACGAGTTCGACCCGGGAACTGAGCCCCAGTTTGGCGAGGACGCTGGAGACGTGGTGCTGCACCGTACGCGGCGAGAGGTTCAGTTCGGCGGCGATGTCCGGGTTGGACCGGCCGGCGGCCACCAGCTCGGCGATCCGGCGCTCGGTCCCGGTCAGCGCGTCCCAACCGGAGCGGGGCCGGGGCCGGGGCCGGTTTCTGCGACGTACCCCCAGCTCGGCCAGGTAGGTCACCGCGCGTTCGGCGTCCCAGGTCGCGCCGAGGGCGTCGTAACAGGCGAGCGCCCGGTCGAGTGCCGCTCGGGCATCAGCGGGTCGGTGGGCCCGGGCCAGCAGGATCGCGATGCACTCCCACGCGTACGCCTCGCCGAGGGGGCGGGCGGCGGCGTACCAGCCGGCGGCCGAGCGGACCCGGCCTGGATCGGCCTCGATGACGCCCTCGACGAGCAGGTGCACCGCTCTGCTGCTGGCCGCCGGGGTGTGCTCGGCGAACGCCGCCGTCTCGACCCGCAGTGGCGCGATCAGCGCGGTACGGTCGACGATGAGCGCCAGGCGGGCGATGTCCGGCCAGATCAGATGCAGGTTGTGGTCGGTGATCGCCGCCACGCGCCGGTCCCAGGCCGCCAGGAGCATCGTCAGTGCCTCATCGGCGTGCCCCTGCGCCTCCCGGGCCAGCGCCGTGGCCCACAGTTGGCGCCAGCACACCGGCCGTCCGGACTGGTTGTCGACGGGGAGCGTCGGTGCCCGGCCCCGATGCAGGGCCACCACACCGTCGACACCGTGCAGCATCTGCGCGACGTCGAGATAGTCGGTGGCCTGAAGGCCGGCCCGGACCTCCGCGAGCACCTCGTCCCAGCGGCCGTCGAGGAACCGGATGTCAGCCCGGACCCACTGGCACCAGGCCAGCGGCATGAAGTCGGCACCCCTCTGGCTGGTACGCATGGCCTCACCGAGGACGGCTTCGGCCTCCTGGTAGCGGTCGAGTTCGACAAGACAGACGCCCTGGATCAGGTAGGGGCTGATCTGGCGGTGGTCCCAGGACTCGGCGGTGCCGGTGAGGGCGATGGCCTCGGTGATGACGTCGAGTGCCGCCGCGACACGGCGTCGGGCGAGCAGGACGCAGGACCGCAGGGACAGTCCGTGCGCGCGTATCCGCGGGTGGTGGACGCCGTCGGCCATTGCGTGGCTGACCTGTTCCACGGCGTCGAGGTCGCCCAGGAACAGGTCGCAGCCGGCGATGAGGGCCCGCGCACGGAGGTCCTCAGCCGGGGTCAGCGGCGCGGTCAGTGCCCGTTCGGCCTCCTGGCGGGCCGCGACCACGTCGCCGCGTTGGAAGTGGGCCAGGGCGATCAGCCGGTGCAGGGCGGCGACATCAGCCGGGTCGCGGTCGGCGGCGAGGGCCGCCCGGGCCGCGTCGACCGCGTCGGCGGCCCGGCCGGCGTAGAGCAGTGCCCAGGCCAGATGGTTGCGCAGCAGCGGTGCGCGGGGGTCACCGGGCCGGAGGAAACCCAGGGCACGGTTGATGAGATCGATCGCCAGGTCGGGTGCACGCCGGGTCAGCAGGCGGCTGCGCTCGACCAGCCAGTCCAATGCGCGACCGTCGAGCGTGGTGGCCGCGAGCAGCCGCTCGGCCACCCGCTCCGGCAGGGCGCCGGAGGCAGCCAGGGCCTGGCCGATCTGGAGTTGCAGGGCGGCCCGCAGGGCGACCGGCAGCTCCGCAGCGAGGGCTTGGCGGAGCAGGTCGTGTCGGAAGACCAGGCGTTCACCGTGGTCGACCGGGACGCCGGTGTCGACCGCTTCGGTCAACACCTCCCACAGCTCGATGGTGGGCTTGCCGAGTACCACGGACAGTTCGCCGACGTCGAAGCCGGAGCCGAGCAGGGCGGCCACCCGCAGCACCTCGCGGGCGTCGCGGGATCCGACATCGAGACGCTGGGAGATGGTACCCATCAGGGAACCGGAGATGCCGAGACCGGACCCGTCGTTCGAGCTGAGCAGGTCGGCGTGGTCGCCTGCGGCACCGATGTGCCGGTCGCGGCGTAGCACCGTGATCCATTCGGTGACCTGCATCGGGTTGCCGCCGGCTCCGGCGATCAGGGCCATCAGTTGCGGGCCGGGCCGGGTGCCCACGAGCTGGTGTACCAGTTCCTCGACGGCGCCGGGGTCGAGCGGGCCGAGCCGCAGCGTCCCGGAGCCCCGGGCCACGAGGCTCTGGAGCAGACCGCCGAGGGCCGCCGGGCGTGGTGCCGGTCGGACGGTGACCACGATCAGCAGGGGGCAGCGGTCGAGCATCGGGCCGAGCCGGTGCAGCGACAACAGGCTGGACTCGTCCGCCCAGTGCAGATCGTCGAGCAGGAGGGCGACCGGGGTGTCAGCGCACCAGCGGTCGAGCAGTTCCGCAATCGCCTCGGTGACCACGAAGTGACGGTCGGCGGCACCGACTGAGGCGAGTCGTACTCCGGCGTCGCCGCGGAGCAGGCCGGCCAGGGCGTCGACGTCGGGTTCGCGGCGGGCGGACCATACGCCGAGGCATCCGCCGATCGCTGCGAACGGTAGCCGTTGTTGCAGCTCGTCGGCTTTGCCGTGACAGACCCGCAGTCCGTTGCTACGGCAGTGGGCGGCGAGCACGTCGAGCATGGTCGACTTGCCCATGCCGGGCTCACCTTCGAGGATGACCGCGCGGCCCTGCCCGGCGGACACCTGTCGGGCGAAACCGATCAGTTGTCCGGTCTCGGCGGTACGTCCCACCGGGGCGGATCGCCCTGTTGCCGGGTCGGTGCGGTCACCGTCGCCGGGTGTGCCAACCGGTCGCATGTGTAGATCACCCGAGATCTGTGCTGCTGGCGGCGGCAGGCGCCACCGATCCGGTCGGGAACTGCTGCTGACGCGGCCCGTCGCCGGCCCGTCGCCGGGCCGGTCGGTTGTCGTACCGTCGCCCCTGCTGATCGTCTCGGCCGTCAGGCATGCTCGGTCATCCCTCCGGTGATCGCAGCGGGCATGTGGTGAGCGGTCATCGGCTGGCGACGCGCACCCGTCGGCCTGGATGTCTGATCATGACCATCATGCAGCCAGAGCGGCCGAGAGGTTCGCCGGCCGCGCCCCCATCGATGCTGTGATCTTGGTCTCCCGGCTGGTCACCGCACGCCTCGACTGGTCACCGCCGCACCTCGGGTGGACGGTCGGCCCCGATGTGAAGCCGGACGGGACGGCGTGCCGGCCGGCTTGCGACCGTCTGCGGGGCAACGTGTCCAAAGGGAACCGCCGCAGGTCTCTGCGAACCGACGTTCATCCACTACAGTGGGCGGCGCACTTGATCCATTTCAGTGGATGGTCGGTGGCGTCCGCCGGTTCGGGTCGCCCGCACCGACGCCGGGGGTTGGGAGCCGCGATGAGCCAGGACGGACCTTCGACAGCCGGCCGACCGCTTGCCGGGGCGAGCGTCGAGACGGTGGTTGACCTCCTCAACACCATGGTGGCCGAGCTGCTGGGCCACCCGATCGATCCGGACGACAACTACTTCACCGCCGGCCTGGACTCCGCCACCGTGGTCCGGCTGCACACCCTGATGATCAAGCGGCTGGAGATGTGGGTGCCGGTGATGGGGTTGTTCCGCCGCCCGACCCTGCGCCGTACAGCGGAGTGGCTGGTCGAGGCGCGGGCCGCGGTGGAGCGCGACGAGGCCGCCCGTCGCGCGGATCCCCCGGCCACCGACCGGGCCGAACCGGCAGCCGGGCGGTCCGCCGGTCAGTCCGTTTCGCGGCGGGACATCCGGGCACAGATCCGACGCGACGGGACGGCGCGGTGACCGGTACGCCGGATCTGATCGCGGTGACCGGTGCGGCCTGCCGGTTCCCCGACTCGGCGGACCTCGACGGCTTCTGGCGGATGCTGCGTGAGCAGGTGGACGCGGTGAGCGCGCCGTCCGACGCCGACCTGCTGGCCGTCGGCGTGACCCCCGACGATCTGGCCGATCCCGACTACGTCCGGGCGGCGCTGCTGACCCCCGGGATCGACCGGTTCGATGCGGCGTTCTTCGGCCTGTCGGCAGCGGAGGCGGACCGCTGCGATCCGCAGCTACGGCTGTTCCTGGAAGCCGTGCACACCGCCATCGAACAGGCCGGGTACGACGTCACCACGGTCGGTGCCGGCACAGGTGTGTTCGCTGCCGCGCGCCCCGGCCGGTACCGGGGCCTGCACCTGCTGCCCGACGGGTTCGAGACGACACAGGACGGGCGCGACGACGCGGACCTCGCGGCGTTCGTCTCCGAGCGGCTGGATCTGCGCGGCCCGTCGGTCACCCTCGGTACCTGCTCACTGCTCGCCGTCCACCAGGCGGTGCAGGCACTCCAGGTCGGGGCGTGTGACGTCGCGGTGGCCGGCGGCGCGCACGTGGAACTGCCCTACGGGCACGGCTACCGCTGGCAGCCGGGCGCCCGGCGACCTCCGGACGGCCGGACCCGGCCGTTCGACGCCGCCGCGTCGGGCTGTGTGTACGGCAGCGGTGCCGGTGCGGTGGTGCTCAGACGGTTCACCGAGGCGGTCACCGACGGCGACCAGATCCTCGCCGTGATCCGGGCCGGCGCGACGGGGCACCCCGGCCGGGACGGCTCGGGTTGGGCGACCGCCATCGCCGAGGCGCTCGTGGTGGCCGGGTGCCGACCGGCCGAGCTGGACTACGTCGAGGCTGACGGTGCGGCCACCGGTCGCGACGACACCCGGGAGCTGGCCGCGCTGGCCCGGGCGTTCCGCCTGGCCGGCGGGGAACCGCCGAGCGGTTCGGTGTCGGTCGGTTCGGTCAGGTCCAACGTCGGGCACCTCGGCGCCGCAGCGGGCATCGCCGGGCTGCTCAAGACGATCCTCGCGCTGCGGCACGAGGTGCTGCCGGCGACCCTGCACGTGGACACGCCGCACCCGGCCCTCGGGCTGGAGACCGGCCCGTTCCGCCTCGCCCGGCAACCGGACACCTGGCCGGTACGCGACGGTGTGCCGCGTCGCGGTGCGGTACATGCGGTCGGTCCGGGGGACGCCAACACGTTCCTGGTCGTCGAGGAGGGACACCGCCCGGCGTACCCGGCGACGCCCGACCGACCGAGGGTGGTGGTGTGGTCGGGCCGCCACGCGGAGGCCGCAAACGGCGCCGGTGCGGCGGTGGCCCGGTTCTTCGCGACCTGCCCTGAGGACCGTTTCGCCGACGCGGTGGGCACCCTCCAGCAGGGCCGGACCGTGCATCCGGTGCGCCGGGCGGCGGTCTGCGCGAGCGCCACCGAGGCGACCCGGCCCGAGGTGATCGCCGGGGACCGCCCGGTCACCGGGCCGCATCGGGCCGTCTTCGGCTTCCCCGACGTCTGTCCGGGACAGCCGGCGCCCCGGGGACTGTACGCGGTACAGCCGGCGTTCACCGAGGCCGCCGACGTGTGCCTGGACGCGATCGGGCGGTACGGGCCGGACCTGTACGACGCCTGGACGGCCGCGTCCACCGACCCGGCGGTGGCCGATGCGTTGACCTTCGTCACGCAGTACGCCCTCGCCGAGACGTGGCGCGCGTGGGGGGTGCAGCCGGCGGCGGTGATCGGAGCCGGGGTCGGTACGCTCGCGGCGGCGACCGTGGCGGGTGCTGTCCCGCTCGACGAGGCGGCGGCCCTGGTGGCCCGCCCGGGCCGGGTGACCTGGTCGGGTTCGCGGATCCCGGTCTGGTCGGCGGCCGACGGGCGGACCGTCGACAGCCTCGCCTGGCCCGACGGCGACAGCGACAGCGACGCGCCCGCCGGCCTGCGCGACGCTCTGCGCGGAGCACTGCGTTCCGGGCGGCACGTGCTGTTGGAGATCGGGCCGGGCGACGTGCTGACCCGTCTCGCCGGGGCCGCGCTCGCCGACGCCGGCCTGACCGTCGATACGGTCGCCGCGCTCGGTGGGGACGGTACCGCCGACCCGCAGCGTCACCTGATGACCGCGCTCGCCCGGCTCTGGGTGGCCGGGGTCGACGTCGACTGGCCGGCGGTGGAGCCGGACCATCCCCTGCACCGGATACCGGTGCCCGGTCATCCGCTGCACCGGGACCGGCACTGGGTGGTGCCCACCCACGGGCCGGCGGCACCGCAGCAGCAGCGCGGCGCACCGACGCCCGGCCCGGCACCGGTCGCCGCCACCACGGCCGGTGGCCTGCCGGTCCCGGCCGTGCCGCTGCGTCCGCTCGGACGTACCGAGCACGCGTTCTGGGTACTCGACCAGCTCGCCCCCGACAGCGGCGTGTCCAACATCGGCATCGCGTTCCGCACCGCGCGCCCGCTGCGCTGGTGGCCGCTGCAGACCGCGGTCAACCACCTGCTGCGGCGGCATCCCGCGCTACGGCTGCGGTTCCCCGAACTCGACGGGACACCGGTACGGCACCTCACCCCGGCCGAGGAGGCGACGGTGACCGTGCCCACCCGGGCCACCACCGGCGACCGGCTCGTCACCGACCTCCAGGAGTTCCTGCACGAGCCGTTCGATCTGGGCTGTGACCTGCTGTTCCGGGCCGCACATCACACGCTGCCCGACGGGGCCAGCGTGGTGGCGCTAGCCGCGCACCACATCGTCATCGACGCGCCGTCGGTGCAGATCCTGGTGGAGGAGTTCGGCCGAATCTACGACGGCATCACCACCACCGGGCACATCCCCGACGACCTCGCCGGTGAGGCGCCGCTGCTGGCCGCGCCGCAGCCGGCGCCCGAGTCGACCCGCTACTGGCTGGACCACCTGCGTGGGGCCGATCCGGCGACGATGGTGCTGCCGGGCGCCCGGCCCACGCCGGCCCGCCCCACCTTCGCCGGGCACACGTGCAGCTGGTCGATGACCGACACCGCGCAGGAGGCGATGCGGGACCTGCGGCAACGGCTGCACACCAGCGACAACGTGGTACTCATGAGCGCGTTCTGCCTGACGCTGCTGCGCCACGGCGCCGGACCGGATTTGATCATCGGGGTACCGGTCGGCACCCGGCGCCCGGCGACGCAGCAGCACGTCGGGTACGGCGTGAGCACCATGCCACTGCGGGTCCGGGTCGATCCGGGTGCCGGCTTCGCCGACCTGGTGCAGCGGGTCGGCGACGCGTTCTTCGCCGGCATCGAGCACGCCGACGCGACGGTCGAGCAGGTCCTCACCGAACGCGGCCACGGTACCGGCGACTGGCGGGTGCCGCTGTTCCGGCACATGTTCAACTACCGGCCCTGGAGCGACGAGAAGATCCGGGTGTGTGGCGAGGTACCCGACTACGTCGAGGACCTGTTCGACCGTAGCCGACTGGACCTCCAGTGCATCGCGGTGCCGGAACCGGACCGCTTCACGCTGCGCTGCTGGCACAGCACGGAGGTCCACGACGAGGCGGACATCGCCGCGTTCGTGGCCCGGATGCAGGCGCTGCTGGTGCAGGCCGCCGCCGATCCGGACCGCGCGGTCACCGAACTGCCGTTCGGCTCGCCCACCGACGAGTCCACCGGTGAGCGGCTCAACCGCACCGACCGGTCGTGGGGTACACCGGACACCGTCGCCGAACGCATCGTCGCCCGCGCGGCGCACGACCCGGACGCGACGGCCGTCGCCGACGGCGACCGGCGGGTGTCGTACCGGGAACTGCTCGACCGGGCCGCCGCGGTGCGCGACCTGCTGCGGGCGCACCGGGTCGGCCCCGGCGACCTGGTCGCGCTGGCCCTCGGCCGGTCGGTCGAGCTGGCCGCCGCGGTACTCGGCGTGTGGGCCGCCGGGGCGGGCTACCTGCCGCTGGCACCCGGGCCGCCGGCCGGTCGGCTGGCGTACCAGGTGGACGATGCGGGCGCCCGGGTGGTGCTGACCATTGGGGACACCCCGGCGGGCTGGTCGGCGGTGCCGGTCCTGCCGGTACCCGCCGACGGTGCGGCAGCCGCCGGGCCGCTGCTCGACGGGCCCGTCGCCCCCGACGCCTGCGCGTACGCCATCTACACCTCCGGTTCCACCGGCCGACCCAAGGCGGTGGTGGTCACCCACCGTAACCTGCTCAACCTGGTGTGCGACTTCACCGACCGGCTCGGCCCTGGCGCGGCGCGGACCGTGCTCTGGTCGACCGCGGCCACGTTCGACATCTCCGCGTTGGAGCTGCTGCTGCCGTTGCTCAACGGCGGGACCGTCGTGGTCGCGCCGGACGGGGCGCTGCTGCGGCCCCGGGACCTGCTGGAGCTGATCGTCCACCGGGACGTGTCGCTGGTGCAGGCCACGCCGACGGCGTGGCGGATGCTCGCGCCGGAGGCCGGCGACGAGTTGACCGGCCGGGTGCTGCTGTGCGGCGGGGAACCGATGCCGGCCACGCTGGCCCGCCGGCTGCGGGCGCTCGGCGGGCGGGTGTACAACGTGTACGGTCCGACCGAGACGACGATCTGGTCCACGGTGGCCGAGCTGGACGGCGACCCGGACGACCCGGTGCCGATCGGCGTGCCGCTGGCCAACACCCGGATCTTCGTCGCCGACGCACACGGCCGACCGCTGCCGCCGGGTGTGCCCGGTGAGCTGTGCATCGCCGGGGCCGGGGTGGGCGCCGGTTACCTGAACCGGCCCGAGCTGACCGCCGAGCGGTTCGGTGAGCACCCCGACTACGGCCGGTTCTACCGTACCGGCGACATCGCGCGGCTACGCCACGACGGGGTGCTGGAGCTGTCCGGGCGTACCGACCGTCAGGTGAAGCTGCGCGGACACCGCATCGAACTCGACGAGGTCGAGGCCGTCCTGCACGAGCATCCGGAGGTGGCGGCGGCTGCGGTGACGGTGCGGGGTGACCCGCAGGACGACGGCCGGCTGGTCGCGTTCGTGCAGGTACGCGCCGGCGCCGGTGACCACCGTCAGCTACGGGACCAGTTGTGGCACCACGCCCGGGCCACCCTGCCCGATGCCGCCGTCCCCTCGGGCATCCTCGTGCTCGACCGGCTGCCCACCACCGCCAACGGCAAGGTCGACCACCGGGCGCTGCACACCGTCGAGGTGGACGCGGCACCGGTGGCGGTGCCGGATGCCGGGCCGGGTGCCGCCGATCCGGAGCTGGTCGAGGCGTTGACCGGGTTGTGGCGTGAGGCGTTGCGCCGCCCCGGGCTGGGCCCGCACGACAACTTCTTCCTCAACGGCGGGCACTCCATCCTCGCCGCCCGGCTGGTGACCCGGATCGAACAGCTCACCGGACGCCCGGCCGGGGTGCAGGTGGTGTTCACCCACCCGACCCCGGCGGAACTCGCCGCGCACCTGGGCGGGCCGGCCGGTGGGGGTGCCGGGTGAGCGACTGGTTCGTGCCGCTACGGGCGGCGAGCGGTCCTGACGGACAGCCGGCCGACACCGCTGACGGGCAGCCGGTCCACACGCCGGTGCGGCTGGTGGTCTTCCCGCACGCCGGTGGCGGCCCCGCCTCGCTCACCACGCTCGCCCCGCTGCTGCCCGCCGGGATCGAGCCGTGGTCGGTGAACCTGCCGGGCCGGCAGGCGCGGTTGGCCGAGGATCCGCGTACCGACCTGGACGGGCTCGTCGACGACCTCGCCGCTGCGCTGGCAGCGTCCGTGCCCGCGCCGTACGCGCTGTTCGGCTACTGTTCCGGTGCGCTGCTGGCCTATCTGGTCTGCCGGCGCCTCGGTGAGCGGGGTTCATCCCCGCAGCGGCTGCTGGTCGGCTCGTTCGCCGCGCCCGACGTCGCCCCGGTCCCCCGCCGGTTGCACCAGCTGCCATCGGCACTGTTCTGGGCGCAGCTGGTCGAGGCCGGTGGCATCCCGGAGGAGCTGGCCGGGCGCACCGACCTGCGGCCGGTGCTGGAGCCGGCGCTGCGGGCCGACTTCGCCATGCTCGCCGGGTACCGGCACTCCCCCGGCCCGCCGCTCGACGCCCCGGTCACCGTCCTGTACGGCCACCACGACCGGTCGGTGACCCGGGGTGGGCTGCTGGGTTGGCGCCGGCACAGCCGGCACCGTCCGGTCCTGTGCGGGCTCGACGCCTCGCACTGGCTGATCGAGGACGCGCCCGCCGAGCTGGCCGGTGCCATCGCTGAACAGTTCCCCCGACCGGAGGTGCCCGCGTGCGACTCGGATACAGCCTGAGCTACTGGGGCACGGCCGGTCTCAGCCCGGCCGAGCACCTGACCCTGGTCCGCGAGGCGGAACGGCTCGGGTACCACTCGGCGTGGGCGGCGGAGACGTACGGCACCGATCCGGCGAGCCTGATGGCGTGGCTGGCCGGGCAGACCACCCGGATCCGGCTGGGTACGGCGATCCTGCAGATGCCGGCCCGCCGGCCGGTCGCCGCGGCGATGACGGCGGCCACGATCGACCAGCTCTGCGGTGGCCGGTTCCGGCTCGGGCTCGGGTTCTCCGGCCCGCAGTTGGTGGAGGGCTGGCACGGACTGCGGTTCGATCGTCCGCTCGCCCAGGCCCGTGACTACGTGGCCGTGGTGCGGATGGCGCTGGCCCGCGAACCGGTGCGGTACTCCGGGCCGACCCTGACCGTGCCGCTGCCGGACAGTGAGGGCAAGGAGATGGCCCTGGCGGTGGAGCCGGTGCAGCAGCCGTTGCCGATCTACCTGGCGACGCTGGGCCCGCAGGCGGTCCGGCTGACCGGGGAGATCGCCGACGGTTGGCTGCCGCTGAACTTCCCGCCGGAGCACGTGGCGGCCTGCCGGGTCCAGTTGCAGGAGGGCGCGGCGCGGGCCGGGCGGACGCTGGACGGCTTCGACATCGCGCCGATGGTGATGGTCCTGGTGGAGGAGGACCTAGAGCTGGCCTACGACATGATGCGCCCGATGCTCGCCCTGTACCTGGGCGGGATGGGTTCACGCCGGCACAACTTCCACAACCAGCTGGCCAGTCGGCTCGGGTTCGATCGCGAGGCCGAGACGATGCAGGAGGCGTTCCTCGCGGGGCGGCAGGGCGAGGCGATGGCGGCGATGTCCGACGCGCTGGTCGACGCGATGACCGTCTGTGGTCCGCCGGCCCGGGTCCGCGAACGTCTCGCCGCGTACCGCGACGCCGGCGTGACCACGCTGATCGTCGGGGTGGTGCCGCCGACGTTGCGCCTGCGCATGGAGCAGCTACGCCGCATCGCCGAGATCGCGGGCTCGCTCTGAGACGTTGTGGCGGCGTTCGCCTGGCCTTTTGACCGGCCCGCTCAACCCCTGCGGGACCGGGTACCGCCGGGCCATCTGGTGTGGCCCGGCGAGTGGTGGCTCGCGCCCCCGCCCGGGTGCTCAGCCCGAGCCCTGACGGTGGACACGCCCTTCGTGCGTGACCTTGGACCGGCCGTGGTCCCGCTCGCTGCCAGAGGTCCCGGTCGCCGCCCGCTCGTGCCGGCGTTTCGGTGAACGTTCGACCTCCGAGCCCTGCCGTCCCGGGGCGCCGCTGCCCGGATGCCGCCGCCCTCGGGCCGACTCACCGCCGCTGTCGTGTTTGTTGTGGTTCTGACTACCCATGGGCAGCGCGTACCCGGTAAGCCCGCCGCTAGTCACCCGTCCGCGCGGTCCGCCTCGTCCGCCGGGCGAGTGGCGGCACGGCAACCGGCTACAGCGAGACGACCCAACCGCCGTCGACGGTGAGGGTGTGCCCGGTGACGTACGCGGACGCGTCCGAGGCGAGGAACACCACCGCGCCGGCCAGGTCGCCCGGCTCGCCGACCCGGCCCAGGGGGATGTGCCCGGCCACCAGTTCGTCCTCGGCGTCCCTGGTGGGCATGAGGTCGGCGGTCATCTCCGTGCGCATGTAGCCCGGGGCGATGGCGTTCACCCGAATGCCGTGCCTGCCCCACTCGTAGGCGAGGTTCTTCGTCAGCTGCACGACGGCGGCCTTCGACGCGTCGTACACCGAGGACCGCTCGCCGTCGACGACCAGGCCGCCGATGGAGGCGAGGTTGATGATCCGGCCCCCGCCGCGCAGTCGCATGGCCCGCGCGGCGCGCTGGGCCACGAAGTACGTGCCGCGCAGGTTGACCCCCAGGGTCAGGTCGAACTCGGTGACGGTGGCGGTCAACGCGCTGTTGCGCAGCGACACGCCAGCGTTGTTCACCACCACGTCGGGAACGCGGCCTTGCTGTTCGAGGGCGCCGAACGCGGCCTCGATGCTGTCGAGGGAGGTGACCTCCAGCGCCAGCGGAAGCGCGCGGACGCCCTGCTGGCGCAGGTGGTCGCACGCCTGCTCGGCCCGGTCCGCCGTCAGATCGGTCGCGATGATCTCGGCGCCGGCCTGGCCGAGGGCGAGGGCCTGGGCGCGGCCGAGACCGCCGTGGGCGCCGGTGACCAGGGCGCGTGCTCCGTCGAGGGTGAACAGGGATGTCAGTGCGGCCGATGGCACGGCGCCGTCCTTTCCGGCGGCTCGGGCACGCCCCTCGGGCGGCTACAGGCCGTAGTTGGTGAGGATCTCGAACACCTGCTGGGAGTCGTGGCGGACGTGCTCGCGCATCTGCTCGGCGGCGGTGGCGGCGTCATCGTCGGCGACGGCCGCCGCGAGGGGACGGTGGTCCACCCCGGTCCAGTCCGGGGTGGTGACCACCTTGGAGCAGAAGTACCACTGCCGCAGGGCCAGGTTGAAGTAGATCCGGGCGGTCGTCTTGAGGTACTCGTTGCGGCTCATCAGGTAGATGCCCTGGTGGAATGCGGCGTCCAGGTCGATGCACCGTTGCAGGTCGGTCGTACGGGCCTGCTCCTCGGCGAGCGCGACGAGTTGTTCCTTCTCCGCTTTCGAGCCGCGGCGGCAGGCCAGCGTCGTGGCCAGGGACTCCAGTTCCAGTCGCAGTTCCATGACCGAGCGGGAGTCCTTGAGCGCGATCTCGGTGGCGTAGGTGCCGCTGCGCGGGTAGATGACCACCAGCTTCTCGAACTCCAGCCGCCTGATGGCCTCGCGCACCGGGGAGAGCCCCACACCGAGGTCGGCCCGCAGGTCGTTCTCGACGAGCCGGTCCCCGGGCATGATCTCGGCGCGGACGAGTCGAGAGCAGAGGCTGGCGTAGGCCGATTGGCTCAGCAGGGCGTTGCCCGTCTGGTCAATGCCGACGAGCGCGCCCTTTCCGACGTACTCCGACAACATCGCGATTCCTTCCCCACGTCGTGCGCCGCTTCTGCACAGCGGCCCGCACTCTGGCAAGCTACCGGACGGTTACGGGCGCTCCCACGCTCCGGCGCGGGACGGGCCGCCGAGAAGGTCGTCGATCACCGTCGAGATGCCGTGCTCCACAGTGCAGGCATAGTCCCCGACGGAGAACTCCCCGCCGAGTACCTCGACCACCTTCAGTTCGACGCCGTTGACCGAGAGCGCGTCGGTGAGCTCGACGGCTGCGGGTCCGAAGCTCCGGCGCTTGAGGACGAAGTCCTTCGAGGTGTCCCGGGAGACGATCTCAAAGATCCGGAACCCCGGCCCGTCGGCTTCCGGCAGGGCGTGGACCTGAAGGTGCGGGTAGAGGGACATGTCCGCCCAGGTCGCGTTGTCGTGCCCGTCCCCGGGGGTCATCGAGATACCGAAGATCAGCTTGCCGGAGCGGTGCACGGCGCCGGAGACCGCGTCGGCGGTGTCGGTCAGCGCGATGTCGGCGTACTGCTTGGGGTAGCCCCAGACCTCCCGGCCGAAGGCGACGCTCCAGGGCTGGTCCTCGTACTCGAAGAAGTAGTTGACTCCCCGGTGGTCGCCGTAGCGGACGGGGATGACGACACCCGAGTCGTAGAAGGGGCCGGGGGTGGCGTTGCCGAAGTCCGCGATCTGCACGACGAACCGGTCGTCGGCGAGCTCGAACGGGGTTGGCGCGAGCAGCGCCTCCAGGTTCGCCCGGTCCCCTCGACAGTAGACGGAGAGGCTGCGCAGGTCCTTGCACCAGTAGGGCTGGTCGCCGCTCGGGTACCCGAGGTAGGTGAAGAAGTCCCTGGTGTCGTACGTCTTGCTCATCGGTTGGTGTCCCTGACCTTGTCTCGTGAGGGTGGGGCTAGTCCCGGCCGGCTTCGTGGATCTTGCGGAGGAACGACCGGAGTTCGGGCGCGGTGGGTGATTCGAAGATCTGCTCGGGCGGGCCCTGTTCGAGGATCACGCCCCGGTGCAGGAAGCAGACCTTCGATGAGATCTCGCGGGCGAAGGGCATCTCGTGGGTCGTCATCATCATGGTGATGCCGTCGGAGGCGAGTTCCCGGACCAGGTTCAGTACCTCGATCACGAGTTCCGGGTCGAGGGCCGAGGTGATCTCGTCCAGCAGCAGGGCCTGCGGGCGCATGAGCATCGCCCGGGCGATGGCGACGCGCTGCTGCTGGCCGCCGGAGAGTTGCGAGGGGTAGGCGTCGGCCTTGTCGCGCAGGCCCACGCGGTCGAGCATCGCCCGCGCGTTGGCCTCGGCCTCGGCCTTGCTCGCCACGCCGGCGCGGACCGGGGTGAGCGTGCAGTTGCGCAGCACCGTCATGTGCGGGAACAGGTTGTAGCTCTGGAAGACGATCCCGACCCGGCGGCACAGCCCGACCAGGTCGACGCCCTCGCCGGAGACGACGTCACCGTCGAGGAGGATCTGCCCTCCCTGGACGTCCTCCAGCCCGTTGACGCAGCGCAGCAGCGTCGACTTGCCGGAACCGGAGGCGCCGATGAGCGTGACGACCTCGTGCCGGCCGACGGTGAGGTCGACCTTGTCCAGCACGGTGAGGTCGCCGTACCGCTTGGTCACCTCGTCGAACTCGATGAACGCTCGGGACATGGCTCACGCCCCTGTCTTCCTGGCCCCGGTACGGGCGAGCAGGTAGTCGACGAACCGGGTCTGCGGGATGGTGATGAGGACGAAGACGATGCACACGGCGGTCACCGCGGAGAGGTTGAAATCGTTCGCCGAGTAGATCTTGGCCTGGCTGAACGCGTCGATGATGCCGACGACGATCACCAGCGCGGTGTCCTTCTGCAGGCCGATGAAGGTGCTGAGCATGGGCGCGGCGATGTTGCGAGCCATCTGCGGCAGGATGACGAACCGCTGGACGTCGGTCTGGGTCAGGCCCATGGACAGGGCTGCGGCGCTCTGGCCAGGGTTGATCGACTCGATCCCGGCGCGGTACAGCTCCGCGTTGTAGGCGCTGTACGTCATGGCCAGCGCCACGATGGCGTAGACGACCAGCGATCCGCCGCTGAGGAACGGCACCTCGGTCAGCGGCAGGCCGTAGCAGACGAGGTAGATCAGGACGACCGACGGGATGCCGCGGAACACGTCGATGTAGGCGATGGACAGCGCCCTGACCGGGCGGAAGCCCCGGCCCGGCAGTTGCCGGCCGATGGCGAGCACGAGCCCGAAGACCATGGCGAGGACCTGGGCGCCGAGCGCGATCTGGATGTTGATCCACAGGGCGCGGAGGATGTCGAGGAAGCTGCGCGCCATGTACTCGCCGTTGAAGAACGTCTTCTGCACCGCCCCGTCGTTGGTGAAGACCATCAGGGCGAGCACGGCCACCATGGCCAGGCAGCCGCTGAGTCCGAGGGACGAGATGGCGGCACTGCGGGAGTGCGCCGCCGCCCGGCGGGCCTCGACGTACCGGCCGGCCTCCCAGTCCTGCCGGGACCGGTGGCTGCGCCGGTAGGCCAACGAGAGGGGCCAACCGAGCGCGGCGACCGGGAGCGCGGCACCGAGCAGGATCCGGGTGGCGGGTGCGTCGACCAGCATGGTGGCGAGCTGGTAGCACAGGGTCGCGGCCAGGACGGTGAGGACGGCGGCGGCGGTGAGGTAGGCCGTCGTCGACAGTGGCCTGGTCGGAGTGCGGCCGGTACCGGACGTTGTCGGCGGGGCGTCACGTGTCTCGGGTGCCTGTACCTTCATGGTCAGGCACTCCAGTCGGCCAGTTTGTCAGGGTCTCCGCCGAGGATCGGGTTCAGCCACTTGTCCATGATGGCGGCGAGGGTGCCGTCCTTCTCCATGTCGGCGAGGATCTGGTTGACCGCCGTGACGTTCTGCGAGCCCTTGGGGAACAGCGCTGCCACGTCGCCGCCGGCCGGGTACTGTCCGATGACCTCGAGCTTGCCGTCCGAGCTGGCCGCACGGGGCATGACGGTGGCGGTGTCGTTGAGCGCGGCGTCGATCTGCCCGGCCAGTACGGCGTTGAAGAGGTCGTCGTTGGAGGCGAAGACCCGCACCTGCTTGGGCTTGAGCGTCTCGTTGACGTACGTGAGCTGAACGGATCCGGCGAGCACGCCGACGGTGGCCGTCCTGATGCTCTCCTTGGTCAGGTCGGATCCGGTCTTGACGAGGACACCGGTGCGGTAGGTGTTGTAGGGCGTGGAGAAGTCGACGGCCTTGCGCCGTTCGGGTGTGTCGTAGATGTCCCAGACCGCGAAGTCGAAGTTCGAGGTCTTGGCGGTGACGAGGGCCTCGAACGAGGCATTCACCAGCTTGATCCTGCTCAGCCCGGCGCGGTTGGCGATCTCGGCGTCGAGGCAGTACATGTAGCCGCCGTTGACCGATTCGAGAGTGTTGCCCCGGTAGCCGGCCGGGTAGGGCAGCGAGGCGGCGACGGTGAGGGTGCCCTCGGTCATGGTCTTCATCTCGTGGACCGTGGGGTTCGCTGTCACCTCACAGTCGCCGAAACCGGTTGCCCCGGATCCGGCGGACGAGGTGTCCGTGCCGCACGCGGTCAGGGCGAGCATCCCGGTGATGGCCGTGACGACGCCGAGGGAGCGGAGTGACTTCTTCATCTGACACCTCCGTGTCGATGGTCATGAAGCAATGGGGGTGCATGGGAATTTCAGTGAAATGTTAGTGAAGTGTGAACGACGCTACACCTGGTCGGCGGGTCAGTCCAGAGCGAGTTCTGGCTGGTGGGAGCCGCCGTCAGCGGGAGCCCATGTGGGGGTAGCGGTGGTCGCCGGGCGGGTCGAAGGTCTCCTTGATCGACCGCGGCGAGATCCAGCGGGTCAGGTTCGACGCCGCGCCCGCCTTGTCGTTGGTGCCCGAGGCGCGGGAGCCGCCGAACGGCTGCTGCCCGACGACCGCCCCGGTCGGCTTGTCGTTGACGTAGAAGTTGCCGGCGGCGAACCGCAGCCGTTGACCGGCCCAGGCGATCGCCGCCCGGTCGCGGGCCACGACCGCGCCGGTCAGCGCGTACGACGAGAAGGACTCCAGCTGATCGACGGCGTCGGTGAACGCGTCGTCGTCGAAGACGTGCACGGCCAGGATCGGCCCGAAGTACTCGGTGCGGAACATCTCGTCGGTGGGGTCGTCGCTGTGCACGACGGTCGGGCGGACGAAGTACCCGACCGAGTCGTCGACCTCACCGCCGGCGAGCACCGTCAGGGAGTCCCGCTGGCGGGCCCGCTCGATCACGGCCCGGTGCCGGCCGAACGCCCGGGCGTCGATCACCGCCCCCATGAAGTGTGAGAGGTCGGTGACGTCGCCCATCGTCAGCGCCTCCACCTCGGCGAGCAGCGGGTCACGCACCCTGTCCCACACCGACCGGGCCACGTACGCCCGCGAGGCGGCCGAGCACTTCTGCCCCTGGTACTCGAACGCGCCCCGTAGCAGCGCCACCCGCAGCACGTCCGGATCGGCCGAGCCGTGCGCGAGCACGAAACCCTTCCCGCCGGTCTCACCGACGATCCGGGGATACGACCGGTAGCCCCCGAGGTTCGCCCCCACCGTCGACCACAGGTGCTGGAACGTCGCGGTGGAGCCGGTGAAGTGGATGCCGGCCAGGTCGCGATGGGTGAGCGCCACCGCAGAGACATCGAGGCCGTCGCCCGGCAACATGTTGATCACGCCGGGCGGCAGGCCGGCCTCCTCCAGCAACTCCATGATCAGGCTCGCGGCGAGCTGCTGGGTCGGCGCGGGTTTCCAGAGCACCGTGTTACCCATCAACGCCGGCGCGGTCGGCAGGTTGCCCGCGATCGCGGTGAAGTTGAACGGGGTGACCGCGTAGACGAAGCCCTCCAGGGGGCGGTGGTCGGTGCGGTTCCACACCCCACGGGAGTTCGCCACCGGTTGCTCGCCCACGATCTGCCGGGCGTAGTGGACGTTGAAGCGCCAGAAGTCGGCCAGCTCGCACGCGGAGTCGATCTCGGCTTGGACGGCGGTCTTCGACTGGCCCAGCATCGTCGCGGCGTTGAGTCGCTGGCGCCACGGGCCGGCCAGCAGGTCGGCGGCCTTGAGCAGGATCGCGGCGCGGTCGTCGAAGGACAGCTCGCGCCAGGCGGGCGCCGCCTCCCCCGCCGCCGCGATGGCGTCCTCGGTGTCGGCCCGGGTGGAGTTGCGCAACACCCCGAGCACGTGGCGGTGGTCGTGCGGCTGCACCACCGCGATCTCCGCTCCCCCGCCCATCCGGCGGCGACCACCGATCGCGGCGGTCAGCTCCACCTCCCGGCTCTCCTGCCGCGCCAGCTCCCGCTCCAGCGCCACCCGCTCCGGGCTGCCGGGGGCGTAGCTCAGGGTCGCTTCGTTGACCGGGGACGGCGGACTCGTAACGGCATCCACTCTTGTCTTCCTCCATCGACGAAATCCACGGTGCGGCTGAGGCCGGAACGCCGGGCGGGCGCGGTTGGTGACGCGCGGCGGATCGGACCCCGGCCGAGCGCTGACATTACACTAAAATTTCAGATGCACCAGCCCTCGACCTGACGTCTCCGCAGGTCACCCCGGTGCGCCCGGTCCCGGCGCGCTTGGGGCCAAGCAAACCCAGGATCCACGTACCGGCCCGGCGGCCGCGTTGGGCACCTTCTAGGCCTCCACGTAGAGCACCGTCAGGCTGCCCCAGTCCGTGTGCGCCTCCCGCCGCAGCATGCTGCCGCCGGGTGCCAGGTAGCAGTTGACGGAAGCCTTGACATTCGCCTCGGCCGATTGCCAGACTTCTGAGAGAGCGCTCTCACGGACGGCTGGGTCGACAAGGTCCCGCCCTCCGCCACCGGCCGCGCCGCCGGGTCATCGCAGGAAGGACCTCCATGATCACCACATTACGGCTGCTCGCGGTCGGCGTGGTCACCGCCACACTGGCGAGCCTGACCACCCCCGTCCTCGCCGCCGACGCCACCACCCCGGCCGACCCCGTCAGCACCGTCGGCCAGGACGTCCCGCTCGCGCCGGGCATGCTCGAGGCGATGCGCCGCGACCTGCGGCTCACCGACGACCAGATCGCCGACCGGCTCCGCGTCGAGGCCGCCGCCCCGGTCATCGACAAGCGGCTACGCGCCGAACTGGGTACCCGGTACGCCGGGGCATGGATACCGGAGGACGGGCACCGCCTGACCGTCGCCGTAACCGACCCGTCCGCCATCGCCACGGTGCGGGCCGGGGGCGCCGAGGCGGTCGTCGTCCGGCACAGCCGCGCCACGCTCGACAGCGCGCGGACCGCCCTCGACGGACGCAGCGCCGAGGCCGATGCCAGGACCGTGCACGGGTGGTACGTCGACGTCGTGACCAACAGCGTCGTGGTGATGGTCCCGCCGGGCTCCGCAGCCGCGGCGAAGGCCTTCGTCACCGGCAGCGGCGCCGACCCGCGCGTCGTCAGGTTCGTCGACTCGCCCGACGCACCACGGCCCGTGTACGACATCCGTGGCGGTGACCAGTTCGTCATCAACGGCAACACGTTGTGCTCCGTCGGCTTCGCCGTCGCGGGCGGCTTTGTCACCGCAGGCCACTGCGGCAGGACCGGCAGCCCCACCCTCGGCTACAACAACGTCTCCCAGGGCACCTTCGCCGGCTCCTCGTTCCCCGGCAACGACTACGCCTGGGTACGGACCAACAGCAGTTGGACCCCGCGGCCGTGGGTCAACAACTACTCCGGGGGCAACGTGGGCGTGGCCGGGTCCCAGGACGCGGTGATCGGCAGTTCGGTGTGCCGCTCCGGGCGTACGACCGGCTGGCGGTGCGGCACCATCCTCGGCCGCAACGAGACCATCACCTACGCCCAGGGCTCCGTGTCGGGGCTGAGCCGCAGCAACGCCTGCGCCGAGGGTGGGGACTCCGGGGGCGCGTGGATCTCCGGCAACCAGGCCCAGGGTGTCACGTCCGGCGGTACGGGCAACTGCACCACCGGCGGCACCATGTGGTTCCAGCCCGTCAACGAGATCCTCAGCGTCTACGGGCTGTCGCTGGTCAAGACCGGTGGCAGCACGACCCGGTTGATCAGCAACTGGAACAACAAGTGCATCGACGTACCGAGTTCGAACTTCTCCGACGGCGTACCGCTACAGACCTGGACCTGCAACGGCACCAGCGCCCAGTCCTGGACGTTCACCGGCGGCACCCTGCGCACCCAGAACAGCAAGTGCATGGACGTCGCCTGGGGTTCCCGGGACAACGGCGCGGTCATCCAGATCGCCAACTGCAGCGGCAACCCGGCCCAGCAGTTCGTCCTGTCGGCGGCCGGTGACCTGGTCAACCCGCAGGCCAACAAGTGCGTCGACATCAAGGACTGGAACGGTAACGACGGCGCCCGACTGCAGCTGTGGGAGTGCGCGGGCACCTTGAACCAGAAGTGGCGCGCCGGCTGACCCGGCCGGGCACCTGCGCGTCGGTCGCCTGCCCGTACCCCGGGCAGGCGACCGACGCGCAGGTGCCTCAGGAACCCGCCTCCAGGGCGGCCAGCAGCGCCTCGGTGTCGGTGTCGGCCAGGCGCAGCGCCAGGATCTCCAGCGCGTGCCCTTCCACCGTGGTGACCTCGAAGCAGCGGCGAAGCGGGAACTCCACCCCGTAGCGCTCCCGCAGCCGACCGACGAGCTGCACGGCCAGCAGCGAGTGCCCACCCAGTTCGAAGAAGTCGTCGGCGACGCCGACCCGGTCCCGGCCGAGTAGCTGCGCCCAGAGGGCACACAGCTCCTCCTCCAGCGGGGTCCCCGGCGGCTGGTAGACGGCGGCCACCTGGGTACGGTCGGCGCCGCCCGGTGCCGGCAGCGCCGACCGGTCGACCTTGCCGCTGGGCAGCGTCGGGAAGTGTGCCGTCAGTACGAACGCCTGTGGCAGCAGCGTGACCGGCAGATGCCGGGAGAGCAGCTCACGCAGCCGGGCGGGCGCGTCGGTGGCGTCGCCGGCCCAGTCGACGTAGGCGACCAGGCCCCGCCCACCAGGGGCGTCGTCCCGGACCGCGGCCACCGCCCGGCGTACCTGCGGGTGCCCGGTCAGCACGCTCTCGATCTCGCCCAGTTCGACGCGGACGCCGTGGATCTTCACCTGCGAGTCGGTGCGCCCCAGGTACTCGACGGCACCGTCGGCGCGCAGTCGGGCCAGGTCGCCGGTGCGGTAGAGCCGGCCCCCGGCCGGACCGTGCGGGTCGGGTAGGAACGACCCGGCGGTGCGGCCGGGCCGGCCGAGGTAGCCGCGCGCCAGCTGCACCCCGCCGAGGTACAGCTCGCCGGGGAAGCCGACCGGCAGCGGTTCCAGCCACCGGTCGAGTACGAGCAGCCGGGTGTTGGCCACCGGCCGGCCGATCGGCACCGGTCCGGTCCCGGCCGGGTCGAACGGCCACGCCGACACGTCGATCGCCGCCTCCGTGGGACCGTACAGGTTGTGCGGCCCGGTGCCCGGCAGGCGCTGGTGGCAGCGTTCGGCCAGGCTCCGGGTCAGCTCCTCGCCGCTGCAGATGATCCGGCGCAGCGACCGGCACTCCCCGATCCCGTCGGCCGCCACGAACAGCTCCAGCATCGACGGTACGAAGTGCACGGTGGTGACGTTGCTCCGGATGATCTCGTCGCGCAGGTACGCCGGGTCACGCTGCCCGTCGGGGACGGCCAGGACCAGCCGGGCGCCGGTGACCAGCGGCCAGAACAGCTCCCACAGGGACACGTCGAAGCCGGCGGAGGTCTTGTGCAGCACCGCGTCGGCACCGTCGAGGGTGAACCGCTGCTGCATCCATCCCAGCCGGTTCACCAGCGCCCGGTGGCTGGTGAGCACACCCTTGGGGCGGCCGGTGGAACCGGAGGTGTAGAGCAGGTACGCGGCGTTGTCCGGGTGCAGGGCGGTTGGCGGCACGGTGTCCGGCCACGGCCGCCCGTCAGGCTCGTCGACCAGTACCGTCGCCGGCCCGGACGCGGCGAAGCGGTCCCGCAGACCGCGTTCGGTGAGCACGACGGCGGCGCGGGAGTCGGCAAGCTGGAATGTCAGGCGGGCCGGCGGGTGGTCGGGGTCGAGGGGGGCCAGCACCCCGCCGGCCTTGAGTACCGCAACGAGGGCGACGACCAGTTCGACGCGGCGCGGAACGCAGACGGCCACCGGGACCTCCGGGCCCACCCCGAGGTCGCGCAGGTGGTGGGCGAGCCGGTTGGCCCGGGAGTGCAGCTCGGCGTAGCTGACGGTGTCGGTGCCGCTGACCACGGCGACGGCGTGCGGGGTCCGCTGCGCCTGGGCGTGCAGCAGGTCGGTGAGCAGCGCCGGAGACGGCAGCGGTACGTCCGCGCCGTGTCCGGCGGCGAGCACGGCGGCCCGCTGCGCGGCGGTGAGCAGCGGCAGCCGGGAGATCGGCCGGTCGGGATCGTCGAGGGCGGCGGTGAGCAGGGTGGTGTACGTGTCGGCGAGCCGCTGCACCGTCGCGGTGTCGAACAGGTCGGTGGCGTACTCCAGCCGGCCGTGCAGCCGCCCGTCGCGGATGTTGAGGTCCAGTGCCAGGTCGACCTTGACCGTGCCGTTGGCGATCTGCCCCCGGGTGTCCGACGGCACCAGGTTGAACGCGACCTGGTAGAGCGGGGGCCGGCTGAGGTCACGGGTGCGCTGGAGGTCCTCCACGATGCGTTCGAAGGGCAGTTCCTGATGGTCGATCGACTCCAGCAGGGAGGCGCGGACCCGGCGCACCGTGTCGGTGAAGCTCGGGTCACCGTCGAGGTCGGTACGGATGACGACGGCGTTGACGAACATGCCGATCAGGGGTTGGAGCTCGGGCAGTGCCCGGCCGGCCATCGGACAGCCGACGAAGATGTCCGGGTGTCCGGCCCAGCGCGACAGCAGGGTCTTGAACGCGGCGAGCAGCGTCATGAACGGGGTGACCCCGCGCCGCTGCGACCACTGCTCGACCCTGGTGGTCAGGGCCGCCGACAGCGCGAACTGGTGCACCTCGCCCCGGTAGCTGCGGACCGGCGGGCGGGGCCGGTCGGTCGGCAGGCCCAGCTCGTCGGGCAGGTCGGCGAGGACCCGGCGCCAGTGGGCCAGTTCGGCGCCGACCCGTTCGTCGGTGAGGCGTCCGCGCTGCCAGACGGCGTAGTCGGCGAACTGGATCGGCAGGTCGACCAGGCGTGGTGGGCGTCCCTCGGCGAGCGCGGCAGCGCACTCCAGCAGTTCGGTGACGAACGGGTCCGAGGAGGCGCCGTCGAACACGGTGTGGTCGCAGATCCAGATCAGGCGCAGCTCGTCGGCGGCGAGCCGGACCAGCCGGGCCCGCCACAGCGGGGCGCGGTCGAGCGCGAACGGCCGCGCCGCGTCCTGGCGGGCGAGCCGGTGGAAGGCCGGTTCCCGCTCCTCGGCGGGCAGCTCCCGCAGGTCGGTCTCGGTGACGTCCAGCTCGGCTGCGGGGTGGATGAGCTGCACGACGCCGCCCCGGCCGCCGGTACCGTCGGCGGCGGCACCAGCGGCGTCGGCGCCGTCAGCGTCGGCGCCGAGCCGGAACGTGGTGCGCAGCGCCTCGTGCCGCTGCACCAGCAGGGTCAACGCCCGGCGGACCAGCGTCAGGTCGTAGTCGGGCGGCAACGGGATCCACAGGTTGACGTTGTAGACCGCGAGGTCGGGCTCCAGGCGGGCGAGGAACCACATGCGTTCCTGCCCGGAGGCGGCCGGGAAGACATCGGGCTCGGCGGTCACGCGCTCTCCACTGGTCGATCGGGGGCAGGTACGGGCCCGGTGGCCCGCTGTCGGACGGTCCGCGCGCCGACCAGGTCGTCGGGATCGGCGTCGGGTACCTCGTCGTCGAAGCGACGGAGTGTGCGGGTACGCAGCGCGGCCAGGACCAGCGCGGTGAGCGCCACGCCGAGCAGGATGTACAGCAGGCCCAGACCCCGGCCGGGTCCGGTGCCGATGACCGCGCCGACGGTGGGGGCGAGCGCGCCGTCGGCGGTCATCAGCGGCTGGAGCAGCTTCTCCCCCAGTGGCGCGACGACCGCGAAGCCGAGCGGCAGCGTGGACCAGGCCACCGCCTGGTTGAGGGCGATGACCCGGCCGTGGAACCGTTGCGGCAGTTTGACGTGCACGACCGTCAGGTAGATGCCGTTGACCACCGACAGGGTGCCCCACAGCCCGAAGGCGCCGAGCCCGACGGCGAGTACCGACGGGTGCACGCCGGTGACCGCGCCGAAGACGCCGAACAGCAGCGACACCAGCAGCATGCCCCGGACCCGGCGCCGGGCCGGGCCGCCCCAGAAGGCGACGATGAGACCGCCGAGTGCGGCGCCACCACCACCGATGAACGACACGGTGCCCGCCGTCGACATGTCGCCGAACGACAGCGACAGCGGCATCAGCGACATCAGCAGCGGCGCGAGCAGGATGTTGAGCAGCGCGAAGTACCCGATCAGCGCCCGGAAGGACCGGTTGCCGAACGACAGCCGGAAGCCCTGGGCGATCTCGGTCGCCAGCGGTTCCCGTGGCGTGTACGCCATGGTTTGCGGGAACCGGGTGGCGAGCAGGATGCAGATCCCGATCGCGAAGCCGACCAGGTCGAAGACCAGGATGCCGCCGAGGCCGATGGTGGACAGCAGGGCCACCGCACCCAGCGGCGCCACGAACTGGGCGATGCCGTTGGCCAGTTGCACCAGCCCGTTGGCGTGGCCCAGGTACTGCTTGGGCACCAGCTGCGGGACCGCCGTGGTGTAGCCGAGCCGGTGCGCGGTCAGCGCCACCGACAGCAGGGTCACCAGCGGGTAGGTGTGCCAGATCGCCAGGTTGTCGGTCCAGACCAGCAGCCCGAGGACGAGTTGCACGGTACCGGCCGCGCAGCTGCCCGCGATCATGACGCGGCGCCGGTCCGAACGGTCGACCAGGGCACCGATCAGCGGTGCGACGAACACCCCCGGCACGATGGCGAGCATCATGAACACGGCGAACTGCGCCAGCGAGCCGGTGGTCAGGTAGACCCACAGGGGCAGGGCGAAGTCGGTGAGCGCGGTGCCGGTGAACGACACCAGCTGGCTCACCGCGACGGCGAGGAACCGGCCCAGGCCCGGTTGCGGGCCGGCCGGCACCGGCATGGCGGTGTCCCGCCGGGCACCGGCCACCGACACCGACTGCGTCCACCAGCTCGGCCGGGCACCGCGCGGGGCGGAGTCCACGGTGTACGTGTCGATCCGGGACCCGGTCGCGGCGGTGACGGTGTCCGGGGCGCCGGTCAGGATCTCGGCCAGCTCCTGCGCGCGGTACCGCAGGAAGTAGTGGCCGGCCTCGTCGAGGACGACCAGCCCGGTGGTGGCGGTCAGGAAGTGCCACTCGCGGAACCGTTCGGCGTAGAAGTCGGTGGCGACGTCCCGCTCGCCGACCACCGACACGATCGGCGCCCGCAGCGGCACCGGGTCGCTGGCGAGCAGCCGGGTGAAGTAGTCCTCGGCGAGGCGGGAGTCCCGCCGCAGGCTGGCGATCATGAATTTGACCTGCTGCGGTTCCAGGCCGGCCACGTCGCCGCCGGTGGCCCGCAGCCGGTTCTCGTAGGCGCGGTCGCCACCGAGCCGGTCGAAGCGCACCAGCCGGGACAGCGGACCGGCGATGCGGCCGGCCGGCCGGGCGAAGGGGAAGATCCCGCCCACACAGACCGCGGCGAGGTCCCGGCCGTCGGCCTCCAGGCAGCGGGCCGTCTCCACGGCGAGCGCGCCGCCGATGCCGCAGTGGCCGTAGATGACCAGCGGCCCGTCGACGTGTGCGCCGATCTCGTCGGCACAGCGCCGGGCGACCACCTCGATCGGTTCGGTCACCTCGTCGGGCCGGGTCGGGTCGTGCCCGGGGATCGCCACCGCGTACAACGCCCGGTCGGCGGGCAGGGCGTCGGCGAGCGGCTGGTAGACCATCGGCTGGCCACCGCCGAAGGGCACGCAGACGTAGGTCACCGTCGGGGTGCCGGCCGACCGGGGGGTCAACCGGTGCAGCATCCGGGGGCCCGGGTCACCGTCGGCCGGATCGTCGGCCGCGTGGTCGATCAGGGCGGCGAACTCCCGCACGGTGGGGTGGCGGAACAGGTCGGTCACTCCGAACACCGGCGCCGTGTCCGGGTCGCCCGGCAGCGCCCGCCGCAGCCGGGTGACCGTCTGGATCGCCGCGATGGAGTGCCCACCGAGGTCGAAGAAGTTGTCGTCCAGGCCGGGTGACGCCACCGCGAGGGTCTGCCGGAACACCTCCAGGACGATCCGCTCGGTCGGGGTCATCGACGCCGTGGTGTCGCCGCCGGCCGCGACGGGCCCGGTCACGGCGGCCGTCTCCGGCGCGGGAAGGCGTTTGCGGTCCACCTTGCCGTTGCCGGTCAGCGGCAACCTGGGCAGCGTCACGTAGTGACTGGGCACCATGTACCCGGCGAGCCGGTCGGTGAGGTACCCGCGCAGCTCGGCGGGCGTCGGTGCGGCGCCGTCACGGGGCACCACGTACCCGACGAGGATCTGCTCGCCGTCGTGCCGCAGGACGGCCACCACGCACTCGGCGACCCCGGGGCAGCGGGACAGGTGCGCCTCGATCTCACCCAACTCGATCCGGTACCCGCGGATCTTGACCTGGCTGTCGACCCGACCCAGGAACTCGATCACCCCGTCGGGCCGGTACCGGCCCAGGTCACCGGTGCGGTACAGCGGCTCGCCGGTGACCGGATGGGGGAAGAAGCTGGCCGCCGTACGCTCCGGGTCACGCCAGTATCCCCGGGCCACGCCGACCCCGCCGATGTGCAGTTCACCGGTGACGCCGACCGGCACCGGGTGGCCGTGCCGGTCCAGGATGTGGAAGCTCTGGTTCGCCAGCGGTGTGCCGTACGGGATGGACCGCCACTGCGGGTCGACCGCACCCACCGGGTAGGAGATCGACCAGATGGCGCCCTCGGTGGCGCCGCCGAGGCTGATCACCCGGGCATGCGGCGCGACGGCGCGAATCCGGTCGGGCAGGTCCAGCGGGATCCAGTCCCCGGAGAGCAGCACCAGACGCAGCGAGGTCAGGTCGGTGCCGTCCTGCTCGGCGTGTTCGACGAGCAGTTCCATCAGGGCGGGCACCGAGTCCCAGACGGTGACCTGGTGTTCGCTGACCCAGCGGGCCCAGGCGGCCGGGTCCTTCGCCGCCGCCGGCTCCGGCATCACCAGCGTGCCGCCAGCGGCGAGCAGGCCGAAGATGTCGTACACGGACAGGTCGAAGCTGAGCGCGGACACGGCGAGTACCCGGTCGTCGGGGCCGACCGTGAAGCGCTGGTTGATGTCGCGGATCGTGTTGACGGCGGCCCGGTGGTCGATCACGACGCCCTTGGGGTCGCCGGTGGAGCCGGAAGTGAAGATGACGTACGCCAAGTCGTCCGGCCCGGCTGGATCAGCCGGCGCGGTGCCGTCCGGCGCCTCGTCGCCCGGTGCTGGCCCGTCGTCGGTGACCACCAGCGTACGGACGTCCGCCGGCCATTCCAGACGGTCGACCAGCCACGGCTGGGTGAGCGCCAGCCGGCAGCCGCCCCGCTCGATCAGGTGGTACCGGCGGGCCGACGGCAGGTCCGGGTCGACCGGCAGGTACGCCGCCCCGGCCAGTTGGATGGCCAGCGTCGCCACGACCTGCTCGGCGCCACGTTCCATGACCACGGCGACCAGGTCACCGGTACGGGCACCGGCAGCAGTGAGCGCGCCGGCCAGCCGGCGTACCCGCCGGTCCAGCTCGGCGTAGGTCAGCGGGCCCCGGGCATCGCGCACGGCCACCGCGTCCGGCGTGCGGGCGGCCTGCGCGACGACCAGCCGGTGCAGGCAGGTCGGCGGGCCCAGGTCCTGTGCGGTGTCGTTGCGCCGGGCGGCCTCGGCCAGCTCCTGCGCGGTCAGCATGTCCAGCCGCGACACCGGGGTGTCCGGCTGCGCCGCCGCCGAGGTCAGCAGCGACGTCAGGTGCCCACCGAGCCAGCCGATCCGCTCCGCGGCGAACAGGTCGCTGTTGTAGACGAACATGCACTCCAGCCCGTCCGGCGACGGGAACGCGTACAGCTCCAGGTCGTAGCGGGTGGCGTGCAGGTCGAACGGGAACCGGGTGGCGGTGAGCGGGCCGTCGGCCGGTCGCGGCTCGGGCGCCGGTTGCAGCACGAAAACGGTCTGGAACACCGGCGGCCGGCTCGGGTCGCGCACCGTGTCCAGTTCCTGGACCACCTGCTCGAACGGGAGGTCCTGGTGCGACCAGGCGTCCAACGCGGTGTCCCGGACCCGGGTCAGCGCCTCGACGAAGGTCGGGTCGTCGGCGAGGGCGGCCCGCATCGGCAGCATGTTGACGAACATGCCGACCAGGCGGGCCAGCTCCGGCAGCGGCCGACCGGCGACCGGCGAGCCGACCGCGAAGTCCGGCTGGCCGGTGTGCCGCAGCAGCAGCACCTGGTACGCGGCCAGCACCGTCATGTACAACGTCGCGCCGGTCCGGTCGGCCACCGGTTGCAGCGCGTCGAGCAGGGTGCGGTCCAGCCGGAAGTGGTGCGAGGCGCCGGCGAAGGTCTGCTCCGCGCCCCGGGCGCCGTCGACCGGCAGTTCCAGTGGTGGGACCCCGGCCAGCTGTCGCCGCCAGTACTCCCGGGAGGCCGCCAGGCCGCCGGTGGCCACCCGGTCGCGCTGCCAGAGCGCGTAGTCGCCGTACCGCACCGGCAGTTCGGGCAGCTCCGGCGGGATATCCCGGGCGTACGCCGTGTAGTGGGCGAGCAGGTCGTCGGCGAGGACGTCGGTGGACCAGCCGTCGCTGACGGTGTGGTGGGTGCAGACCAGCAGCACGTGGTCGGCCGCGTCCAGCCGCAGCAGCACGACCCGCAGCAGCGGGCCGGTACGCAGGTCGAACGCCCGCGCCGCCTCGGCGGCGGCCAGGTCCCGGGCCGCGCGTTCCCGCTGCGCCGGGGTCACGCCGGCCGTCGTGACGTCGTGCACCGCGATGTCCACCGGCCGCACCGGATCGACCTCGATGCACGGTACCCCGTCCTCGGTGGGCGGGAACCGGTAGCGCAGCACGTCGTGCCGGGTGACCACCCCGGTGACGGCCCGGCGCAGCAGCTCGACGTCGAGGTCACCGTGCAGCCGCAGGCACAGCGGGACGGTGTACGCGCCGGTGCCCGGGGCGAACTGCTCCATGAACCAGAGCCGTTCCTGCGCGAACGACAGGGGTGGTGCCCCGGTGTCGTCCGGGCGGCGCGGGATGCGCGGCGCGGCCGGGCCGGAGCGGCGCAACCGTTGGCGCAGCAGCTCCCGCTTCTGGGCGGACAGGTCCACATTGCCCGAGGAGAGGCCCGGTGAGGTGGTCACGTCGGCCGCCCCCGGTCGGCGAGCAGACGGGCCGCCTCCTGGTCGGAGAGCTGATCGAGGTCGGCGGCGATCAGCTCCTCGATCACCGTGGCGAGCTGGCCGACGGTCCGGTGGGTGAACAGCGTCCGCAGCGGAATGTCCAGTTCGGTGGTGGCGCCGAGTTCGGCGAGCGCACGGATCGCGAGCAGTGAATTGCCGCCGAGGGCGAAGAAGTCGTCGTCGGCGCCGAGCCTGTCGCGTCCCAGCACCTCGCCGAAGACCTCGGCGACCAGCAGTTCACTGTCGGTCTGTGGTGGTCGGGACGGCGCCGCCGCCGGCACGGTGACCGGGGCGGGCAGCGCGGCCCGGTCCAGCTTGCCGCTGGGCAGGACCGGGAACGCGTCCGGCACGACGAACGCGGCGGGGATCATCGCCTCCGGCAGTCGGGTGCGCAGGTGTGCGCGCAGCGCCGTCGCCGGGTCGTCGTCGCCGGCCCAGTCGACGTAGCCGACCAGGGCCCGGCCGGCGGGCTGGTCGTCGCGGACGGTCACCACGGCCCGGCGTACCTGCGGGTGGTCGGCGAGGGCGGCCTCGATGTCACCCGGTTCGATGCGTACCCCGCCGAGTTTCACCTGGTCGTCGGTGCGGCCGACGAAGTCCAGCTGCCCGTCGGCGCGGCGGCGCACCAGGTCACCGGTGCGGTACATCCGCCCTCCCGGTGCTGCGCCGTACGGGTCGGGCAGGAAGCGGTCCGCCGTCAGCGCGGGATCGGCGTGGTAGTCGCGGGCCACCCCGGCACCGGCCAGGTACAGCTCACCGACGCAGCCCACCGGGGTCGGCTCGTACCGCTCGTCGAGCACGTAGGCGGCGGTGTTGGCCACCGGCGAGCCGATCGACACCGGCTCGCCGGGACGCACCCGACTGCGGGTCGACCAGATGGTGGTCTCGGTCGGGCCGTAGAAGTTCCACAGCTCACCGACCCGGTCCAGCAGTCGTTCGGCGAGCCTGGCCGGCAGCGCCTCACCGCCGCTGATCACCCGGGGCAGTCCGGGCGGTAGCTGCGGCAGCAGCGCCTCCAGCACCGACGGGGGCGCCTGCACGGTGGTCACCGCGTGGTCGGCGATGAGGGCCCGGACCTGGTCGACGGCGTACACCGAACTGGCGCCGGCGACGACCACCGCGCCGCCGGTCAGCAGCGGCGCGAACACCTCCAGCGCGGCGATGTCGAACGACACGGAGGTGAGGAACAGCCACCGGTCCGCCGGACCGCAGCCGAGGGTGCGGGCCACATCGGTGACCAGATTGACCACCCCCCGGTGCGGCACCCGGATTCCCTTGGGCCGCCCGGTGGAGCCGGAGGTGTAGATGAGGTACGCCAGGTCGTCCGGGTCACCGGATGCCGATGGCGCCTCGTCGGCCGGCCCGGATTGTTCGTCGTCGAGGTCGATGGTGGTCACGTCGGGCCAGGGCGAGGCGCCCCGGGTGAGCACCACCGGCACACCGGCGTCGGCGACGATCTCCCGCAGCCGGTGGGTCGGGTACCCCGGTTCCAGGGGTACGTAGTGGCAGCCGGCCCGCAGCACCGCGAGCAGCGCCACGACGAGGTCGGCGTCGCGGGGCAGCAGCACCGCCACCGGGGTGTGCGGGCGCAGTCCCCGCTCCCGCAGCCACCACGCCAACCCGTTCGCCCGCCCGTCCAGTTCCCGGTAGGTGAGCTGCCGCCCGGCGTCGAGCACGGCCACCGCGTCCGGGGTACGGGCCGCCTGCCCGGCGACCAGCTCGTGCAGCGTTCGCTGGGGATAGGCGGCCACGGTGTCGTTGCACTCCCGCAGCACCAGGTGCCGTTCGGCGTCGTCGAGCATCGTCAGCCGGGACAGTGGCCGGTCCGGCGCGGTGACCGCCGAGGCCAGCAGGGTCGCCAGGTGACCGGTCAGGCGGCGGGCCGTACCCGGGTCGAACACCTCGCTGACGCTGAGCTGAAGCTCCAGATCGTCCGGGTACTGGTTGACGTCCAGTTCCACGTCGACCTTGACATGCCGCAGGTCCGGCGCCCACGGCGTCGCCGTCACGCCGGGCAGCGCCAGCAGCCCGGTCCGGGCCGGCTGGAGGTTGAACATGGCCTGGAACAGCGGGGTACGGCTGGTGTCCCGGTCGGCGCCCACCTGCTCGATGAGCTGTTCCAGGGCGACGCCCTGCTCGGCGTACGCCCGCAGGGCGTCGTCACGTACCCGGGCCAGCAGCTGCCGGAAGGTCGGGTCACCGGCCAGGTCGGCGCGCAGCAGCAGCGTGTCGGTGAGGCAGCCGACCAGCGGCCGGACCTCGGGCCGGTCCCGCCCGGCCATCGGCGAGCCGATGCAGAAGTCCCGCTGTCCGCTGTGCCGGGCCAGCAGCACCTGGTACGCGGCGAGCAGCGTCATGAAGACGGTGGCCTTCTCCGCCTTCGCCAGTTCGGTGACCCGGGCGGACAGCAGCGGGCCGAGCCGCCGCGACGCCGACCGCCCCTTCGCGGTGCGCACCGACGGCCGGGGCCCGTCGGTGGGCAGCACCAGCGGTGGCGCCGCGCCGACCCGTTCGCGCAGCCGCTCGATGCGCCCGGTCTGCTCCGCGTCACCCGACCGGGCCCGCTGCCAGGCCGCGTAGTCGGCGTACTGCACCGGCAGGTCGGGCAGGTCGGGGACCGTCCCGGCCAGCAGGGCCGGGTAGTCGCGGGACAGTTCGTCGGCGATGACGGCCAACGACCAGCCGTCGCCGGCGACGTGGTGCAGCACGAGGCAGAACACGTGGTCGTCATCGTCGAGTCGTAGCAGCGCGACCCGCAGCAGCGGCGCCCGCTCCAGGTCGAACGGGGCGTTGACCAGCTCATCCACCAGTGCCCGGGCGTGTGCCTCCCGGTCCGTTGCGGTCGCGCCGTCGACCGCCACGACCGTCACCGGCACCGTGCGGCCAGGCTCGGGGACCTGCACGGGCCGGCCGCCGCGGATCGGCAAGCCGGAGCGCAGCACCTCGTGCCGGGCGACGACGGTGTCCAGGGCGCGTTGCAGCAGTCCGGCGTCGACCGGACCGTGCAGCCGCTCCACCAGGTGCAGGTGGTACGCGGTGTCACCCGGGTCGAACCGCTGCAGGAACCACAGCCGCTCCTGCGCGTACGACAGGGGGGCGTCCACGCCGGACGCCCGGCGCGGGATCGTGGCCGCCGCCGTGCCCGGCGCGGCGAGCAGCCGTGCCTCCAGGGCGGCGCGCTGCTGCGGGGTGAGCCGGGCCAGCCGCTGGTGCAGATCCGTCACGGGCGCAGTGCTCCCTTCCGTTCGCGACTGCGGGGCTCGCTACGCTCACTCCTCACGCTCACCGCAGTGCTCCCTTCCGTTCGCGACTGCGGGGCTCGCTACGCTCACTCCTCACGCTCACCGCTGCCCCACGTCGGCGCGGCGGGGCTGGCGGACGATGATGGTGGCGCCCTCGTCGGGTACGGCGGGAGCGGCGCTGTGCCGTTCCTGCTCGATGAGGCGCACCACGCCGGCCACGGTCGGTTCCTCGAACAGGCTGCGCATCGGTAGCTTCACCTGGACCTGCTTGCGGACCAGCGCGATGAGCTGGACCGCCACCAGCGAGTTGCCGCCCAGGTCGAAGAAGTCGTCCTCGACGCCGATCTCGTCACCGCCGAGCACCTCACCGAACAGTTGCGCGACGGTCGCCTCCAGTTCGGTCCTGGGCGCGACGTAGCTGTCCGACCGGGGTCGGGCCGCACCACCCGGGCGGGCCGCCGAGTCGTCCGGCGACAGGTCCTCGACCGCGTCCCGGGTGACCCCACCCACCTCGGCCAGGAAGGTCGGCAACGCGACCGCGGTGACCACGACCTGCGCGCCGAGCGGGGTGGCCAGCAACCGGCACAGCGCCTCGGCGCCGTCGGCGGGGCGGATCCCCCGCCGGTCGGCGGTGACCGGCCCGGCGACCGCATCCGGCTCGGCGGCGGTCACCGTGGCGTCGCCGCCGGCCTGGTCGGTCCCCGGGCGGGCCGTCACCGTGGCGTGCACGGCGTCGGGGTTGATCCGGCGCAGGACGTAGTCGCTGATGCTGACGATCTCCCGGCCGGCGTCGTCGATCAGGGACACGTCGGCGACGATGACCTCCGCGCCCGCGGAGTCCCGGAACCGCAGGTGGCTCCAGAGCCGGCGGGGCATCCGGTCGCGGACCACCACCCGGCCGTAGCTCAGCGGCAGGTAGTGGCCCTCCAACCTGAACCGGGCGAACGAGGTGGCCTCGTCGAGGATGCCGGGGTGCAGCACCCAGTTGTGCAGGTCGGCGGCGACGACGTCGTTCGCTTCCAGCAGCGCCAGCGCCTCGTTGTCGCCGGTGTACCAGGTCCGCAGGTTCTGCCAGTGCGGCCCGTAGGTGAGCAGGCTCGACAGCGCCACCCCGCCCTGGCCGCCGGCCTGGGTGCAGCGGCCACGGACAGCGTCGAGGTCGACGACCGGCGTCGATCCGGAGTCGGTCCAGCCGGCACCGCCGCGCGCGTGGGTCGAGGTGGTGCCGCCGGCGATGCTGCGGACCTGGAACTCGGCGCCGTCGGGCTCGGTCTCGAAGACCACCCGCAGCTCGGCGGAGGTGCCGTCGGGTACCGGCATCGGCTCGACGAAGACCACGTCACGCAACTCGATGACCTGGCCGTCGCCCCGCTCCGGCAGCGCCGCCTCGGCCGCGGCGCGGGCGATCTCCACGTACCCGGTGCCGGGCATCAGCGGTACCGGTGACATCCGGTGCTCGTCGAGCACCCAGTGGGTCGCGGCGGACACCGTCCCGCCGCACCAGGGCAACGCACCGGTGCCGGGGTCGTGTCGCGCCACGACGACCGGGTGACCGACCGGCGTCACGGTTTCCGCTGCGGTCGGCGTGCTGGGCTCACCGGGCTCCCGGCCGCGCAGCGCCGCCGGTGCGGCCACCTCGGCGGCCATGCCGGCGTCGAGCCAGCCGCCCCAGTTGACCGAGACGACCCGGGACCGCCAGCCGTGCGCGCTGCGGGCGTGCGCGTCGAGGAAGGCGTTGGCACCGCAGTAGTCGACCTGGCCGAAGCCGCCCGCCACTGCGGTGATCGACGAGCAGAGCAGCACCGCGTCGAGGTCCAGGTCCCCGAACGCCTCCCGCAGCGCCAGGGTGCCGAGCAGCTTCGGTGCCAGCACCCGCTCGGCGTCGGCGCGTTCCTTGACCTCTGCGACACCACCGCCGGGCACACCGGCGGCGTGCACGATGCCGTGGATCGCGCCGAACATGGCCAGCGTCTCGCGTCGTACCCGCCGCAGGTCCTCGGGGTCGGTCACGTCGGCGGCCAGGACCAGTGCCTCACCACCGGCCTCCTCGATCCGGCGTACCGCGGCGATGGCCCGGCCGATCCGCCCGGTCGTACCGTGCTCCCGCAGGTGGTCGTCCCACTGCACGCGCGGCGGCAGGCCGGAACGGGACACCAGCACCACCCGGGCCCGGGCTCGCCAGGCAAGATCCTCGGCCACCGTGATGCCGATACCACCCAGCCCGCCGGTGATCACGTACACGCCGTTGGTGCGTACCCCGGCGGTCCGTTCGGGGAGCGGGACCTGCTGGTACTCCTGCGCCCAGCGGCGATTGGCGCGCAGCGCCGTCGGCGGGCAGAGACCGGCCTCGTCGGTCTCCGGCTTACGGACCAGCTCCGTCACGACGGACGACCAGTCGGCGGGCGTCCCGGCGGCGGCCGGGTCCAGGTCGACGTGCCGGACGGCCAGCCACGGCAGTTCCAGCGGGACGACCCGGGCGATCCCGGCGACGGTGGCGTGTTCGGGGCGGACCAGGTCGGTGCCGGTGACGTCGGCGGCCCCCCGGGTCAGCACGTCGAGCCGGACGGTTTCCGGGTGGTCGCCGGCGGCGAGCGCCTCGACGAGGTAGAGCAGGCTGAAGAAGCCCTGGTCCTGGGCGGCCCAGGTCGCCGCCGGGGCATTGGCTGCGGGTGGGCCGCCGGCCGCCCAGGCGTGCACGATCCGCTCGACGGGCCCACCGACCTGGACCAACTCCGCGACCAGGGTGTCGTAGTCGGCGCGGTGGGCGGGCCGGACGGTCCAGCCGTCGGCCGTACGCCCGAACTCCGCGCCCGGGCGGACCTCGACGACCTGCGCGCCCTGGGCGCGCAGGTCCGCGCCGAGTCCGGTGCTGTCGTCGTCGCAGAACACCAGGCACCGGCCGATCGGCGGTTCGCTCGACGGGCCCGGGGTGAGCTGGCGCCAGGTCGGCGCCCACGCCCAGGCGTCGATCGGCAGGATCCCGCCGCGTTCCGAGCGGCTGGCGACCGCGGAGGTCTGCGCGGAGAACCCGGCTGCGGCGGCGTCCGGCTCGACCCAGGCCCGGGTGCGTTCCCACGGGTAGGTCGGCAGGGGCACCCGGTTGGCCACCGGGGCGATGGCCGCCGCGTCCAGTGCCACGCCGTGCGCCCACAGGGCACCGGCGGCGCGGTACAGCACGTGCACATCCGACACACTGTCGCGGGGGCCGGGCAGGCTCGGCAGCGGGGCCTGCGCGTCCCGGGGCAACTGCCCGCGTACCAGCCCGGCGAGCTGGCGGCCCGGGCCGCACTCCAGGAACAGCCACTCCCCCTCGGCCAGCAGGGTGGCCACCCCGTCGCCGAAGCGGACCGGCTCGCGCAGGTGCCGCGCCCAGTACGCGGGATCGGTGGCCTCCTGCGGGGTGATCCAGGTGCCGGTCACGTTGGACAGGAACGGCAGCCGGGGCGCGGACCGCTCGGTCGCGGCGACCAGGTCGCGGATCGCGGCGAGGATCGGGTCCATCATCGGCGAGTGGAACGCGTGCGAGGTACGCAGCATCGTGGCGCCCACGCCGTCGGCGGCCAGCCGCTCGGCGAACGCCCCGACCAGCTCGGTCGGCCCGGCCACCACGCAGCTGTTGGGGGCGTTGACGGTGGCGACCGACAGCCCGTCGGGCAGCATCGGGTGGACCTCGGCCTCGTCGAGCTGCACGGCGAGCATCGAGCCGGGCGGCATGCTCTGCATGAGCCGGCCCCGGGCGGCGACCAGACGCAGGGCGTCCGGCAGGGTGAAGACCCCGGCCAGGGTGGCGGCGACGTACTCGCCGATGCTGTGGCCGAGCATCGCGGCCGGTTCGACGCCCCAGGTCTGCCAGAGCCGGGCCAGGGCGTACTCCACGACGAACAGTGCCGGTTGGGCGCGACCGGTGCGGCGCAGCGCCTCGTCGCCGCCCTCGGTGAAGATCACTTCCCGGAGGTCGCCGAGGCCGCCGGCCGGGTCGGTGGCCAGGATGTCGATGCACTCGTCCACCGCGTCGCGGAACACCGGCTCGGTGCGGTACAGCTCGGCGCCCATGCCGGCGTACTGCGCGCCCTGGCCGGAGAAGAGCAGGGCCACCCGGGGCGCGCGCCGGCCGGCCACCCCGGTGACGACGCGCTTGGCGTCGGCCAGCGCGGCCACCGCGTCGAGCGTGTCGGTGACCACCACCGCGGCCCGGCGGGCGAGTTCCCGCCGGCCGACGCGCAGCGTGTACGCCACGTCGGCGAGGTCCAGTTCCGGATACGCGGTCAGGTGCGCGGCGAGCTGCTCGCGCTGGCGGGCCAGGGCGGTGTCGGTACGTGCCGACAGGTGCAGCAGGTACGCCGGACGGGTGGCACCGCCGACCGGCGTCTGCGGGGGCGCCTCCTGCAGGACGGCATGTGCGTTGGTGCCGCCGATGCCGAACGAGCTGACCGCGGCCCGGCGGGGGGTGCCGTCGGGCTCCCACCGGGTCAGTTCGGTGTTGACGTAGAACGGGTTCTGCCCGAAGTCGATCTTCGGGTTGGCCTGCCGGTAGTGCAGGCTCGGCGGGAGCTGTCCGTGCTCCAGCGACAGCACCGTCTTGATCAGCGCGGCGGCCCCGGCGGACTGCCCGAGGTGGCCGATGTTGGACTTCACCGAGCCGATTGCGCACCAGCCCCGGTCGTCGGTGTCGCGCTGGTAGACGGCGGACAGTGCGGACACCTCGATCGGGTCGCCGAGGGCGGTGCCGGTGCCGTGCGCCTCGACGTACGTGATCGACCGTGGGTCGACCCCGGCCACGCCGAGCGCCTGGGCGATTACCGCCGCCTGTCCCTCCATGCTGGGCGCGGAGAAGCCGACCTTGGTGTCGCCGTCGTTGTTGATCGCGTTGCCGAGCACGACCGCGCGGATGTGGTCGCCGTCGGCGATCGCCTCCGACAGCCGTTTGAGTACCACGGCCCCGCCCCCGCTGCCCCAGATGGTGCCCCGCGCGTCGGCGTCGAAGGGGCGGCAGTGCCCGTCGGGTGCGGTGATGCCGTCCTCGTCGTAGAGGTAGCCGTGCCCGGCCGGGATGTCGATGGTCGCGCCGCCGGTCAGCGCCATGTCGCACTCGCCGTTGCGCAGGGCCTCGCAGGCCAGGTGCAGCGCCACCAGCGAACTGGAGCAGGCGGTGTTCATGGTCAGGCTGGGTCCGCGCAGGCCCAGCCGGTACGAGGCGAGGGTCGCCGCGTAGTCGGGGTGGTTGCCGACCATCACCGCCAGCCAGCCGGCGTTGGCGTACGCCTTGGGGTTGCTGCGGATGTTGAGCCACTGGTAAACGTCCGGGCCGACGGTGGCGTACATGCCGATCTCGCCGTCGTAGCGGGCCGGGTCGTAGCCGGCGTCCTCCAGCGCGGTGTGGCTCAGCTCCAGCAGCAGCCGGTGCTGCGGATCGCGGGTCTCGGCCTCCCGGATGGACATGCCGAAGAACCCGGCGTCGATGCTGTCGTAGTCGTCGAGGACGGCAGCAGCCGGGACGAAGTTGGGGTCGCTGACGATCGACTCGGGTACGCCGAGTGCCCGCTGCTCGTCGAGGGTGAAGAACCGTACGCCCTCGACGCCGCCGACGAGGTTGTCCCAGAACTGCCGGGCGTCGGCGGCGCCGGGCATCCGGCAGGCCAGGCCGATGACGGCGATCGGCTCCGCGGTCGGGGTGTCGGTCGGCTCCACGGCGTGGTGGGTGTGGGTCATATCGCGCCTTCTCCAGTCGTATCCGTGGCACCGCCGGCGCGGCCCTGGTTCCTCTGACGTAGACGTTCCCGGCGGGCCGCGACGCGACGGGCGGCCCGGTCCAGACCGGAGCTGCCGCTGTCACCGTCGAGGAAGCCGGCGAGCAGGCGGACGGTGGGTCGGCGGAACAGCTCCACCACCGGGATCTCGGCACCGACGGCCGCCGAGAGCCGGGCGGCCACCGCGACCAGGGCCAGCGAGTGGCCGCCGGTGTCGAAGAAGTTGTCCTCCGGGCCGACCCGCTGCCGGCCGAGGACGGTGCACCAGATTCCGGCGACGAGCCGTTCGGTCCGGGTCCGCAGCTCGTCGTCGACCGGCCGGGTCTGCGGTCGCGGCACGATGCCGGCCAGCGCCCGCCGGTCCACCTTGCCGTTGGCGGTCAGCGGGATCGCCGGCACCAGGTGCAGCTGTGCCGGTACGGCGTATTCGGGGAACCGGGCCCGCAGGTGCTCCACCAGGTCGGCCGGGCGCAGGTCGGGTTGGGCGGGTGCGACGAACGCGCGGATGCCCTGCTCGGCGCCGGTGGTGACCGGCAGCGCGGCGGCGGCCCGCACGTCGGGGTGGGCGGCCAGGGCCGCCTCGATCTCGGCCAGTTCGACCCGGTAGCCGCGTACCTTGATCTGGTGGTCGACCCGGCCGGCCAGCACCACCGTGCCGTCGGGGCGGTGCCGGCCCAGGTCACCGGTGCGGTACCGCCGGTCCTGAGGATCGGTGCCGCCGGGGGTGCGGTCGAACCGGCGGTCGGTCAGCCCGGGGTCCAGGTAGCCGGTCGCCAGGTGCCGGCTGCGGACCACCACCTCGCCCAGTTCGCCGACCGCCGCCGGTCGGCCGGACCGGTCGACGACGACGAGGGCGCTGCCCGGGGCACCGTGCCCGATCGGGACGACGTCGCCCGGTGGGTCGGCCGGCACCTCGTACCAGGAGTGGATCTGCGGGGTCTCGGTGGTGCCGTAGGCGTTGACGAGCCGGGCGTGCGGCGCCAGCGCGCGCAGCCGGGCGGAGTCCCCGGCGGTGAACTGGTCCCCCGCGACGACGAGCAGGCGCAGGTCGGACAGGGGTGCACCGGCCGGGCCGATGGTCAGCATCCGGCCCAACTGCGGGGTCAGGTGCGCCACGGTGATCCGCTGCTCACGCAGCCAGGCGCCGAGCCGGACCGGGTCGCGCAGCAGCGCCTGGTCGGGTACGGCCAGTCGCGCGCCGAGCACCAGCGGCGTGTACAGGTCGCGCAGCACCGGGTCGTGACCGAGACCGGCGAGCAGCGCGAACCGGTCGTGCGGTCCGAGACCGACGGTGTCCGGGTACCAGTCGAGGAACGCCGCCAGCGCCGCTGCGGTGCCCGCCACGACCTGCGGCTCGCCGGTGGTGCCGGAGGTGAACGACAGGTACCCGCCGTCCGGCGCCACAGTGCCGTCCACCGGGGCCACGGTGCCGTCGGGCGGGGCCGGTGGGTCGGCGGGGTCGAGCCGGATCAGGTGGTCCAGTTCGGCGGGGACGGTCACGTCCGGGCAGACCAGCAGGGCCTTGGCGGCGGCGGCCGTCGCCTGCCGGGCCAGCCGGGCGGCCGGGTGGGCGGTGTCCAGCACCGCCCACCGGGCACCGGCGGTCAACACGCCGAGCAGCAGGGCCGGTAGTGCCACGTGCCGGCTCGCCAGGACCGCGACGGTCTCCCCCGGGCCGATCCCGGCGGCGCCGACCGCTGCGGCGACCCGGCGGCGCAGCACGTCGAACGCGCGCCAGGTCAGCTCGCCGCCGGCACCGGTGACGGCCGGGTCGTCGGGGTGCGCGGCGACGCGGCCGGCGATGCGGTGCAGCACCGGTACGCCGTCGCGGCGCGGCAGCGGGGTACGCCAGTCGGGCAGCCCGGCGGCCGGCGGGCGGGCCGGGGCGTCGACGACCGGGGCGTCGGGCGTGGCGACCAGGGTCCGGACCAGGTGCGTGTACGTGTCGAGCAGGGCCCCGATCCGGTCGGCGTCGTACAGGTCCGGGTTGTACACCGCCGCGAGGTGCAGGCCGTCGCCGTGTTCACTGACGTACAGGGTGAGGTCGAACAACGAACCGGGCAACCCGGCCGGTACCGGCTGTGCGGTGCAGCCGGGCAGGTCCAGCCGGGCCGGCCCGAAGGTGTACATGTTGAACAGCACCTGGATCAGCGGGTTGCGCCCGAGGTCGCGGGGCACCCGCAGCGCCTCCACGACGCGCTCCAGCGGAGCGTCCCGGTGCGCGACGGCGAGCCGGACCTCCTCGGCGCAGCGCCGGACGTGCGCGGTGAAGCTGTCGTCGTCAGCGATGCGCAGCCGCAGCGGCAGGATCTGCAACAGCAGCCCGATGAGCGGCTCGAACGCGACGTGGTCCCGGTCGGCGAACGGGATGCCGACGATCAGGTCGTCCTGTCCGGTGAGCCGGCGCACCAGCTGCGCGAACGCGGCGAGCAGGACGGTGTGCCCGGTGGTGTCGGCCCGCCGGGCCAGGGCCCGGACCGCAGCGGTGGTGTCCGCGTCGAGGCGGGTGTCGCGGGTCGCGCCGCGGAACGACTGGGTGGCCGGGCGGGGCCGGTCGCGGGGCAGGTCACACACCGTGGGGGCGTCCGCCAGCCGGCGCGCCCACCAGTTCAGGTGCGCGCCGCCGTGGCGGGCGGCGCGGTCGGCCAGGGTCGCGACGTAGTCGGCGAACCCGGCACGCAGGGGCGGCGCTTCGGGGCGGCGGCCGTCGAGTGCGGCGGCGTACCCGTGGGCGAGGTCCCGGTAGAACACCTCCTGCGACCAGCCGTCGAAGACGAGATGGTGCACGGTGACGGCCAGGACGTGTTCGTCGTCCGCCAGTCGCACCAGCATGACCCGCCACAACGGACCGGTGGCGAGGTCGAACGGGGTGAGCGCGGCGGCGTCGAGGGCCGCCCGCAGCGCCCGTTCCCGTTCGTGCGGCGCCCCGTCGGACAGGTCGAGCACCGGCACCGGTACCGCGACGGCGTCGTCGACGGCCACGTAGGGGGCGCCGGAGCGCTGCGGCACCCGCCAGCGCAGCGGCTGGTGGCGTTCGGCGACGCCGGTGAGGGCGCTGCGCAGCGCGGACAGGTCGAGCGGCCCCCGGAGCCGCTCGGCGAAGGCGATGGTGTGGGTGGGAGTGCCGGGCGCGGCCTGTTCCACGAACCACATCCGCCGCTGTGCGGTGGACAGCGCGGGTGGGTTGCCCACCGGGACGAGGTCGGCGCCGTCGAGCACCGGGGCCGCCTCGACCCGCCGGGTCAGCCCGGCGAGGGTGCGGCCGGCGTACACGTCCTCCACGACGATGTCGCGGCCGATCCGGTCCCGCAGCGCGGACACCAGCCGCATGGCCCGCAGCGAGTGCCCGCCCACGTCGAGGAACCCGTCGGTCGGCGCGGGTCCGGACGCCTGGAGGACCTCCGCCCAGGCGGTGGCCACGGCCGCCGCGAGCGACGCCGCCGGCTGCGGCGCCGGTACGACGCTCGGCCGCTGCCGGTTCAGCTCCCGCAACGCCGCCAGGTCGGTCTTGCCGGCGACGGTCAACGGCAGCGTGGCGAGCCGGACCACGCGGGTGGGCAGCATGTAACCGGGTAGCCGCTGCGCGCAGTGCTCCCGCAGTGCGGCCAGGTCGGGAGCGTCGGCCGGGGTCAGGAAGGCGACCAGTTCCCCGGTCGCGCCCGGTTCGACGTCGACGACCGCCTGCGACACCCGGGAATGCGCGCGGACCACCGACTCGACCTCGCCGATCTCGACCCGCTGGCCCTGGATCTTCACCTGCCGGTCCAGCCGGCCCAGGTACGCGATCCGTCCGTCCGGCTCCCACGCCGCCCGGTCCCCGGTGCGGTACAGCCGTGCCCCCGGCTCGTCGCCGTACGGGTCGGGGACGAACCGTTCGGCGGTCAGCGCGGGTCGCCGCCAGTACCCGAGGGCAACCTGGGGACCGCCGATGTACAACTCACCGGGCACCCCGGGCGGACAGGGGTCCATCCGCTCGTCGAGCACGTACGCCCGGCATCCGGCCAGTGGCCGGCCGATCGGTACCGGCCGCTGCCAGTCGCCGGTCAGCTCGCCGCCGACCACGCACACGGTGGTCTCCGTCGGGCCGTACCAGTTGTGCAGCCGGCGTTGCGGTGGGGCCGACCAGCGGGCCACCTGCTCCGGGCCGGGTGGCTCACCGGCGGTGACGACGTCGCGCAGGGTGGGCAGCCGGGTCGGATCCAGCAACGGCAGCAGGGCCGGTGGGATGAATCCCCAGGTCACCTCGTGTGCGGCCAGAAACCGCTGCAGGCGGGCCGGGTCGACGCGGTCGGCGTCCGGGACGAGTTGGACGCTGGCCCCGCAGGTCAACGGGGTCAGCAGGTCCAGCACCGACACGTCGAAACCAAGGGCGGAGAAGGCGACGGCCCGGCAGGTGGCGTCGAGTCCGAAGTGCCGGCCGGCGGCGGTGACGAACGACGCGACGCTGTGCTGGCTGACGGCCACGCCCTTGGGGCGCCCGGTCGATCCCGAGGTGTACAGCACGTACGCCGTGTTCGTCGCGCTGGCTGCGCCGGCCGGTGCCGGACGGGTGCCGGTGGGCGGTGCGTCGGCGCCGGTGGGCGCCAGGGTCGGTACGACGAGCTGCCGGCCGGTGTCGGCGAGCAGCGTCGCCCCGCCCTCGTCGACCACCACCACGTCGATGCCGGCGTCGGCGCAGATGTCGTCGAGTCGGCTCAGGGGATGCGCCGGATCGAGCACGACGTACGCGCCACCGCTGGCCAGGATGCCCAGTACGCCCACCGGCAGCAGCGGGCCACGGCGCGTGCAGATGCCGACCCGGGTCTCCGGTCCGACCCCGAGGGCCCGTAGCCGCCCGGCCAGCGCGGCGGCGGCACCGACCAGCGTGGCGTAGGTGAGGGTGGACTCCCACTGGCGGACCGCGACCGCCCCGGGCCGCTGCGTCGCCTGTGCCACCACGAGATCCCACAGCAGTCCGGCCGGGGACGGCTGTCCCGGGCCATGTGTCCACTGTCGGGGCGCCACCGGTTCGTCCGCTCGCTGGCCCGCACCCGGTGTGCCGGCTCGTACCACGTCCATCTAGCGCAGGTCCATGCCGAACGTCTCGAACCGCAGTCGCCACCGTCCACGGCAGGTGGCGACTGCGGCTACCGCGCCGTCCAGGTCGAGGTGGGTGACCTGCCAGCCGGTGGCGTCCGGTCCGGCCGGTGCGCTGCCGGTGGCCTTGCGGACGGCCTCCTTCGCCGTCCAGCACCGCATCGCGGCCCGTAGCTGGTGTTCCTCCGGTTCGGCCAGCACCTCGGCCCGCTCGGCGGGGGCCAGGACCCGTTCGCAGAAGGCGTCGAAGTCGGCCATCGGCCGCAGCGTTTCGAGGTCGACGCCGAGGTCCTCCTGGCAGACCGCGACGACCGCCGTGCCGGCCGACCGGCCGATCGACCAGCGCAGCCCGGCCGGTTCGGACCGGAGTGGATCCGTGCCGTAACGCCGCAGCAGGTCACGCAGGGCCACCCGGGATGCGACGTGGCGGCGACGCTCCGTCGGGTCGGCGATCCGCGCCGCGCGGGCCGCCTCCTCGGTGGACAGTTCCCCGGTCGCGGTGGTGCCGGCCGGCAGGTGGTCCAGCGCCATCCGCCACAGGTGGATCTCGTCGGCGGCGGGCGGGGCCACGGCGGGCCCGGCCGGCACGTCGGACAGGGCTGCCGCGAGGTCGGCCGCGATCATCGCGGTCACGGTCTGTGGTGCGGTACGGATGAACAGGTGGTCACCGACCAGGGTGTGCAGCCGGAAGGAGGCCGACGTGTGCCGGGCCCACCCGAGCATCATGTCGTCGGGTACCTCCCGGTCGTCGAGGCCCGCGAACGCCACCACCGGCACGGGCAGCGGGTCGGCGGGACGGTAGCGGTACCGCTTCAGCCAGTCCAGGTCGGTGCGGAGCGTCGGCAGCACCGCCTCCCGGATGTCCGGATCGTCCCGGACCACGGGCGGCGTACCGGCGCGCAGGATCAACTGCTCCAGGAACGCGTCCACGGACAGGTGCGCCAGCCGGGTGATCGGCTCGGGCAGGTGCGGTGGGTGGGCCGCGCCCACGTACAGCCGCACCGGCAGCGGCGTGCCGGTACGCCGCAGTTCCCGGATCACCTCGAAGGCCAGCCGGGCACCCATGCTGTGGCCGTACAGCGCGTACGGCGCGTGGGCGTGCGCGGCGATCCGGGCGGCCACGTCGCCCACCTCGATCCCCTGGTGCCCGGGCCGGCGACCGTCGCGTCCGGGAAGCTCCACGGTGTCCACTCGGACCGACCCGGGCAGGAGGTCGGGCCACCGCCAGTACGCCGTGGCGTCGCCCCCGGCGTAGGGCAGGCAGAACAGGGTGCAGTCGCTGGTCGGTGCGGTTCGGGCGGGCTGCGCGGACAGTTGGTCCACTGCGCTCATGGCCACTCACCTCCCCCACCCGTGCGAGTCTCACCGGACCGCGGATCAACCCGACCGGCCGCCGGGCAGCCCCCCGCCCGGTGGCCCAGATCACTATTCACGGTGGCCAATGCGGGGGATTTTGCCACAGTGGCCGATGCGCTGTCGATCATCAGAACGCCACCGGCCGGGGACACAGCGCAACGTGGTCAGGATCCGGCGGGGCCGGCCTGCTGCGGGACCGGCGGACGGACCACCACGCTGGCGTCGTACCCGGCGGCCTGCAGGGTGAACAGGTCGGCGTACCGGCCACCGGTGGCGATGAGTTCGTCGTGGCTGCCGGCTTCCACGAGCCGGCCGTGGTGCAGCACGAAGATCCGGTCGGCGTGCCGCACGTTGGCCAACCGGTGGGTGATCAGGATGGTCGTCGCCCTGCCCTGCCGGTCCCGGATGGCCTGGAAGAGGGCATCCTCGGCACGCGGATCCAGGGCGGAGGACGGCTCGTCCATAATCAGCAGTTCCGCGTCGCGCAGGAAACCGCGGGCCGCGGTGATGCGCTGCCACTGTCCACCGGAGAGGTCCTGCCCCTGGGCGAAGGTCCGGTCGAGCAGTGTCTCGTACCCATGGGGCAGCTCGCGGATCATGTCGTGCGCGACGGCCCGGACGGCGGCGGCCTCGATCCGCTGCTGCCGGGCATCGACGTCGACGTCGCCGATGGCAATGTTCGTCGCCGCGGTGAAGGGCCACTTGTGGTACTCCTGGGTGACCACGGCGATCCGGGTTCGCAGCCGGTCGAGGTCCCAGTCAGCCAGCGGTCGCCCGTTCCACTCGATCACACCGCTGGTCGGGGTACGCAGGGTGGCGATCATCGCGGCCAGGGTGGTCTTGCCGGAGCCGTTCTCGCCGACGAACGCCACGGTCTGCCCGGCCTGGATGGTCAGCGTGACGTCGTCGACGGCGGCGGTGTCCCGGTCGGGATAGCGCAGGCTGACCCCGCGTACGGCAAGTTCGCGCAGCGCCGGTGGGGCGTCGCCACCGTTACCGGGGTCGGGCAGGTAGGCGGCGGCGCGGGTCATGAAGCCGGTGTAGTCGCTGAAGTGCTGGCCCTCGGTGTAGACCCGGTCGATCTGGAAGGTGACCGTGGACAGTGAGCGTTGCGCGGACTGGACCGCGACGACGCAGGTGGCTGCGGCGGCCAGCGGGATCTGTCCGTCGACGAGCAGCAGGCCGAGCAGTGCGTAGACCGCGCCGGTGGCGATCCCGCCGATCACCGCGCCGAGGCTGGTGGTCGTGGTGACCCGGCGGGCGAGGGCGAGCTGGATGTCGGTCTCCACACCCATGACGCGGTCGTACTGGTCGAGCAGGAAGCGACGCAGCCCGTACGAGCGCAGTTCCGGGGCGGAGTCACGCTCGGCCATCAGCCGGTGCAGCAGCCACAACCGGCGGCGGCGTACCGACCCGGCGGTGTAGGTCCGGTACTGCAGATGCCCGGCGCGCAGGGCCGCCCACGCGTTGGGCAGGGTCGCCACCAGCAGCGCGACCAGCAGCAGCGGGTGGATCACGACCACCGCGGCGGTGACCGCGAGCAGACCGGCCAGCCCGGCGAGGAGGTTCATCGACGACTGGACCAGGTCGATCGCCGAGTCGCTGCCCCGGGAGGCGCGTTCCATGTCGTCGGCGAAGGCGTCGGCGTCGAAGGCGTCCAGGCGTACCGCGGTGGTCACCTCGAACAGGCCACGCTCGACCTCGCGGCTGACCCGGGGGGTGAGGCCGTTCTGGGCGTACCCGCTGGCGATGCCCATCCCGGCGCGGACCGCCGTGACCCCCGCGAGCGCGGCGAGCGCCGGCAGGGCGGCGACCACCTTGTCGGGGGTGGGTCCACCGGCGAACAGTTCGACGAGCGCCCGTTGGGTGGCCAGCAGCCCGAGGGCGGCCATGACCCCGGCGCCGACCGTCGCGACCGCCACCACCGAGGTACGCAGCCGGTCGGCCCGCCAGCTGATCCGGAGGGCTTCGGCGACCAGTCGGGGCAGCTCGGCGAAGACGGCGAGCAGGCTGGCCTCGGCGCGCGCCCGTACCCCGGTCTCCCACCACATCGCCCGGAGTTCGGGCAACACCGTCGTACCCGGTGACGGGCCACGGTGGTCGGTGGCGGCGCCGTCCCGGCGGTCGGATCCGGTGGCTGAACCTGTCACGGGCACTCCTCGACGCTGCGGGCCGCTCTGGCCGGCACGCCCCGCCCGGGTGACCATCACGGGACGTGCCGCCTGAACTACTTAACGCGGTCAGGCTGCGTCAGGGAAGAGCGTCGAGCCGGGCGCCTTCACAACCGCTCGGGTGCCTCGATCCCGATCAGGTCCAGGCCGAGCACCAGGACCTCCGAGGTGAGCCGGGCCAGCACCAGCCGCGAGTCCCGCACCTGCGGGTCCACGCCGCTGGCCAGGACCGGGCACGTCTCGTAGAACGAGGTGAACACGGCCGCCGTCTCGTACAGGTAGGTGCACAGCCTGTGCGGGGTGTACGACTCCAGGGCGGCGTCGACGGCGGCGGGGAGTTCGAGCAGCTTCAACGCAAGCGCCCGCTCGGCCGGCGCGGTGAGCAGCACCGGGGTGCCCGGGCCCGGCAACTGCCCGGCCTTGCGCAGGATCGACCGGATGCGGGCGTTGGCGTACTGGAGGTACACCGAGGTGTTGCCCTCCCGGGCCAGCATCTTGCCCCAGGTGAACAGGTAGTCCTTCTCCCGGTCACTGGACAGGTCGGCGTACTTGACCGCCCCGATACCGACCGCCCGGGCGACCTGCGCCTGTTCCTCCGGCCCGAGTTCGGAGCGTTCCGCCACGATGTCGGCGGCGTGGCTGACCGCCTCGGTCAGCAGTTCGACCAGCTTGATCGAGCCACCCGCGCGGGTACGGATGGTCTTGCCGTCCTCGCCGAGGATGGTGCCGAAGTTGATGTGGACGGTCCGGTTGTCGTCGGTCAGGTAGCCCGCCTGCCGGCAGGCGGCGAACACCATCTGGAAGTGCTGCGCCTGCGGGGTACCGACGACGTAGAGCAGGTCGGTGGCGCCGCGCTCCCCGACCCAGTACCGGACGGTGGCCAGGTCGGTCACGTGGTAGCCGTACCCGCCGTCGCGCTTACGCAGGATGAGCGGCAGCGGCTCGCCCTCCCGGTTGGTGAACCCGGGCGGGAACACGCAGACCGCACCGCCGCTGACCTGGGTGAGGCCCTTACGTTCCAGGTCGTCGATGGTGTCGGCGAGCATCGGGTTGTAGAAGCTCTCCCCGTAGATGTCCCCGGCGCGCAGGCCGATGCCGAGCAGGCCGTAGACCTCCTCGAAGTGCCGGGTCGACTCCTCGACCAGCTGGCGCCACAGCGCGAGGGTGCGCTCGTCACCGCTCTGCAGTTGTACGACCCGCAGCCGGGACCGGTCGGCGAACTCGGGATCGGCGTCGAACTTGCTGCGGGCGGCCTGGTAGAAGCCGTTGAGGTCGGTGATCGTGTGGGCGCTGTCGTCCCAACCGATGTCGATCAGGTGCTCGATGAGCATCCCGAACGGGGTGCCCCAGTCCCCGAGGTGGTTGTGCGGTAGCACCTCGTGGCCGGCGAACTCCAGCAGCCGGCGGACCGCGTCACCGATGATCGTGGAGCGCAGGTGCCCGACGTGCATCTCCTTGGCCACGTTGGGGCTGGAGTAGTCCAGGGCGTAGCGGCGGGGCCGGGCGACGGTGGGTACGCCGAGTCGCGGTTCGCCGACCAGGCCGGCGACGGCGGTGGCCAGCCACCCGTCCCGGACGACGAAGTTGATGAAGCCGGGGCCGGTGACCTCCGGCGGTGCGGTGAGATCGTCGATGTCCAGCGCGGCAACGATCTTGTCGGCCACCTCCCGTGGCGGGCGACCGACCCGTTTGGCCAGGCTCATCGCCAGGTTGCACTGGTAGTCGACGCCGGCCCGGGTGGAGGGTCGGACCATGGTGTCGGCGGGGGCCACCTCGATGTCCAGGGCGGTACGCAACGCCCGGACCAGCCGATCACCAATCTTGGACCCGATGTCGCCTGCCACTGGCCTCCCTCTCCCGTCTCGCTCACGCAATGTAGTCGTGCTGAGTTTCGCAGATCGCGGACCGGCGACCGCACGTGCCCGGCCACGACCAGTGACCGCGCGGGCCCGCAGGTCTAGAGCCGGTCGGTGAGGACGGCGTCGACCGCCCGGCGGCCGAGGGCGGCCATCACCGGGTTGGTGTGCCGGTAGTAGGTCACTGCGCTGACGAAGGTCAGGGCCCAGCCTCTACCCCGGGCCCAGGTCTCGTCGTCGAACCCGGCCGCCGCCCGGAACATCTCGCGGGCGGGCGGGTCGAACAGGGTCCAGGCGGGGAGGGCGTCGCAGGCCGGGTCACCGACGCCCGCCGCGCCGAAGTCGATGACGCCGACGAGCCGTCCGTCGTCGACGAGCAGGTTGCCGGGTAGGAGGTCACCGTGGGTCCAGACCGGTGGGCCGTCCCAGTCGGGCACCGCGAGCGCCTCCTCCCAGGCCGCGAGCACCGCGTCGGCATCGACGAGGCCCCGCGCTGCGGCCGTCCACTGGCGTACGAGGGCGTCCCGGCCGCGCAGCGGACCGCTGCGGTAGCCCTGCCGCGCCCCGGACGGGTCGGCCCGGCGCAGCGCGGCGACGAACCCGCCGAGGTCGGTGGCGACTGCGGCGCCCCCGCCGTCGGCCACCTCGGCGGTCCGCCCAGGAAGCCACCGGTTGACCGCCCACGGCCACGGATAGCCGTCGGCGGGTACGCCCTGCGCGACCGGCTCCGGCACGGCGACCGGTGAGTGGGCCGCGAGGCGGGGCAGCCACCGGTACTCGAACTCCACCTGCTCGACGGTGTCCGCGATGCGCGGCAGTCGTACCACCAGATCGTCACCGAGGCGGTAGATCGCGTTGTTGGTGCCGGCGGAGCTAACCGGGTGCACGGGCAGGTCGGCCCACCGGGGGAACTGCGCGCCGAGCAGCCGGCGGACCAGGTCGACATCGGTCACCACCTCGCCGTCGTGCATCCGGGCACCGGACATGTGACTCCCCCGTCGTGTGGCGATCGCGCCGGGGAGCCTAGGTCGGTGGCCCGGCCCGGGCCAACGCGTTTTCCTCGGCGGCGTGGGCGTCGGCGGCGTGGGCGACCGGTCATCGGCCGGGGACTGCGTCGGGACGTACCGATCGCCTCGACCCGTTGGCAGAGCACGACGTGGTGAGCCGGTTGCCCGGTCCCCGCGTCAGGCCCCGGTTGGCCACCGGGCCACCGGGCCACCGGGCCACCGGGCCACCGGGCCACCGGGCCACCGGGCCACCGGGCCACCGGGCCACCGGGCCACCGGGCCACCGGGAACGAGCCTGATGCCCGTGGGTCATATTTATACCCCTGCGGTATCAGGCTCATCCTGAGTTGGGGCCGCCGAGTGGACGGCACCGATACCACCGGCAGAGCGATGTCGACCAAGGCCGGGTGGGGTTCGCGAGCACGCTGTCAGTGAGCCACCGCCTCGTAGGGCCGGAGCCGGAGCCGGGGCCGAAGCCGTCGGCGAGCGGCCACCGGGTCGGGGTGTCGGGGGCGGTGTTCCTGCTGCCGGTGCAGCTCCGTGTCCTCGGGGCGCCGAGTCCGGCGGCTGGCGGGCGCAATGAAATGCCGTTGACCTGCGACGACCTGCGGCTCTCACTGTTCTCCCATTTCGGCGGCGGTTTCCGGCGGGCTGGGTTTGGTATTACCTGGCCACGGCCTCTCTGCTCGGCAGCCTGCCCGGAAAGACGGGCCGGGGTCATTGAACGGCTTATTGCGGAAAGGCCGTCGCCTCTACCAGCAGGTCTGGCCGAAAACTGACAGATATCCGAACACCCTGCCACCCCGAGGTGGGGATCATCAGCCGAGGGCCGGTCGTTTTGCCCGGATCACGTGCACGTGACCCCTCCGATCTCACCTCGGTAACCGCCGAAATAAGACAAGTAGTTATGGATCAGGAATATCACCGTGGTCGGATACCTCACGCGGGCAGACCACGCCCGCCTTTACCCACCGCATGAGCTGCAAGGATCTTCCACCAGGCGGGGCACAGACATTCCGGATGGATCAGCGACCACATCCCGGGAACCCACACCAACCAATTGGTGAATTGATGTTGCTGAGTCATCCGTGGATCACGTAAAGTCGCGACGGGCCTCACCTGAGGCTGGACGTTAATTGCGCGCAATTGATCACCCGGGCTGCCACCTACGTCGAAAGGCGTGCCCATGCATCACCGGCACAGCACCGCGATCCCGTAGCGACACCCGGCATGGGCAGGTTGGCCGGCAGCGTCGCCGGTCGATCCGGTTCTGCACGTCCCGCTCCGGAGATCCTCCACCAGTACCACGTCAGGTCGTCGATGGTCGGTATCCGTCGACGCCTCTCCCCCGCACCACCGCCCGCGGTGCACCCTGCCTCGAAAAGGGGTACCTGATTGACATCCTCCCCGTCCTAAAGGACGGGGATTCCCGTGGTCACCCTCGGGTTTTCCTGTTTCGCCGACGACCGCCCCGTCCGAGAGGACTCTCGTTGAGGTCTTA
>NZ_JBAKHU010000041.1:0-61467 GCF_036906895.1 Micromonospora sp. CPCC 206060
CGCAACGTGCGACCCTCATGACCAGGCTGCCCACCCGGCCGCCGACCCGAACGCGCCCGCAACGACCTCGGCGCCGGCTTGGCCAGCCCATCCGACGACGGCGGCCGCGACGAGTTCGACGAGTCCTGCCCGAGCCGAGCCCGCAGATCCGCGTTCTCCGCCCGCAACACCGCGTTTTCCCGCCGCAACCCGGCGTTGTCCCGCTCCAACTCAAGAACCCGGGCCTCCAACCGGGCAAGCCGCTCAAGCAGCTCCACGATGGACGGCGTTCCGGACACCCAACCATGATCCAACCCGAACGACCCAGGTCAAGCCGACCCGCCGACGAGCACCTGACCAGTCACCACCGGATTATCGCGCCGCCGATCACCTTTCCGTTTCGCCGAGCCCGGCGGGAAACGACGGAATAGCGATACCTCAACGGGTCACAGCCGGATCAGAGAATGCAACAACAGTGGACGCCCCTACCTACTCCGGTTCATCACGGCGCGATTCCGCAGGCCAGCCCCGCTCCTCCGGAACTGCTCGGCCCGCCCTCGTACCGCCGGCCCGATACCCGGCCAATACCCCTAGTGACCCCTATTCAATTCTCGACCCCCGACCACCATAGCGACGGGTTGAACTCCACAGTGGCGTCAGTACGATCAATGGCGGCCTATGGAATAGGCATTCACTGTTTAGTGACCTGGAGGTCGAATGTCATCAGTGTCATCGAAGAAGCGCGCCGCCGGTTTCGCCCTGGCCCTGACCGGGGCCATGGCGGCGACGCTCGCACCGGCGAGCGCGGCCTTCGCCGCACCGGAGATCGGTGCCCTCGGTTGTAGCTCCGGCTCCAGCATCTACGCCTGCTACACCGGCTACTCCGGTGCGGTCGACCCGGTCTCCATCCGGTGGTACGTCAACGACGTCCACTCTGTGCAGAACGACAACCTCCCGTCGATGAGCGTGCTGTGCACCCCGGGCACCTCCGCCACCATCAAGGTGGTCGTCTCCGACGCGTCGGGCAGCGACACCGCCTCCACCACCCACCTGTGCCGTACCCGTTGGTGGTGACAACCCTCGTCAGCCGGTGACCGTCGCGCGGAACGGCACCGCCGCACCGGTCACCGGCTGACCACCCGGCCCCACCCCGTCTTCACACCGGACCATGCCGGGCACGGTCAGTGCGGTCAGCGCACCGGGTCGTGGGTGCCCCGCGACACCCCCGGACGACACCGACGCACCCGGTCTGCCGCCATCCGACCACCCACCGCCAGCCCGTACCGCTCCACCGCCGCCAGCCCGTACACCCCGCACGTCGGCGTGAACCGACACTCCCCCGGCCAGTGCGGCGACAACCACCGCCGGTACCCCCGGATCGCCGCCGTACCCGCCCGGTCCACCACCGGCACCCGGGTCACCGACGCCACCCCCGCACCGAACATCAACAACGTGGAGAAGAGCCCGAAGTCACAGCAGTCCGGGCCGTCGCAGTGGTCACAGCCGCTGCATCCGTCGCAGCCGTCGAGGTGGCTCTTTTTCTTCTTCTTGCGGCCGTGGTGGTGCTGGTCGTGCCTGCAGTCGCCGACGCAGACATGGTCATGCCGGTGACCGTGACCGGCTCTCACGTTGAACATGCGCGACATCATGCTTCAGCCGCGCCACCTCCCGACGACCGCTCCGTCTACCGTCCGGGAGGGACATCGGCTAGGGTCTCCCCCTCGACCAGCAGGCACGGCAGCAGCCGCTGATGGTCGCTGCCGCTGCCGTTCAGGATGCTGTCGAGCACCTCGATCGCCTGCCAGCCCATGTCCTCCCGGGGAATGTGGAAGCCGGTGAACTCGGTGTCGGTGTCGGTGTCGGCCTGCCGGGTGGGATCACCGAGGGCGAGCACGGACAACTGCTGCGGTACGGAGATACCCCGGGCCCGGGCAGCGGCGGTCAGCGCCACCGCCTCGACGAGTTCCTCGCAGAACACGGCGGTGACCCCGGCCGGGAGGAGCACATCGAGCAGTTCGCCCGACGAACGTCCGGCAACCGGTTCGTGTCGGCCCTCGGCCCCGGCCGCGCCGACCGCCCCGGTGAAGCCGGCCAGGCGGTCGACGGCGGATTCGGCACCGGTACCGGCCCCGACGTAGGCCATGACCCGGTGGCCGAGGCCCACCGCACGGTCGACCAGGGCTGCGGTGGCCCGGGCGTAGTCCGCGCCCACGTAGGGCACTGCGCCGCCCGCGCCGGATTCCAGGTACGCGTCCTCGCGCCGGCCGACGGACACGAACGGCATCTCCCCGGCGACCATCCGGGCCAGTTCGTCCCGGGGGATCTCCCGGCCGAGCAGCACACAACCGTCCGCGAGCCGGATGCGGCTGTTGTCGTGGAAGATCCTCCGGCTACCCCCGACCGCCGGGGCGCTGGTGAACAGCAGCAGGTCGCATCCGATTTTCTCGGCGCAGGCCTCGATGCCCAGCAGGAACGGGTGGTAGAAGTTGGCGCTGGTGCTGGGGAAGACCGGCTCGTAGGTGAAGACGCCGAGAATCTGGTTGTGCTGCCGCAGCAGGCGCCGGGCGAGCGGGTCGGCCACGTACCCCGTCTCGCGGATGACGCGCAGCACCCGTTCCCGGGTCTCCGGCGCGATGTTCCAGGCGGCCTCACACCGGTCGTTGAGCACGAGAGACACCGTCGTCTGGCTCACTCCGGCCGTCCGGGCGATCTCGCGCTGGGTCAGCCTCCCACGTGCTGCGGCCACGGGTATCGGTCGCCTCTCCGGTAGTGAGCGGTGTCGCTGGGATGCTGCCCGCCCATCCCAGCGGACGTCAAGGACCAGCCCGTGGAGTAATTCGTATTACTGACTCCGAAAGCCTTGACCCGGGGCATGGCCTGCTTCAAGACTCAGCAAACCCCCACCCCCGCAAGGAGCCGAAGTGCCTGATCCTGCCCTGTCTCGACGCAGTCTCCTCCGCGCTGCGGGTCTCGCCGGCTTCACCGGTGCCGGTCTCACCGCCGTCAGCCTCCCGGCCCGCGCCGACACTCTGGAAGCCACCCGGCTCGGCACGATCGGTCTGGTACCGCTCGACGACCGCCCCTACACCTGGTACGCCCCGCAGCAGATCGCCACCGGCGCCGGCTACCACACTGTGCTGCCGCCGCGCGCCACCCTCGGACGGCACTTCACCCCCGGCGACGGCCGGGCCGTCGGACAGTGGCTGACCAGCTCAACCGGCCAGGCGGACGCCCTGGTCCTCGCGCTGCCGATGCTCGCCTACGGTGGCCTGCTCAACTCGCGCAACAGTTCGGTGCCGGAAGAGGAGGTCCTCGCCCGACTGGAGGCGGTACGGGTCGTCCGCGGACCCACGGCTGCTGCCCCTGCTCAACGGCCGGATCCGCTACGCCGAACTGGCCGGTTACTCCGGCTGGAACATCGGCATCAGCATCGCCCAGTCCCTGTTTCGCTGGGCGCTGCTCCAGCGTTCGGCCCGGGGTGACCTGACACCGGGCGCAGCGGCCACCGTCGGTGAGCCGGTCCTGGCGGCCCGGCGGGCGCTCCTGCACGACGCGGCACAGGCCAGCGTCGAGCTGTCGGTCTCCGAGTGGGTACAGACCGACTCGTACCGCAACAACGTCCGGGACGCCACCACCGCCCACGCGTCCGCCCTGGGCGAGCCCGACCCGCAGAACATCAGGACCTACTTCCCTGAGATCAACGCGTACGCCGTCGACAACACCACGCCGCACGCCGAGAAGCTGTTCGCCGAGCAGTTCGCCGGTGTCCCGCTCGCCCTCGGCAGCGACGGCCGGGCCCCGGTGACGGCCCGGGTGGACCGGCTCGACGCGTGGCACATGTACCTGCCCTGGAACCGCACCGGCGAGATCGCCGCCGAGCCCCGGATCGTCCTGCACCGGGGTCAGCAGTGAGGGCGCGGTCGGTACTGCTCGCCGCACTCCTCGCCGGCACTGGCCGGTCTCTACGACTACGAACACCAGGTCAACGGCGCCAGCGCCGCAGCCACCGCCGTCTCGGGCCGCTACACCACCTACACCAGCCTCCCGGTCGCCCACAACGGGCTCGGCATCCTCAAGACGGTCGGCTACGCCGGCACCCGATGACGCCCCCTGCACCGACCCGGAAGAATCGAGAACCGATGCGCCGCACCATCAGCGTGCTCGCCACAACCGCCCTCACCCTCACCCTCGCCGCCATCCTTCCCATCACCACCCCGGCCGCCTCCGCCAGCCCACCGGACAACCTGGGTCAGCTCGCCGTCGTACCGCTGGACGACCGGCCGTTCACCTCGTACACCCCGGTCGCGGTCGCCGAGGCCGGCGGCCACCGGGCGCTCACACCCCCGACCAACCTGCTCGGCGAATTCCAGACCTACGGCGACAGCGAGGCGGTCGGCGCCTGGTGGCGCAACGCCGCCGCAGGCGCGGACGGTTCGGTCGTCGCGGCCCCGATGCTCGCCTACGGCGGACTGGTCGCCTCCCGGTCCTGCGGTACCAGCCTGGCCGACGCCCAACGGCGGCTCACCGTGCTGGACGAGGTGAAACGCAACAACCCCGACAAGCCGCTCTACGCGTTCGACGTGATCATGCGCCTCACCATCGAACCGACCAGCTCCTACCCCGGGATCCACTCCGGTCCGATCCGCCGCTGGGCGATCCTGTCCGACCAGGTGGTGAACCTCGGCCGGGAGGACCTGCGGGCCGAGTACGAGCAGGTCGCCGCCGAGATCCCGGCGGAGGTCAAGGCGGACTACCTGTGCGCCCGGGCCCGTAACAACCAGATCAACCGGGACATGGTCAAACGGGTCGCGGACGGCACCATCGACTACCTGATCCTCGGGCAGGACGACGCCACCGAGTACGGCCCGCACCGCCTGGAGAAGGAGGGCCTGGCCGCACTCGTGGCGGAACTCGGCGTCGGGGACCGGGTCAAGATCTACCCGGGCGCGGACATCCTCGGCGCCCTGCTGGTGGCCAGGCACGTCACCCAACGGCTCGGTGCCACTCCGACGGTCGACATCGAGTGGTCCCGTACCCCCGGTGACCAGTGGATCGCGCCCTACCAGGACATTCCCTACGCCACGCTGGTCGGGGAATACCTGCGTACCCTCGGCGCCCGGACCGTCGACAGCCCGGACGCGGACATCCTGCTGATGGCGAACACGGCCGGCGGCGGCCGGCTGGAACCGTTCGCCGACCGGATCCACGACGCGGTGGCCCGGGGCCGGCTCGTCGCGGTCGGCGACGACGCCTTCGCCGGCAAGGTGGACGCCGAACTGCGCTCGCTGCTCGCCCCCCGGATCCGCTTCGGGGAGCTGGCCGGCTGGTCGGGCTGGAACATCGGGCTGTCGATCTCCCAGTCGGTGGTCCGCGCGGCGCTGCTCCAGGCCAGCCGGACCGGCACGCTGCCGGGTGTGCCGGGCACAGCGGTGGGTGAGCCCGTTCAGCAGGCCCGCCGGGCCATCCTGCTGGGCGCCGCCACCGCGCACGTCGAACTGACCCTCCAGGAACTGGCGCACACCGATCTCTACCGCAACCAGGTGCTCAGCCAGGTCCAGGCGTACGCCCGGAACAACGGCGACGATCCGCAGTACATGACGAAGGTCTTCGAGGGCGCCAACCAACTCGCCGTGGAACGGGCCCGACCGCTGGCCGACCGGCTCTTCGCCGACGAGTTCGCCGGCACCCCGGTGCGGGCCGGCAGCGACGGCACGGACGAGATCACCGCCGTGGTACACCGGCTGGAGTCGTGGACCCTGGGGCTGGCCTGGCCCCGGTACCAGGAACTGGAGGCCTTCCCCACCCTCGCGCTGAGCACCGCCCCCGCCGACCGTGACTCGCTGATCACTGTCTCGTCCCTGCCGTCGCGGACCACTGTCCGGCCGGAGTCCGACGTGGACGCCCCGTTGACCACGGTGGTCCGTAACGACTTCGGCGCACCGGTGACCGCGCGGGTCAGCACCAGCGCCCCTGCGGGCTGGGTCGTCCCGCAGCCCACCGACGTACGGCTCGCGCCGTTCGAGGTACGGGAGATCCCGTTGACCGTGGGGGTCCGGCAGCTCGCCGCCGGGCAGAGCGGCACGGTCACGGTCAACGCCACGCACACCTCCGCGCCGACCCGGTCCCGGCAGTTGACCGCCGGGGCGACCTCGACGGTCAACGCGGTGTGGCGCAACGTGGCGCTGGAATCCGAGGGTGCGACGGTCACCGCGTCCGGTTGGTGGCAGCAGTACGTGCCGCGCAACGTCATCGACGGCAACCGCAGCAGCGCCGGCAGCCGCTGGATCACCGACCCGGCCGACAGCCACTGGTTGGAGGTCCGGTTCGCCGGTGTGGAGCCGATCGACACTGTGCAGCTCCACCAGTACGGCGGGTACGAACTCACCTCGTACCGGATCTCCGGTCTGGTCGACGGTGCCTGGCGGGTACTGGCCGAGGTCACCGGGAACTCGACCACGGTCACCAGCCACAGTTTCGCACCGGTCCGGGCGACCGCGGTGCGTCTCGACGTGCTCGGCAGCCGGGACGACCGGGCGCGGCTCTACGAGATCGAGGTGACCTGCCGCAACGCGTCCTGCGGCGGCTGACCCGGACGAGGACGGCGGACGTACGGACCCGCTGCCGGTGCCGGCACTGACGTGCCGGCACCGGCAGCGCCGTGTGTCGGGCGGACGACGGTGGCCAGCAGTCAGCAGTGGTCCGCAGTCGGCGGTGGTCAGCGGTCGGCGGTGGACTGCGTCGCCAGCCGGTACGCCTCCAGCCGATCGGCCAGCTCCGCCGGCCGGCTGAGCATCACCAGGTGCCCACCGGCCATCTCGTCGGGCACCATGCCCAGCCGCTCCCGGACCACCCGGCGCATGAAGTCGGCGGGGAAGAACCGGTCGTCGCGGCAGAGCAGGAACCGGGTCGGCACCTCCGGCCGGGCCGGCAACGGCCACGGCTTCTCGGCCGGGGTCATGGACTGGTCCCGGTGATGGTGGGCGGCCTCGGCGACCACCTCCGGTGGCACGTCGTGGAAGAAGGTGGCCGCCAGGTCCGCGTCGGCGGCCACGCCACCCCGGTCGGCCTGCTCGCGCCGGGCCTGCTCGTAACCGGTGTTGTCCCACCACTGTGCCGGCGGCTCGCCGGGCACCGGAATCATCGCGCTGAGCAGCACCAGCAGTCGTACCGGCAGCCGTTCGCAGACCAGTGGCGCGGTGAACCCGCCGAACGAGTGGGCCACCACGATCAGGTCGGTACGGTCACCGACCGCCCGGACGACGGCGGCAACGTACTCGTCGAGGCCGGCCGCGTCGTCGTCGGCGGGCAGGTCGACCGCGATCGCCTCCTGCCCCCGGGCATGCAGCTCCGCCGCAAGCCGGTGCCAGGTCCAGGCGGCGCCTCCGGCACCGGGAATCAACACGTACGTCGCCACGCCACTCTCCTCACCCGTCCGGCGACGCCCACCGTCACCAGCCAGTTACCTCTACCATCGCAGTCCGACAGATTTCTTCCTGTCCACCCTGGTGATGGCGCTGTCCCCGGCCGCCTTCCGAGGGTCGCCTCCCCGACTCGGCCCAGGGTGTCACCGGAACGCCCAGCCGTCGGTCGTACCAGGTGAACCGACGGAAACGGGAGGGAACGATGTGGACGGACAGGCCCAGGTCCAGGAGGTGTACGCCGCCTCGGCGGCCCGCCTCGTGGCCCAGCTCTTCGCGGTGACCGGGGACTACGCCGAGGCGCAGGACGCAGTGCAGGAGGCGTTCGTCCGGGTACTCGCCCGGCCGGGCCGACTGCGCCAGGTGGACAACCCCGAGGCATGGTTACGCACGATCGCGCTGAACGTGGCGCGCTCCCGGTACCGGCGGCGGGCGGTGTTCGACCGGCTGGTCCGCAGCGGGCGGCTGACACCGGCGGATCGGGGCGTACCGGAACTCTCGCCGGACCACGTCGTGCTGGTCGCCGCGTTGCAGCGGCTGCCCCGCGCGACCCGGGAGACGGTGGTGCTGCACCACCTCGCCGACCTGCCGGTGGCCGACGTCGCCCAGGCGCTGGGCTGCTCGGTCGAGGCGGTCAAGACCCGGCTGGTCCGGGGCCGGCGGGCGCTGGCCACCGACCTGGCCGAGACGGGAGATCCGGCCGGCGCCCTCGTCGCCAGCACCAGGGATCGGGGGATCCGCCATGCCTGAACTCGACTTCAGTGGGCTGGACAGCGCCGCCCAGGCCGCATTCAAGCCGCACTTCGCGGACGTGGTACACCGGGCGCGCCGACGCCGTCGTACCCGGATCGGCGCAGCGGTGGTGACCGCCGTAGCGGTCCTGGCCAGCGGTGGGGTGGCCGTCGCGCAGCTACCGGCCCGCCACGCCCTGCCCCCGGCGGACGATCCGAAGCCCACGCCGGAGTTCCTGCCCGTCCCCGACCCGTCCGCCTCGGCCCGGGCGCAGGCTCCCGGGCGGCAGATCAAGTACGGCCCGATGCAGGCCGGTGACCTGGACCGGTTGTACGTCCGCTACAACGACTGCCAGGACGGGGACTGCGCCCTCGGGGTGGCGGTCAGCGCCGACCGGGGCCACACCTGGCAACGGGTCCCGCTGCCGGTACCGGTCAACTCGCTGGTGGTCCTGCACGCCACCGGTCCCCGGAGCCTGGTCGCCCAGGCCCACACCCAGACCCGGCTCGGCGACGGTTTCCAGCCGGGTGAGTCCTTCTGGCTGACCAGCGTCGATGGGGGATTGACCTGGCGCCGGGCGGAGCTGCGACAGGTGCCCGCGCTACCGGCCAACGCCCGGGTACCGGACCGGATGCCCGGCCCGGACCTGGACGCGCTGATCACCGTCGACCCGTCCACCGGGGACGTGCTCCAGTTGGCCCGCCGATCCACCCTGCGGTTCGCCCGGTTCGTCGACAGCATCCCCGCCGATGCGGGCCTCTGGGTGAGCGGGTACACCGGTGCGACGTACGGGTCCGACGGCGGCGCACTGCCCACCGGCAGCGCGGTCGAGGTCAGCCGGGACGGTGGTCGGAGCTGGCAGCGGTACGCCTTCCCGGAGCAGCTCGTGTCGAACGACGACGACTTCGGCGGGCCGGCGATCGCCAGTCACAACGGGCAGACCGGGTACGCGGTCGGCCGGGTCGGCGGGACGTTGCGGATCTACCGCAGCGTCGACGGCGGCCGGAGCTGGCAGCGGACCGCCGCCACCGCGCAGGTCGGCGAGCGGCGGATCGCGGCGGCGGTCCGCTCCGACGGGACGCTGGTCGTCCAGGCCGGACTGGACGCCAACGAGAACCCGGTGATGTTCACCAGCACCGACCGGGGGAACAGTCTGCAACCGACGACCATCGGGCCGGGCGCCTCGGCGGTCCCGGTGCCGGGTGGGTACGCCCAGTCGGGCTGGCCGCAGAGCAGCGCGAGTTGGCTCTCCGCAGACGGCAACGACTGGTCCCACGTCACCCCACCCGACTGATCCACCCGCCTGGACGTCGATGACGACGAGTGCTGTTCCTGCCATGCCCCGATCGTGGCTCTCCGGCGGGCGGTACGGCAGACACCATCGCGCCCGGTAGCGGAACGGTCCGGTCAACCTCCGGTCCGCCCGTCGACTGGCCACAGTGGGCGGGCGGTCAGCCGGCCGGGTCCGCCGCCGGGTCGGCGGCCGGGTCGGCGGCCGGGACCCGCTGGCCCCGCGCCTCCAGCAGGGCGGCCTCCTCCAGGGTGGGCGCGCTGCCACCCAGGTGCGCGGGCTGCCACCAGGCGTCGTCGGGACCGGCCGGGGTGTCCGGGTACTCCCGCTGCGCCCGGTCGACCAGGGCGGACAGCCGCTCCGTCAGGTCGGCGTTCATCACGTTGGCGTCCGGGTAGTCCGCCGGGTTCATCGGCTCCCCGACGATGATGGTGATCGGTACGTGCCGACGGGTCAGGGTCCGTGGGCGCCCCTTCGTCCAGAGCCGCTGCCCGCCCCAGAGCGCGACCGGCAGCAGCGGTACCCGCGCCGCCTTGGCCATCCGGGTGGAGCCGCTCTTGAGTTCCTTGACGGTGAACGAGCGGCTGATCGTCGCCTCGGGGAAGACCCCCACCACCTCACCGCCGCGCAGGGCACGCAGCGCCGCACCGTAGGAGGCGGCACCGGCGTTCCGGTCCACCGGGATGTGCCGCATACCGCGCATCAGCGGGCCGGCGATCCGGTTCGTGAAGACCGACTGCTTCGCCATGAACCGGACCAGCCGGCCGGACTCCTGGGCCCCGAATCCGCAGAAGATGAAGTCCAGGTAGCTGACGTGGTTGGCAGCCATCACCGCGCCCCCGCTGCGCGGTACGTGGTGCGCGCCCTCCACGGTGATCCGCAGGTCCAGCACCCGGAACATCGTCTTGGCGGCGGCGATCACGGGCGGGTACACGAGTTCCGGCATTCCGCGACATTACCCCGCCGGATCTGGCAGGATCGCTGCGGCTGCCCGATGACCGGCGGATTCCCCCTTCCGGGTCACGCCGCGCGGCGCCGGTTCGCCCCCGCGCCGGTCAGCGGACCGCACCGAGGAACCGGATCACCAGTTCCGCCAGCGGCCCGGGGCACTCGACGACCATCGCGTGGCTCGCGCCGGCCAGCGGGTGTACCCGCAGCCGTGGATTCGCCGCCGCGACCTCGGCCAGCCGACCGCCCAGGCCCCGCCGGTACGCCCCGTAGAGCCGGGCGAACGGACGCTGCTCGGGCAGGTCCTCGGTGGCCAGTACGTGCAGCAGCGGCACGGTCAGGTCCCGGTAGAGCGGCACCAGGTCGAGTTCCGCCATCAGCTCCCGGACCCGGGCCAGCACCTCCGGACCGGGTCGGAGGCGCACCGCGCCCCCGTCGACGACGAGATTACGGTCGAAGGCGGCGAGCGCGACCTCCTCCGGCTGACCGTGCCGGGCGACCATCGCCAGGTGGGCGTCGCGGAACTGGGCCACCTGCTCGCTGGTCAGTGGCGCCGCGAACGCCCCGGCCATCGTGGTGAAGACCGCCTCCAGTCGGGCCAGTTCCCCGGTCGCCTCCTCGACATCCAGCCCGACGAGTTGGTCGGCACGGACCGGGGTGGGGTTGCCGTCGAGGTTGACCGCGCCGGGGCACTCCGGGTGCCGGGCCGCCCAGTGCGCGGCCACCATCCCGCCGAGGGAGACCCCGACCACCGCCGGGGCGTCGAGCCGTAGTTCGGTGGCGACCGCGACGAGGTCCGCGTCGACCGCGTCCCAGTTCCACGGGCCGTCCCCGGAACGGCCGTGGCCACGCAGGTCGACGACGACCACCCGGTACGCGGCGCGGAGCAGCCCGGCGAACGGCACGAGCCCGGCGAGGTTGCCACCGGCCCCGGGGAGCAGCAGCAGGGGCGGGCCGTCACCACCGACGTCCCGCACGGCCAGAGGTACCGTCCCGGAGCGGATCACCGTGTCAGACATGACGGGACCGCCCTTCCCGCCCACCGGCCGTCGCGTCCGGCACGGCGGGACCACCGTTTCTGGCACCGGGCGGCGCGGCGGCGCCGCCGTCGCGGGTACCCGGTGTGACGGCGGGACCGCCGTCCCGGGCCCGGAGCCGGTCCCGTACCGAGGCGGGGATGACGCCCCCGTCCGGGTGCCGGGCCAGCTTGCCCCGGGTTACCAGGTCGTGCACGCCCTGCCGGGTGATGCCGAGCATGGCGCCGGCCACCGCGTAGGAGACCGAGGTCGCAATGGGATGGCCGACCCGCCAGGCGAGCGCCTGCCCCAGCGGGGTGCGCCACCAGTCCACCGGCGGCGCGAACGGCCCGTCGTCGGGATACAGCGTGGCGACCAGTCGGATGGTCACGCCGAGCGCGGTGGTGTCGTCACCGGTGAGGATGCGCTGCGCCCAGTCGCCGGCCCTGCTCTGGACGGCGGTGCGGAGCGCCGTCACCGCGTCGTCGGATTCGAGCAGGATCTCCAGTGGATCGAGCAGCCGGATGTCGAGCAGCCGGGTGAGGTGTGCGGCGAGTTCCGCTTCGCTGGGTGGCACGATCCACCCCCCTTCTTGACAGAGATCGTCAAGCACTTGACGACTGTTGTCAAGTAAGGGATGGGGCAGGTTCAGTCAGCCGGCCTCCAGGGCTGCAACCAGGGGGTGGCCGGCCACTGCTCCACCGCCGCCAGCAGCGGGTACGCCGTCGCGCCGTCCACCACCTCCCGGACGATGTCCGCGTGGCCGGCGTGCCGCGCGGTCTCCTCGATCAGGTGCAGCAGCACCCAGCGCACGGACCACGCCTCGACGTCGGCCGGGAACCAGGGCACCTCGTGCGGCACCGGCACCGGCCGCCCGAGGTCGGTTATGCCGTCCAGCACCGCCTCGGTCCGCCGCGCCACCTCGTCGTACCCGGACAGCACGCCGGCAAGGGTCTCCCCGGGCGCCAGCCGGAACTGCGACTCGTAGTCCCCGGCGGAGGCCACCGCACCCTGCTCGACGAGATCGATCCACCACCGTTCCATGGACGCGACGTGCTTGACCAGACCTCCCACGCTCAACGCGCTGACCGTGGGTGGCGCCCGCGCCTGCTCGTCGGTGAGCCCGTGCGCGGTCACCCGGATCATGTGACGCTGGTGGGCGAGATAACCGAGCAGCGCGGACCGTTCGTCGTGGACCGGGGAAACGAGTGCGGACACGGGCGGGTCACCTTCCGGCGGTGAGGATGGGGTTGTCCCATCCTCACCGCCGGGTACGACACTCCCAGGTCCGCTACGACGGTCCGCCTCAGCGGCCCAACCGGTCCATCTCCAACCGGCCCCGGGCGAAGGCGTCCACCCGACCCCACCGGCCCGGGATGTCCAGCACCTCGATCCGCCCCATTCCCACCGGCAGGACCGGCTCCACCGCCAGGTGCCCCTCATGCGGCTCGATTCCCAGCATGGTGCGGATCAGCAGCATCGGCGTACCGGTCGACCACGCCTGCGGACTACACGCCGTCGGGTACTCGACCGGGAACTTGGTCAGCTCCCGCGGGTACCCGCCGAACGCCTCCGGCAGCCGGCCGTCGAAGTACACCGAGGCGTCGATGATGCCCTGGGCGATGATCGCGGCCTCCTCGGTGAACCCGTAACGGCGCAGCCCCCAGGCGATGAACGAGTTGTCGAACGGCCAGATCGTGCCGTTGTGGTAGCCGATCGGGTTGTACCGGACCTCGCCCTCGGCGAGGGTGCGTACCCCCCACCCGCTGAACAGCCTCGGCCCCACCAGGTGTTCGGCGAGCTTCACCGCCCGCTCCTCGGTGACGATGCCACTCCACAGCAGGTGGCCGATGTTCGACGAGAGGGTGTCCACCCGACCGCCCTGCGGGTCCAGCCCAAGGGCGTAGTACTCGCCGTCGGCCACCCACCAGTCCCGGTTGAACCGCTCCTTCAGCTCCGCCGCCTCCCGCTCCAACCGGTCGGCGAACGCGGGGTCACCCCAGAACTCCCGGGCCAGCCGGGCCGCCCGGACCTTGGCGTCGTAGGCGTACCCCTGCAACTCGCAGGTGGCCCGGGGAAAGCCCGGCAGCCGACCGTCCCGATAGGAGATCGAGTCCCAGGAGTCCTTCCAGCACTGGTTCTCCAGACCGGTGTCGGTGTTGCGCCGCTCGTACCAGATGTAGCCGTTACCCACCAGGTCCGCGTAATCGTCGATCCACTTCAGCGCCGCCCGGGTCTCCCGCTCCAACTCCATGACCAGCGCGCTGTCCCCGCTCCACCGCTCGTACTCGTCGAGCAGCACCACGAACAACGGCGTGGCGTCCACCGAGCCGTAGTACGGCGAGTGCGGCTGCTCCTCGAAGGCGGCGGTTTCGCCGTACCGCATCTCGTGCAGGATCCGACCCGGGTCCTCCTCGCGGAAGTCGTCGAACCGGGTGCCCTGGAGGGCGGCCAGGATCCGCAGCGTCGTGCGCGACAGCGACGGGGTGAACGGCAGCGTCTGGAGGCAGGTCAGGATGCTGTCCCGGCCGAACATGGTCATGAACCACGGCAGGCCGGCGGCCGGCAGCGTCTGCCCGGCCAGCGAGACCGGCGAGAAGCGCAGTGCGGCCAGGTCCACCAGACTCCGCTTGTACGTCCGGGCCAACGACTCCCACTCGCAGTTGACCTTCGGCGCTGCCGCGATCCACTCCTCCAGGTCGTGTTGCATGGCGAGCCGCTCGTGACCGTGCGCCTGGAGCCCGATCCGCAGGTCCCGGCCACCCGGACCGACCGCCGCCGTCCGCACGTCGATGTCGACCTGCCACCGCTCGTTCGGCTCCAGCCGGATCGAGTACGCGAAACCGTCCCGGTCGTACCGGGGCCCACCGGTGGCCGTGATCGTCGTCTCCCGGCGGAAGTTGCCCCGCCGGTAGCCCAACCGCAGCCGGTCGGCCTCGACCTCGGTGTAGATCTCGCCCTTCTTGTTCAGGATCTCGTCCTTGACCTGGAACAGGTCGGCGAAGTCCGAGCCGACGTCCATCCGGACCTCCAGCTCGACCGGCGCCTCGTCGTGGTTGAGGATGGTCAACCGCTCCCGGAAGCTGCCGCCCACCGCCCGCTCCCGGATGATCGACAGCTTCGCGTCGACATAGTGGGTGGCCATCCCCGGCACCAGGAAGAAACGCGCCTCGTAGTACTGGAGGTCGTCGTAGGAGAGCGAGGTCAGCCGCTCACCGTTGACCGTCAGCACCCACTTCGACAGGAACCGGGTGTCGATCGAGAAGAGCCCGGCCGGCTCGACCGGTGTCGCCTCGATGTCCCCGGTCGGTTCGGAGACCACGAACGTGTTTCCGTCCAGGATGCGGACCAGATGCTCGGCCATCAGCACGCCTCCTTGACGAAGTCCCGGCGCGGACCCCGCGCGTCCGGCGAACCGGGAAATATCCGTTCGATCTGGAGCACCAGCAGGGCGTTGCCAGTGACCGTCAGGTCCCCCCGGAGCAGGGCGGCGATGACGTGTTCCCGCCCGACGGCGATGTCGTCGAAAAGCTCCGGACTGGTGCTGATCACCGTGTCGGCCTCATGTTCGGCCCGGGTCACCTTGAGCGTGCCGTGGTCGATGAGGACCAGCCAGTGGTCGGTGTGCGCGTCCTCGCGGAAGTCGAAGCGCACGGTCCCCGCAGCCTTCTCCAGCCGGGGCTCGTACCCCCGCCGGTCCAGGTCCTCGAAGAACCGTGTGGTGGCCTCCCCCATCAGGCGTCCCCCTCTGTACGGTGCGACCGGACGTCACCGCAGGGGTCCCCGCCGACCGGCAGCTCAACCTCACCCGAATCGGATGAGCACCTCCGGTGTAAGGAAGGGCCCCTTCCTATCGCTTTCGGTATAGGAAGGGGCCCTTATTAACACCTGGGAACCGGTTGGTCAGTTGTTCGGGTCGTCCGCGCTGATGTCGGCCAGCACCGACTGCGGCTCCCGCTCGACCGCGAGGTCACCGATGGAGACCAGACCGATCAGTCGGCCGTCCTCGATCACCGGCAGCCGGCGTACCCCGTAGGTGCGCATCAGGTCGGCGGCGGCCACCGCGTCGTCGTACTGGCTGACCGTCACCACGTCCGAGGTGGTGACCCGCTTCAACGGCGTGGTGGCCGGATCCATCTGCTCGGCCACCGCACGTACGGTGATGTCCCGGTCCGTCACGATCCCAATGACGTCGTCCCCGTCGGTGACGATGACGTCACCGATGGCACTGTCCCGCATCTCCTGCGCCGCCGCGGTGAGCGTGTCGTTGGCGTCCATGGTCACCAGCCGGGTCGTCATGAACTCTCCGACGGTCGTCATACCTGCTCCCCTCTCGTGTCGGCACCCGCGGTCTACCCGACCAGCCGGAGAGGTAACGGCGACGCCGGGACGGCGACACCCGGGACGCCGGGACGCCGTAACGGCGACGCCGGGCCGCCGGGAGCAGGGTCAGCCGCGGGGCAGGGTCAGCCGCGGGGCGGGATCCCGTACACCCGCTCGACATGCAGCCGCAGCACGAGCCGGCGGTCCGCGACCATCGCCCGCCGGTAGTCGTCCCAGTCGGGGTGTTCGCCCTGCACCGCGCGGTACAGCGCGATCAGTTCCTCGACCGTCGGGTCGGCCGGGTCGGTCGCCACCGGGCTCAGCTCGGCCCGCGCCTCGGCCACCGCGTACGCCCAGCCGTCAGGCGTGCTGACCTGGAAACTGGCGCGCGGGTCACGACGCAGGTTGGCGGTCTTGGCCCGGCCGTCGGTGATGGAGACCCGGATCAGGTTCCGTTCCCGGTCGAAGGCGTAGCTCACGTTCGACAGTTGCGGTCGGCCGTCCCGCTTGATGGTGGCGAGCACACCCAGTTGCCCGTCGGCGATCAGGTCGATCAGCCGCCGGGTCGTCGTCCCGTCGTCCGCCATGGTGCCCCCTACCCAGTCACGGCTCCGGCCCGGCGGCGTTCCGCCGGACCGGACCCCGGCATGCTCAGCGTGACTCGGCGGCCACCAGTTCGGCAAGCTGTACCGCGTTCAGCGCGGCGCCCTTACGCAGGTTGTCGTTGGAGCAGAACAGGGCGAGGCCATGCTCGACGGTCTCGTCCCGGCGGATCCGCCCGACGTACGTCGGGTCCTGACCGGCCGCCTGCAACGGCGTGGGTACGTCCGACAGCGCCACGCCCGGCGCCCCGTCGAGCAGTTCCCGGGCCCGCTGCGGGCTGATCGGGTTGGCGAACCGGGCGTTGATCTGGAGCGAGTGACCGGTGAAGACCGGGACCCGCACGCAGGTACCGGAGACCTTCAGCCCGGGGATCTCCAGGATCTTGCGGCTCTCGTTGCGCAGTTTCTGCTCCTCGTCGGTCTCGGCGGAGCCGTCGTCGACGATCGAACCGGCGAGCGGGAGCACGTTGAAGGCGATCGGCCGGACGAACGAGCCGGGAGCCGGGAACTCCACCGCGGCTCCGTCGTAGGCCAGCCCGGCGGCCTGCTCGACGACCTTGCGGACCTGCTCGTCCAGCTCGGCCACGCCGGCCAGCCCGGCACCGGAGACCGCCTGGTACGTCGAGACGACCAGGCCGACCAGCCCGGCCTCGGCGTGCAGCGGGCGCAGTACCGGCATCGCGGCCATCGTCGTGCAGTTCGGGTTGGCGATGATGCCCTTGGGGCGTACGGCGGCAGCGTGCGGGTTGACCTCGGCGACCACCAGCGGCACCTCCGGGTCCATCCGGTAGGCCGACGAGTTGTCGATCACGACCGCCCCGGCCGCGGCGACCTTCGGCGCCAGCGCCAGGGAGGTGCCCTTACCGGCGGAGAAGAGCACGATGTCGAGCCCGGTGTAGTCCGCCGTCGCGGCGTCCTCCACGGTGATCTCCCCGCCCGGCCAGGGCAGGGTCTGCCCGGCCGACCTGGCGGACGCGAAGAAACGTACCTGCTCCGCCGGGAACTGCCGCTCCGCCAGTACCTGCCGCATCACGCTGCCGACCAGGCCGGTGGCTCCCACAATGCCGATCCTCATGACCGCGAGGCTACCCAGGTCGGCGGGGTGGCGGGCACCCGTATCCCACCGCCCGGACCGGGAGCGGCCCGAGTGTGACCCAGACCATGCCCAGCCCGGCCGGTGTCAGGGGGACAGGTGTTAAGAAGGGCCCCTTCCTCTACCGAAAGCGTTAATAAGGGGCCCTTCCTTACAGCAGGTCGCCGAGGCCGCTGGCGGTCAGCTCGTCGCGGATCAGCGCCGCGTCCCCCTCGACCACCAGGGTCAGCCCGTCGGCACGCAGGTGCGTCTGCGCGGCGGCGGAGACCTCCGCCACCGAGGCGTCCAGCAGGCGCTGGCGCAGCGTCGCGTGGTAGTCGTCGGGCAGGCCGTGCACGACCAGGGTGGTCAGCGCGCCGGCGATCGCCCGGGGGCTCTGGAGTTCGACGGAGAGCTGGCCGGCCCGCCAGGACTTGGCCACCTCCAGCTCCGCCTCGGTCACCCCCTCGGCCTGGGTACGGGTGATCTCCCCCACCGTGTCGACCAGGGCGGGTACGGTGACTGCCGTCTGTACTCCGGCGCTGGCCGCGAACCGGCCGAACCGGCGGGACAGGCCGAAGTCGGCGCGGATGCCGTACGTGTAGCCGCGTACCTCGCGGATCAGGTGGTTGAGCCGGGAGGTGAACGCCCCGCCGAGCACGGTGCCGGCGAGCACCATCGGCACGTGGTCGGGGTGCGCCCGGTGCGGCGCCGGGTGCCCGATCCGTAGCGTCGACTGCACCGAGCCGGGCCGGTCCACCAGGATGATCCGCCGGCCGTCGCGGATGTGCACGCCGACGGGTTCCGCCGGGGCGACGGTGGCCGGCCGGGTACCGGCGAACGCCGCCGCGCCGAGCGCGTCGAGGTCGACCCGGTCCAGGTCGCCGACGATGATCAGGGTGCCCGGCCGGGTCAGCCACTCGGCGTGGAACCCGGTGACGTCGGCCACGGTCAGGCCGGCGACCGAGTCCGGGTCGCCGTACATCGGCCGGCCGTGCCGGTGCTCGATGCCGAACAGGTCGGCCCGCAGGGCGGCGTCGGCGCGCGGGCCCGGGTTGGCCCAGTCCATCCGCAGCGCGGTCGCCTCGTCGTCGCGTACCCGCTCGACGTCGGCCGGGTCGAGCCGGGGGGTGCGGACCGCCTCGGCGAGCAGTTCCACGGCGGCCGGCAACCGGTCCACCGGCGCCTGCACGCTCACCTGGAAGGAGTCCCAGTCCAGCGAGGTCACCAGCTCGGTGCCGAGGCCCTCGACGGCCAACGCGTAGGCGGTCGAGTCGCGGAGGATGGTGCCCTCCTCCAGCCCCTTGGCGACCGCCCCGCCGACGCCCTCCTGGCCCACCGGCTCGCGGCCGGCACCCGCGTCGAGCAGCAGCAGCGCGACGGCCAGGCGGTGGCCGGGCAGGTGCGCCGCGACCACGTCGCCACCGGCCACGCTCCGCCGCACCACCTCGGGGAAACGGTACGGGCGGGCGGCACCCGGTGCCGGACGCTCGGTGATCAGATTCATCGGGCCGTCTCCTCGGGCGAGATGGTCGTCGGGGGCAGGGCCGTCTCCTCGGGCCGGGCCTTCTGCTGAGGCAGGTAGGTCAGGGTCACCCGGTCCTGCGGGGCGAGCACCTCGGCGGCGACGGCGGCGACCCGGTCGGCGGTGACCGAAAGCCAGGACGGCAACCGCTCGGCGGCCTTCGCCGGGTCGCCGAACTGGGTGGCGTACCGGCCGAGGGTGTCCGCCCGGCCGTCCACGGTGAACAGGTGCCGCCACCAGGAGGTGGTCAGCAGGGCCTTGGCCCGGTCCAGTTCGGCGTCGGTCACCCCGCCGGTGGCGATCTCGTCGAGCACCCCGGTCAGCCCGGCCTCCAACTGCTCGGCGGTCACCCCGGGGCGGGCGGCGGCGGTGACGATCAGCGGGGCCGGGGCGTGCGCCAGGTCGACCCCGTACGCCCCGACCAGGTCCGGCTGGGCCAGCCGGGCACCGTCGGCGAGCCGCTGGTAGAGCCGGCTGCCCCGGCCGCTGCCCAGGATGGTGGCGAGCACGGTCAGCACGTCGTAGTCGGGGGTACCGAAGGGGTGCGTACGGTGCGCCAGGTAGATCCGGGGAGCCGGCACGTCACCGGTCACCGTCTCCCGGAGCGGGCGACCGGTGCCGGTGACCAGCCGGCCGTCCGGGGCGGGCGGGATGTCGCTGCGCGGTGCGAGCCGCCCGAAGTACTTCTCGGCCAGCCCGAAGACCTCGTCGGCGTCGGTGTCGCCGACCACGGTCAGTACGGCGTTGTTGGGTGCGTAGTACATCGCATGGAACGCCTGGAAGGTGGCCAGGTCGGCGGCGTTCAGGTCGTCCATCGAGCCGATCGTGGCGTGGTGGTACGGGTGCCCCGGCGGGTAGAGCAGCGGCAGCAGGCGCAGCCAGGCGTCGCCGTACGGCACGTTGTCGTAGCGCTGGCGCCGCTCGTTCTTCACCACCTCACGCTGGTTGTCCAGGGTCTCCTGGGTCAGCGCCGGCACCAGGCCGCCCATCCGGTCGGCCTCCAACCACAGCGCCAGGCCCAGGTGCTCGGCGGGCACGGTGTCGAAGTAGTTCGTCCGGTCCGGGTTGGTGGTGGCGTTGAGCGAGCCACCGGAGCCCTGGATCAGCTTCATGTGCTCGGTCTTCGCCACGTTGACCGACCCTTCGAACATCAGGTGTTCGAAGAGGTGGGCGAAGCCGGTCTGGCCGGCGGGTTCGTGCCGGGAACCGACGTCGTACCAGAGGTTGACCGCGACCACCGGAGCGGTGCGGTCCTCGCTCACCACCACGCGCAGGCCGTTGTCCAGGCGGGTGGTCTCGATCGGCCAGGGGTAACCGGTCTCGGGCATCCCAGAACGCTATCCGATCAACGGCCTCCGGGTGGGGCTGACGCGAGTGTGTCGGCCCGGAGCCGGACACCGGGGCCGGGCCGCTCCGGGCGCATCAGTGCCCTGGTCTCCTCCAGCACGGCCGGGCCGCTGCTGCGGCACCTGCCCCTGCCCCGCCGCTCGTTCACCGGGACGTACACCACGATCGTGTCGTACCGGGCCGGTGGCCGCCGGTTGCTGCTCGGCGCCCTGCCGGACCCGGAGGCGCCGAGGCTCCCCGCCCTGCCGGACCCGGAGCCCACCGGGCGGCGGGTCTGATCCAGCGGGCCCGGATGCTGACCTACCGGGGGTCGCAGCGGGCCCGCCGGACCGGACCGGGGACGGTTCAGTCGGGGGTTTCGATCGGGGTCACGGTCTGACCGGAGGTACGCCGTTCCAGGAAGGTGTCCGGGGCCGCGCCCGGATCGCCCTCCCGCAGGTCCGACTCGGCCAGGATCGCCTCGGCCTGGGCGTGCGGGTCGTCACTGCCGACCGCCAACTCCTCGGGGAGCAGGTGGCCGGCCCGGGAGTCGACCCGCCCGTCGTCAACTGGATCACTCGTCATGCGACGGTGATACCCAACCGGCTGCTCCGCCACGCCCGTTGCCGGCCGGTACCGACGCGTGTCCGATACCGACGCGTGTCCGGTACCGGCACGGGTCCGTTGCCGGGCGGTCAGGACCGGAACGGACCGCGTACCTCGTAGGTGATTCCGCCGGAGGAGGAACCGGAGGTGCCGCGCTGGGAGGAGAAGTAGAGCCGGGTGCCGTCCGGCGAGAACGCCGGCCCGCAGATCTCCGACGAACCCTGCCCGGTGATCCGCAGGAACGGCGCGACCACCTCGTCCGGAGTAATGATGTTGATCTCCATGTTGCCGCCGTCCTCGGCGATGTACAGGTCGCCCGAGCGGGCCCCGGTGATGTTGTCCACCCCGGTCAGTGGGGCGGTCCCGGAGACCAGCGAGTCGTCGTACACCAGGTCGATCCGCTGGTTGACCGCGTCGTACGCCCAGACCCGGTTGTCGCCCTTGGTGGTGAACCAGCAGGTGCCGTCGGCGTACCAGCAGCCCTCACCCCCGTTGAACCGCTTCGCCCCGGAGACCTGGTTGCGGGTGTAGGTGGGCGAGCCGTCCGGATCGGGGACGCGCGCCCAGGTCACCGGGCCGCTGGTGGCCGAGCCGGCGACCAGTACCTCCAGGGTGCCGGCGGAGAGGTCGCCCCAGGTGGTCGGCCGGAACCGGTAGAAGCAGCCGGTGGACTCGTCCTCGGTCAGGTAGATCACCTGCCGGACCGGGTCGGCTGCGGCGGCCTCGTGGTTGAACCGGCCCATCGCCGGACGGCGTACCGCCGCCGTCCCGCCCAGCGGGTAGGTCTCGTAGACGTAGCCGAGGCTGACCTCCTCGCAGGAGAGCCAGGTGCCCCACGGGGTCGCGCCGCCGGCGCAGTTCCGGTTCGTGTTTCCCAGGATCCGGTACGCCGAGGCGATGCTCCCGTCCGCGTTGAAGCGCACCGCAGAGGCACCCCCGGTCGAGGCGATCTCAGAGTTCGAGACATAGACCCAACCGGTTCCCGCGACGAAACAGGCACCGCCGTCGGGTGCGTCGTGCCAGGTGTAGGAGGTACCCGGAACGGTCTGCCGGGACCGGGCGACGACCCGGCTGGTGAAGCCGGCGGGGAGCTGGATCCCGTTGCTGTCGGCGGTCCCGAGTGGTCCGTACGGACCCGGCCCGGGCTGGGCCGGAGCGGCCAGCGCCCCGGTCCAGAGGCTGCCGGAGAAGACAGCGCCTCCGGCCGCGGCGACGGTGGTGCGCAGGACACTGCGACGGTCCATGCCAACCTCCATGAGAACGACATATGTCGATGACATTACCGATGGTTCCATCGAGGCACATGAACGTCTGGCGACGATCTGCCGGCGGCCCGGGGAGCTTTTGCCGCTGCGTCGGGTAACCTGGTCGGCATGGCGCGTTCGTATCGATGGTTTATGCAGCCGGCTCTGGCCGGTGGCTCGACCATGATCTGACGCCACCACGACCTGAGCCGGCTGGGCAGGAGCTTCCGCTCCTGCCCTTTTGCGTACGAGCAGCCGGCTCGACGACCCGGGCGCCGGCCCCGGGTACGGCCGGCGGTGAGGAATCCACCCGTGAGCCCCGAGTCCCACTCCCCCACCCGGGTCATCGACCAGCGGATCGACCGCGTCGTCCCGCTGACCACCCCGGCCCTGCTGCACCACGAACTGCCCCTCGACGAACAACTGACCGACGCGGTGCTGGCCGGCCGACGAGCCGTCAGCCGGGTACTGGACCACGAGGACGACCGCCTGCTGGTCGTCGTCGGTCCGTGCTCGGTGCACGACCCGGCCGCCGCCCTGGAGTACGCCGGTCGCCTGCGCGAGGTGGCCGGACGGCTCTCCGACGACCTGCTCGTGGTGATGCGGGTGTACTTCGAGAAGCCGCGCTCCACGGTCGGCTGGAAGGGCCTCATCAACGACCCGGGGCTGGACGGCTCCGGCGACGTGAACACCGGCCTGCGTACCGCCCGGCGCCTGCTGCTGGACGTGCTCCGGCTCGGCCTGCCGGTCGGCTGCGAGTTCCTCGACCCGATCACCCCGCAGTACATCGCGGACACCGTCGCGTGGGGCGCGATCGGCGCCCGGACGGTGGAGAGCCAGGTGCACCGGCAGCTCGCCTCGGGGCTCTCCATGCCGATCGGGATGAAGAACCGCCCGGACGGCAGCATCGGCACCGCGGTGGACGCGATCCGGGCGGCCGGGGTACCGCACGTCTTCCCCGGCATCGACGTGTCCGGGACGCCGGCCATCCTGCACACCCGGGGCAACGCCGACGGGCACCTGGTGCTGCGCGGCGGGCGCGGTGAGCCGAACTACGACGCCCAGTCGGTGGAGCACGCCGTGGGCCTGCTGCGCGCGGCCGGCCTGCCGGAGCGGGTGGTGATCGACGCCAGCCACGACAACAGCGGCAAGGACCACCGTCGTCAGCCGCTGGTGGCCGCCGACGTGGCCGCCCAGCTCGCCGCCGGCAGCCGGGGCGTCGTCGGGATCATGCTGGAGTCGTTCCTGGTACCCGGCCGGCAGGACCTCGACCCGACCTGCGAACTCGTCTACGGCCAGTCGATCACCGACGCCTGCCTGGGCTGGGAGCAGACCGAGGCGGTACTGACCGAGCTGGCCGGTGCGGTCCGAGCCCGCCGGGTCGCCGCCACCACCCCCGCCTGAGGTGTAAGGAAGGGCCCCCGCTTAACGCTTTCGGTAGGTAAAGGGGCCCTTCCTAACACCTGACCGCGTCGGCCCCGCTGGCCGGGAGAGATACGGGAGACGTAGTGTGCCGCCCGGGGCTGGGCCCCGGGCGGCACGGGTGTCGGTGTGCAGGTCGCCTCTCGGCGAGTGGCACGACGCGGCTCCAGCCGAACGGTATTCCGCGAAGGCAGTTAGGTGAGGCCCGGGGACACTGGACACACCGACACCTCATTCAACCAGGTCCACGCGGCGGATGTTCCATGCCGACGAAGTGACGGGGCCCACCGCGCCAGCGGGTACCGGCCGGCACCACCGGCGGCTGCGTACACGTTTGACCGTTTCGGTCCCGGGTAGCTGATCGCCGTGACCGATGACGCACCGACCCGCGAGTTGGACGACCTGCTGGACGACATCTACCTCGGCCAGGAACGGGTCACCCAGGCGGAGATCCAGCGCCGCGCGGTCGCCCAGGAGGTACCCGCCGAGCTGCTGACCCGCATCTGCGCACTTCCCGAAGGGGAGTACGCCCTGGAGGAGGTCGCCGAACTGCTCGGCGGTACCGCCGGCTGACCACGGCCCGGTGACGAGCGAGAGGACCCGCAGATGACCGAGCGAGATGACCCGCAACGAAAAGAACGGATGCCCGTACTCGGCCAGCCGCCGGCAGCCCTCGCCCCGGACGCCGACCCGGATTTCGCCAACGAGCACGAGGAGACCGCCGTCGCCTCCGATGTGATCACGGGGGAGGACGAGGAGGTGCGCGAGCCGGAGTCACCTCGGGGCTGGGCCGGCATGCAGCGTTGACCCAGGGCCGGCCGACGACCGGAAAACAGCGGGGGTACCAGCCGGAGCCGGTACCCCCGCTGTTGCCGTCTCAGTCCCGGCGCGCCGGCCGCTCGGCGGTCTGCATGGCGATCGCGTACCCGAGATGGAGGAAGTCGGCGGCGGCCACCGCGGTCAGTGCGGTGGCGACCAGCCGGGTGAGGCGTGGGGCGAGGACCAGCCCGCCGGTCAGGCCGGTGGCGACCCAGACGGCGAGGCAGAACGGGCAGCTCAGCAGCTCGCCGATGGCGTGCCGGGTGGAACTGCCCTGGTCGCGTACCTGCTCCATCACCTCGCCGCTACCGATCGGCTTGTCGTACCGGGTGAACGGCGCCCGTAGCGGGCTGGTCACCGCGTCCTTGGCGAGCAGCCGGCTCAGTTTGTGCGTGGCGATGGCGAGCAGCACCACGTCGGATGGCGCGGGCCGCTCCGGCACCGGTCGACCGGTGATCCGGACCAGGGTGGCCAGCCCTGCGGTCACCCCGGCGTAGCTGCCCATGGCGGCGAGATACCCACCGAGCGGCCGGTGTTCGTGCGGTGCGTACGCCTGGCGCAACCGCGTCACTCTCTGCTTCAGGCCACGATCGGTCACGCGATCCCCTAGCTTCTGGTCGATGTTCCGCCGTTCACCCAACTCTCCGCCTCGTTCACCCAGCGGTCAGGTTCTCCGTCCCGTTCACCCAGCGGTCAGGTTCTCCGCCACCTCGCGGGCGAGGCTGTCCAGCGTCTCCTCGGCCAGCCCGTCGAGTTGCCGCTGGTCCGGGCCGGCATCGAGGGTCAGCCGGACCTGGGAGCCACCGGCGTTCCCCGGGTGTACGGACAGCTCCGCCGACCAGCCGGGAGCCGCGGAACTGGTCCACCGGGCCCGCAGTTCGCCGTCCATCCGGTCGGGCCGGCACTGCCCGTCGGAGCGCAGCGCGGGTGGCAGCCAGGCGGTGGCCCGGTCGGGGTCAGTGGCGGTGTTGAAGACCACCTCAGGGGGCGCGGACATGCCGCGCGCGGCTTCTGCGCCCATCTCAGAGGTCCCGCAGTCGACCCGGGTCGACCTCCCGACCCGGGTAGCGGGTCAGGTACTCGGTCTCCAGTTCTGCGGTACGTCGCAGGTGGTTGGCCAGAGCCGCGTCGGTCGCGTGCCGCAAGGTGTCCAGCCGGGTACGGTGCAGGCTGTGGATCTCCCGGATCAGGTCCTCGTCGGCCAGATCCGCCGGGTCGACCCCCATCGGCTCGGCCTCCGCCACGTCGACCCCGCCACCGGTGGTGTGGCTGGCGTCCCACTCCGGCATCCGCTGCTCCGGGCTCGCGTCCACGGAGCCGCCGGGGCTGGTGGACGGATACCCGTCCCGCCGTACTGATTCGGTCATGGGGCCCTCCGGAAGCTCGTGCGGGTTGGCAGCTAGACGGATGCCCACCCAGGCGGGAGCCAAACCCCGCCCCGGCACGCCGGTCTACGACGTCCCGTCGGAGTAGCCGCCGACGCCCGGTACGCTCGTTGCCATGAAACGGCTCTGGACACCGGCGTGGATCGCCCGCCACGTGGCCACCGTCGTGCTCGTCGCCGCGTTCTCGGCCCTCGGCTGGTGGCAGATCAGCCGGGCCGCGTCCGGTAACACGCTCAGCTGGGCGTACGCGGTGGAGTGGCCGGTCTTCGCCGGCTTCGTGATCTTCCTCTGGTGGCGGGAGGTACGCCACGCGCTGGGCAGGGGTGCCAGCGACGGCGAGGCCGGACGGCGTGAACCGGCCCCGCCGGAGCCGACCGGCGGCGTCGGGTTCCGCCCCCCGGTGCGTACCGTCCGGGCCGGCGGCCCGGCCGACGACCCGGGCGATCCGGAACTCGCCGCCTACAACCGCTACCTGTCATGGTTGAACGCCAATCCGGGCGCCCGGCCCGGTGACTATCCCGGCTGACGCCGGTCGGAAGGGACGGATCGAAGGTGGGCGCAGCCCTTACCCGGTACCGCGTGATCGCCTACGTGGTGGGCGTCGTGCTGATCATGCTCGTGGTGATCGGCATGCCGCTGAAGTACGGCTTCGACAATCCCGTGGTGGTCGAGACGGTCGGTCCGGCACACGGCTTCCTGTACATGCTCTACCTGCTCGCCGCCTTCGACCTGGGCCGCCGGGCCGGCTGGTCGTTGCGTCGGATGGCGCTGGTGATGCTCGCCGGCACGGTGCCGTTCGTATCGTTCTTCGCCGAGCGGGGGGTGACCCGCGAGATCGACGGCCGGCTGCGGGAGCGGGAGCCGGTCGCCGGCTGACCGCCGACTCCCTCGACGTCCCCGCGCCGGCCCCTGCTCCCGTCCGCCTCGACGACACCCGTCCGCAGCGGACCGGGCGATCGGCTACCAGGGGTCGGCCGTGGCCACCGGCTCGTCCCAGCCACCGAGCCGGGCTGCTTCCCGGGCCCGCAGCAGCGCCCGGGTCACCTGGCCGAATTGCCGCTCCTCGTCACTGCTGAAGAGCAACTGGTCGGTGCCCCGGTAGCTGCCCCACAGTTCGTGGGCGGGCGGACGCCAGCGGCGTCCGGCCAGGGCGATCAGCACCGGGACCAGGGCCGCCACCCCGAGGCAGAGGTACCCACCGACGGAGAGCCGTTGCAGGCCACCGGTGAGACCCAGCAGCAGAGCGGTACCGGCCACGATGCCGCCGGTCACCGCGATCGCCTGTACGGTCAGCCGGTCGTGCGGTCCCCGGGTGGTGCGCAACCGGGTCAACTCCCGGACCACGAAGGTCCGGTCCCCGACGGTGAACCGGTGGCTGGTCACCGTGATCCCCGGTTTGTCGTACGTGGTCAGTGGCGCCGCCAGTCCGGTGACGCTGAGTGGAGATGGCAGGTGCTGAGCGGGACTTGTACGATTCACGGAATGCCTCCCACGGCTCGTGCGGCGGGCTGGGGCGATGGTGTCGGTATCGGCATCCGGTGGCCGCCGGATGCCGGTCGCACTGATGCGGATATCGATTCCAGTGGGCTTCCGGAATTCATTGTGTTAACCGGGCGCCACCGCAGATGCCGGTTCTGCCGCCCCTCCGCAACTGCCCGGGCGCACCGTGACCAGCGCGCCGCCGATTACGCCCACCTTTGGGCGGCTTTGCCGGGCTGATTTCGCCGCGTCATCTGTAACGACCGACCAAAAGGGCGCATAACCAGAACGGCCGGCACCCCGATGGGGTGCCGGCCGTTCTTCCGGTCTTGTCGGCAGGGCCGCCGGTCAGGCGGCCTGGAGGCCCTCCGCCCGGGCCAGTTCCCGCAGCCGGCCCAGTGCCTGGATCTCCAGCTGCCGGATCCGCTCACGGGAGAGGGAGAAGCGCGAGGCCACCTCGGTGAGCGAGTGCTCCCGCCCGTCCTCCAGGCCGTACCGGGCCCGCATGATGCCGGCGGACCGGTCGTCCAGGTGGTTGAGCAGGCCCTCGATGCGCTGACGCTCCAGCCCGGTCAGCACGATCTCCTCCGGGGAGGGTGCGTCGCTGTCCGCGACCAGGTCACCGAGATTGGTGTCCCCGTCGTCGCCGATCGGCGTGTCCAGCGACACCGTGTCCTGCGACCAGCGGACCAGCTCGTGCACCCGCTCGACGGTGACCCCCAGCGCGGCGGCGATCTGGTCGGGCTCCGGGTCGCTGCCCAGTTCCCGGGTCAGCTGCCGGGCCACGTTGCGCATCCGGTTGACGTCCTCGACGAGGTGCACCGGGAGCCGTACCGTCCGCTCCTGCTGGGCGATGGCCCGGCTGATCGCCTGCCGGATCCACCACGTCGCGTAGGTGGAGAACTTGAAGCCCTTTTCGTAGTCGAACTTCTCGACCGCCCGCACCAGGCCGGTGTTGCCCTCCTGGATCAGGTCCAGCATCGGCATGCCCGACCGGACGTACCGTCGCGCGATCGAGACGACCAGACGCAGGTTGGCCCGGATGAACAGGTCCTTCGCCCGCTCGCCCTCGGTCACCAGTCGTTCCAGTTCGTCACGGCTGACCCCGTCGGGGATGCGGTCCTCCCCGAGCAGGTGCTCGGCGTAGAGGCCGGCCTCGATCGTCCGGGAGAGTTCGACCTCTCTGGCCGCGTCGAGCAGCGGCGTCCGGGAGATCTCGTGCAGGTAGACGCCGACCAGGTCGCGCTCCTCGGCAACCTCGTCGGTTCGCATGCCGATGTTCTTGTCCACGTTGCCCACGGTCCCCTCGCTAGCGCCGGTTGCCCGGTTCCTTGCCGTCCCCACGACCATCAGCCCTCCCCCGTGACGTTCCCCGTGGTGCCTGGCGGTACTGACACCTACACAACAGCTGAGACGCATTGGGGATTCCGTCTCGTGAGTCGAAAGTGTCACGAATGCCTGAGTGGTTGCTGAGAGTACGGTCGACGTTTGCTGTCAGCACCCCCTGGTCAGGGCTTTTTCGTGACCGACAGCACAGCCGTACGGGATCGGCGGTGCACGATCCACCCGAATCAGTCGCACCATTGCGACCGGGACGGATGGCCTGCCATGTCACAGAGGCCACTGAGATCCTCATCACCACGGATCACCGGCGAGCCGGCTGGTCCACCTGATCTCGGGATTACCCCGCACCCGATTGAACAATCCGCAACGTCGGGACAGTCCCGCTGCGGCGCGCATCACTGCCCGCCGGCCATCCGGTCACCGAAGGCACCCGACCGGTCACCCGGAGCGCGGGCAGACAAACTGCGGGCGGACGGACCGGAGACGGACGGACTGCGGGCGGACGGACCGGGAGACGGACGGACTGCGGGCGGACGGACCGGGAGACGGACGGACTGCGGGCGGACGGACCGGGAGACGGACGGACTGCGGGCGGACGGACCGGGAGACGGACCGGGGCGGGTCAGGAGGCGAGCAGGGCCAGGGCACCGCGTACCTGGTCGGCCGAGCGGGAGAGGGCGTCCCGGGCATCGGCCACCGCCGCTCCGGAGACGAGGGCGACCAGCGCCGCCTTCAGGTCGCCGTCGGCCTCGTCCAGCACCCGCTGGGAGACCTCCTCGCTGCAGCCGGTGGCGTCCACCAGGATCGAGATCATGCGCCCACGCAACTTGGCGTTGGTGGCCACCACATCGATCATCAGATTCGAGTAGACCCGGCCGAGGCGGACCATCACGGCGGTGGAGAACGCGTTCAACACCAGCTTCTGCGCGGTGCCGGCCTTCATCCGGGTGGAGCCCGTGACCACCTCCGGCCCGGTGTCCACCCCGATGAAGACATCCACCGAGGACGCCGCCTCGGCGTGCGGGTTGGCGCAGAGCAGTACCGTCCCGGCCCCGGCCGTCCGGGCCGCGCCGAGGGCACCGAGCACGTACGGGGTACGGCCACTGGCGGCCAGACCGACCACCAGGTCACCGGCGTGTACGCAGTCCCCGGCCTCGGTCGCGCCCGTGTACTCGTCGTCCTCGGCGTCCTCGACGGCCCGCCAGACCGCCTCCGGTCCCCCGGCGATGTGCGAGCAGAACCAGTGTTTGGGGGAGTTGAAGGTAGGCGCCAACTCAGCCGCGTCCAGCACCCCCAGCCGGCCGGACGTCCCGGCGCCGAAGTAGTGCACCCGGTGCCCGGCACGCAACGCCCCTACCGCGAGGTCGACCGCAGCGGCGATCTCGTCGAGTACCGCGGCGACCGCGGCGGGCACCCGCCGGTCCGCCTCGTTGATCACACGGAGCACGTCACGGGTGGACATCAGGTCGAGGTCGGCGCTGAGCGGATTGCGCTGTTCGGTCGGCGCATTGACCCGGATCATCGGCCGGGGCTGCTCCGCGAGCGGGAGCGCGGACGCGGTGTCGGGCTCCACCCGGCCCGCCGTCATGCCTTCCTCCGGTTCGTGACGCGGTGCTGCTGGACCGCCTCGGCGGTCACCTCCAACGCCTTGCGGGCCTTGGCCCGGTTCCGGGCGGCCACCCCGACGAAGAGGCAGTCGACGACGGTGAGCTGTGCCAGCCGGCTGGCCATCGCGCCGGACCGGTACGTCGTCTCCCGGGCTGCGGTGGTCAGGACATGGTCGGCGACCTCGGTGATCGGCGAGCGGGGGAAGTTGGTCAGGGCGACGGTGACCGCCCCCCGTGACCGGGCCTGCTCCAGCACCTCGATCACGTCCGAGGTGGTACCGGTGTGCGAGATCCCCACCGCGATGTCGCCCCGGCCGAGCAGGGCGGCGGAGGTGAGGGCGGTGTGGACGTCCGGGAAGTAGAAGGCGGTCCGGCCGATCCGGTGCAGCTTCTGCTGGAAGTCCGAGGCGACGAAGCCGCTGGCGCCGGCACCGTAGATGTCGATCCGGCCGGCGTTGCAGATCGCCTCGACGACCTGTTCACAGACGGCGGGGTCGAGCTGCTCGGCTGTCTCCTCGACGGCCCGCGCGTCGTTGAAGGCGATGGTGGCGATGATCTGCGCGAGGTCGGCGCCGGGTGGAATGTCCCCACCGACCACCCGGGCGTCCGGCGGCTCCACCCGGCGGGCGGCCTCGGCCGCCAACCGGATGCGGAGCTGCGGGTAGCCGTCCATGCCGACGGAGCGGCAGAACCGGATGACGGTCGCCTCGGAGGTCTCGGCGGCGGTGGCGAGATCGGTGATTGTCCGTCGCGCCGCGTCCGCCGGATCGGCGACCACCAGCCGGGCCACCCGCTGCTCGGCGGGCGACAGCGACGGGAGCAGGCCACTGATGTGGACGATCAGTCCACCGGTCTCGTGACTCGCAGAAATCTTCGCACTCTTCGCCACGGGATGAAACTTACTTTCACGAGGCGGTGAGCGTCAACCATGACCGCGCGTATCTGACAAAGTACGCCCGAGATTGTCGAGGAGCGGGTCATCCGTCCCGTTCAGCGTGCCATTCCCGGAGTACCTCGGCCTCCACCGCGCGGCCCAGTCCACCCGGTCGGACGGCCTCCGGCGCGTTGGTCATCCAGTCGAGCGTGGCCTGGGCGGACGCCGCCACCGGACGGACGGTGAGCCCGGCGGCGAGCGCGTCGGTCACGTCCCGGGCGAGGAATCCGGCGTCCGCCGGATCGCCACCCACCCAGAGCGGCAGGGACCGCTCCCCGCTCCACGGCCGGACGTCCCGAGCGCGGAGGAAGTCCCCGTCGACCCAGGTCAGTCGCGGATCGGGCCGGTCGACCCCGGCGGCGATCCCGGCCAGGACCTCGGCCAACCCGCGCGCCGGGCCGGTGCCGTCGAACGTACCAGCAAGTCGGGTGGTCGCGGCGTGCAGCAGCCACCCGGCCAGGTCCTCGACGTCGACCCACTGCACCGGTTCGTCGGGCCGCCCCGGCGCCAGCACCTCACCACCGTCGGCCAGCCGACGGACCCAGTAGGGGAACCGGTCGGAGGTGTCCTCCGGCCCGACGATCAGGCCGGCCCGGCAGATGAACGACCGGTCGGCCCCGACCCGGTCGAGTACCGCGCGCTCGATGCTGACCTTGCACTCGCCGTACCACCGGAAGTCCGGCCCGGGACCGTCGACCCCGTCCGGCGCGGGCGGCAGCAGCGGGGAGTCGGCGACGGACCGGCCGGGCACCGAGTGGTCGGCGTAGACCGAGATACTGGAGACGAACACCCAGTGCCCGACCCGGTCGGCGAGGGTGTCCAGCGCGTACCGGGCGTGGTCGACCCGGCGGGTCACGTCCACCACCGCGTCGAACCAGGCACCGTCCAGCGCCGCCAGGCCGTCCGGGTCGTCCCGGTCGACGGGTACGAAGCGGGGGCCCGCCGGCGGGGCGCCGGAGACGGACCGGGCGGCGCAGGTGACGTCGTACCCCCGGTCGTGCGCGAGCCGGGCCACTGCGCGGCCGAGGAACCGGGTACCACCGAGGACGAGGATTCGCATCCGGTGATGCTGCGACCGGACTGCCCCTGACGGCCAGGGTTGTTAGCTGTGGGCAGACCGGTTACGCCGGTCGCGTAACCGGTGTCGGGTGACCCGCCCGGTTCAGGTGCTGACGGGAGCGGTCGCCGGGACCGGTACGGCCGGCGCCCGACGCGACTCCGGCAGCCACCGGGCCACCTGCGCGCCGATGTCGGCGGCGACCTGGTCCGGAGTGCCGTTCGCGTCGACCACCACGAAGGTCGGGTACTCCGGCAGCGACCGGTAGGCCGCGTCGGCCGCGATCAGGTACTCCATCGTCTCGTGGTCGGTACCCCGGGACTCGATCCGCCGGTACGCCTCGGCGGGGTCGACGGTGAGCAGGAGGGTCAGCCCGGGCGGCGGGAAGACGCGGTAGACCAACCGGGCGAACGTCTCCCAGCGCCGGCCGCCGTGCGCCCGGATGCTGGCGTACTGGCAGTACGCGTAGCGGTCCATCACCGCGACCCGCCGGGTGAGCACCGAGCGGAGCAGCGTCCGGGCGATGGCCAGCCAGCGCAGCACCGACTCGGCCAGCAGCAGCCCGTTCCGACCGAGCAGTCGTTGCGCGTCCGCCCGGCCCAGCCGGCGGGCGAGCCGGCCGAACCAGCGTCGGCCACCCGCGTTTCGGAGGTAGTTCGCTGGTACGCCGGCCGCGTTCAGCGCGGCGGCGAGCTGGTGCGCCTGGGTGGTCTTGCCGGAACCGTCGATACCGATCAGGGCCACGGCGCGTAGCCGTCGCCCGCGCCGCTGTACCCGTTGCGCTCTGGCCACCTCGACAACGGTACCCAGTGCCGGCACCATCTGTAGATTCACTACCAGTACAAAAAACTCAGAACGTCACGATCCCGCCCCGCCCAGGTGTAAACGCGTCGAGTGCCGGGTACGGACACAGACCTCCACTCCGGATGACCATGTCCGCCTCCGAACACCCGGGAGATTCGATGGTTCAGCAAGGGGACGAGGGCCTGTTGCACACGCTCAAACGGGTCGCCGCCGTCCTCAAACAGGCGGAGATCCCGTTCGCCCTGGGCGGCAGTTTCGCGGTCTACGCTCACGGCGGCCACTCCAGCGACCACGACGTCGACTTCCTCATCCGTGGCGAGGACGTCGACCTGGCCCTGGAGGCGCTGGTCGCCGCCGGTTTCACGGCCGAGCGCCCGCCGGAGGACTGGCTGGTCAAGGTCTACGACTCGGGACGGATGGTGGACCTGATCCACCGGCCGATCGAGACCCCGGTGACCGACGAGACCTTCACCGACACCGTGGTCCGGCCGGTGGACGCCATCCACATGCCGGTCCTCTCCGCCAGCCAGCTGATGGTGCACAAACTGCTCAGCTTCTCCCAGCACTACTGCGACTTCGCCCGTGGACTGCCGCTGGCCCGCTCACTACGGGAGCAGATCGACTGGGATCGGGTACGTAAGGAGACACAGCACTCGCCGTACGCCGAGGCGTTCCTTGTCCTGCTGGACCGGTTGGATGTGGTGCCGTACTCGTCGGAGGAGGGAAAGGGGACGCGATGACCAGTTCCGCGCACGCAGGTGGCCCGCCGGACGAGTACGTCGAGGCGGAGATCCACCGGCTGCTGACCGAGAACCCGGAGATCGCCGAACAGGGAATCACCGTGGTCCGGCGGGAGAACTCGCTGATCCTCCAGGGCGAGGTGGAGAGCCCGCACCGGCGGGACGAGATCATGCGCCAGGTCGCCGAACGGTTCCCCGGCATCCCGCTCACCACCGACATCGGGCTGATCCGTACCCAGGCGCCGACCGAGATCGAACAGTTGCCGTGAGGGGGACGCGATGGTGATCCGGATCGCCGCCGTCGGGGACGTGCACCTGGACGAGGACGTGGTCGGCCGGTTCCGGCCGGCGCTGGACCAGCTACCCGGACACGCCGACGTGCTGCTGCTGGCCGGGGACCTGACCCGGCACGGGACCGAGGCCGAGGCGCGCTGCGTGGCCCGGGAGTTCGGCGGGCTGGGCGTACCGGTGGTCACCGTGCTCGGCAACCACGACCACCAGTGCGACCAGGTCCCCGAGGTGGTCGGGGCACTGGAGGAGGTCGGCATCACCGTGCTGGAGGGCACCGGCACGGTGCTGGACACCCCCGGTGGGCGGCTGGGTATCGCCGGTGCCAAGGGCTTCGGCGGGGGGTTCGCCGGTCGGTGCGCCAGCGAGTTCGGCGAGCCGGAGATGAAGGCGTTCGTCCGTACCACCAGCACCATCGCCGACCGGCTCGGCACGGTACTGCGCGAGCTGGATTGCGACACCCGGGTCGCCCTGACCCACTACGCGCCGGTACCGGACACGCTCGCTGGTGAACCGCTGGAGATCTACCCGTTCCTGGGGTCGTACCTGCTGGGTCAGGCGATCGACTCGGCGGACACGGCGCTGGCCATCCACGGGCACGCGCACGCCGGCAGCGAGCGGGGCACCACGCCGGGCGGGGTACGGGTCCGCAACGTCGCGCACCCGGTCATCAAGCAGGCGTACAGCCTCTTCCACCTGGGGGACCATCTGGACGCCGGGGAGGTTTCCACCGCTGCCGCCGGGGGTATTTCGCAGCCATGGAGCTGATTCTCTGGATTCTCGCAGTCGTACTTGTGGTCGCCGGTGTGCTTGCGCTCTTCCGGCGGCAGATCCTCTGGGGCATCGTCCTCATCGTGGTCGGCCTGCTGGTCGGGCCGGGTGGGGTCAGCATCTTCAACAATTGACGCCCGTTGACATGATTCCCCGGACCCGCCGGGATCGTCGCAGCCGGTACCGCACCGCTGAAGGTGTCAGGAAGGGCCCCCGTCAACGGACTGCGTCCGTTGACGGGGGCCCTTCCTGACACCTAGAACTAGCAGCGTGGCACGTTCGGGATGAAGCCGTCGTGGCCGGTGTACACGTAGGCGTCGGCGATGTACCGGCCGGAGCCGATCCGGTCCCAGATGTTGCTGGTGCCGTAGGTGCCGGTCACCGTGGTGCCGGTGGTCTGGCAGTAGATGGTGACCCGGGTGCCGTCGGCGACCGTGTCCACGGCGGTGTACCCGGTGCCGGGGCCGGACCGGACGGTCAGCGGGGTGCCGCTGGTGTTCACCGTGCCCGAGCCGGTCGTGCTACCGCAGCCGTTGTCGCTGGTGTAGTTCTTGGTGCCCCAGTAGAGGGCGAGCGTGCCGTTGAACCGGACCTGGATGTCGTTGCCGTTGAGGCGCTGCTCGTAGTGCAGGTGCGGGCCGCTGGAACCGCCGGTGGTACCGACGTAGCCGATCACCCTGCCGTATCCCACGCTTTGGCCCACGGAGACGTTGGAGCTGTTCAGGTGGGCGTAGTAGGTCGTGTAGCCGTTGCCGTGGTTGATCCGGACATACTTGCCGTAGCTGGTGTCGCCGAGGTTGGTGACGACGTCCACGGTGCCGGGCGCGCTGGCGACCACCGGGTCGCCGAGATCGTCTGTCCGGTTGAAGTCGATGGCGTAGGCCGGACTGTGGTTGGTACGCGTCTGCCCAGACCAGGTCTGGTTGCAGGGGAACGGAACCTTGAAGGTGGGCGCGGCCATCGCAGGGCTCGCCGGGACCAGGGCAGCCGCCGCGACCAGCAGTCCGGCGCCGATGAGGCTCAGCAGGCGCTTACGCATCCAGATCCTCCTATGACGAAACTCTTCGATCGATGCGACGATGCTGGCAGAAAACTCCAACCTTGGGAAGCCCCCCCCATTCCCACCCCTCGAGCCCCAACTGCAACAAGGAGATCACCACTACCAGCAAGGAGGGCCAACACTCTCCGTATTGCGATCATCGCGGTCCGAAACAGTCACGCACACGGAGCAAAGTGGACCGGAAAGTTCCACAATCGTTACCGATTCGGCCCTCCGTTAACCATTGCGTCGTGCCAGGGTAACCGTTTGACTGACGATCAATTGGTCGTACCGGCCACCGTGCGGATACAGCTCATCGACGAGCGGCGCACGCGCCGGCGGATGACGAAGAAAGGAAGGGCGCATGTCCCTTCGTGCGACAAGGACGCGTACGGCGGTCGCATCGGCCGGCGTACTCGGTCTGACTCTCGCCCTCGCGGCCTGCGGTGGTGGCAGCGACTCGGACGACACCTCGGCCAACGCCCCGAAGGCGGACTGCTCGCAGTTCACCCAGTACGGTGACCTCAAGGGCAAGACCGTGACGGTGTTCACCGGCATCGTGACCCCCGAGGACAAGGCATACACGGACTCGTACAAGCCGTTCGAGGAGTGCACCGGCGTCACAATCAAGTACGAGGGCGACAAGTCCTTCGAGACCCAGGTGCTGGTCCGGGCCAAGGCCGGCAACGCGCCGGACATCGCGATCGTGCCGCAGCCGGGCCTGCTCGCCCAGCTCGTCGCGACCGGTAACGCCAAGGAGGCCCCGGCGGAGGTCGCCGCGAACGTCGACAAGTTCTGGGGCAAGGACTGGAAGGCGTACGGCACGGTCGACGGCAAGTTCTACGCCGCCCCGTCCGGCGCCAGCATCAAGTCGCTGGTCTGGTACTCCCCCAAGGAGTTCAAGGACAACGGCTACCAGGTGCCCAAGACCCTCGAAGAGCTGTACGCGCTGAGCGACAAGATCGCGGCGAGCGGCAAGAAGCCGTGGTGTGCCGGCATCTCCAGCGGTGAGGCCACCGGCTGGCCGATCACCGACTGGATGGAGGACATGATGCTCCGGCTGAACGGGCCGGAGACCTACGACAAGTGGGTCAAGCACGAGATCCCGTTCAACTCGCCGGAGTCGGCCGCCGCGCTCGACGAGGCTGGCAAGATCCTCAAGAACTCGAAGTACGTCAACGGTGGCCTCGGCGACGTGAAGAGCATCGCCACCACCACCTTCCAGGACGCCGGCCTGCCGATCCTGGACGGCACCTGCTCGCTGCACCGGCAGGCGAGCTTCTACGCGGCCAACTGGCCGAAGAACACCAAGGTGGCCGAGGACGGCGACGTCTTCGCGTTCTACCTGCCCGGCAAGGACACCAGCTCCAAGCCGCTGCTCGGTGGTGGCGAGTTCAACCTGGCCTTCTCCGACCGCCCGGAGGTCAAGGCGTTCCAGACCTACCTGTCCACGGACACCTGGGCCAACATCAAGGTGTCGGTGTCGCAGGGTTGGGTGAGCGCCAACAAGGGCGTCGACGCCAGCAAGCTGACCAGCCCGGTCGACAAGCTCGCCGCTGAGCTGCTCCAGGACCCGAACGCGGTCTTCCGCTTCGACGGCTCGGACATGATGCCGGGCGCGGTCGGGTCCAACGCGTTCTGGAAGCAGTCCACCAGTTGGATCACCGGTCAGAGCACCCAGCAGACCGTGGACAACATCGAAGCCGCCTGGCCGAAGTGATGTGACGGCACGGGACCGGCCAGGCAATGATGCCCGGCCGGTCCCGTGCCGTACGAGGGAGGTGAGATTCGATGACCACTGCCGAGAAGTTCCTTGAAATGCTCACCGCGATTCTGATATTCGTCGCGGTGGTCGGGGTAATCCTCTTTTTAGCCGGACGTGTCCGGGGCAAGAAGGGTGACCGATGGGTCGCCTTTCTGTACCTCGCCCCAGCCATTCTGATGCTCGCCGTCGGCCTGATCTACCCGGCGGCACGGACCATTTTCCAGTCATTCTTCGATGCCGCCGGGACCGCCTTCATCGGGCTCGACAACTACCAGACGATCTTCACGTCGAGTGACCAGCTCACGGTGCTTCGCAACACGGTGCTCTGGGTGGTCGTGACGCCGTTCGTGGCCACCGCGGTCGGCCTGCTCTACGCCGTCCTGGTCGACAAGGCCCGGTTGGAGTCATTCGCCAAGGCGCTGATCTTCCTGCCCATGGCCATCTCGTTCGTGGGCGCCTCGATCATCTGGAAGTTCGTCTACGAGTTCCGCCCCGACCAGGTCGGGGTCAAGCAGATCGGCCTGCTCAACCAGGTCATCGTGTGGGTCGGCGGCAAGCCCCAGCAGTGGCTGGTCGAGTCACCGTGGAACACGCTGTTCCTGATCCTGGTGATGATCTGGATTCAGGCCGGGTTCGCGATGACCGTCCTGTCCGCAGCGATCAAGTCCATTCCGGACGATGTGGTCGAGGCGGCCCGACTGGACGGCGTCACCCCGTTCGGGATGTTCCGTTTCGTCACCCTGCCGAGCATCCGCCCGGCGGTGGTCGTGGTGCTGACCACGATCGGTATCGGCACGCTCAAGGTGTTCGACATCGTCCGGACCATGACCGGCGGCCAGTTCGACACCAGCGTGGTCGCGAACGAGTTCTACAGCCAGAGCTTCCGTAGCGACAACCAGGGGCTCGGCGCGGCCCTGGCGGTCCTGCTCTTCATCCTGGTGATCCCGATCGTCGTCTACAACGTTCGGCAACTGCGCGCCTCGGAGGCACGATGAGCACCACGAGCGCCCCGCTGACGTCCACCCCGCCGATCGACCCCGGCGCTCCCGCCGCAACCAAGGCGAAGCGGAAGCTCACCTCACCGTGGGCGTCCCTGATCGCGGTCGTGATCGCGGTGCTGTGGACCCTGCCCACCTTCGGGCTGGCCATCTCGTCGCTACGACCCGAGCGGCAGATCAAGACCACCGGCTGGTGGACCTTCTTCACCGATCCGCAGGTGACGCTGGACAACTACCGGGCGGTGCTGGACGTGGAGAACGGCGAAGGGCTGGGCAGCTTCTTCGTCAACTCGTTCGTGATCACCATCCCCTCGGTACTGATCCCGCTCTGCCTGGCGTCGCTGGCGGCGTACGCCTTCGCCTGGATCAAGTTCCGCGGGCGAGATCTGCTGTTCATCGTGATCTTCGCCCTCCAGATCGTGCCCATCCAGGTCACCCTGATCCCGCTGCTCACGCTCTACGTGGACGCCGGGATCGCCGGGCAGTTCTGGACGCTCTGGTTGTCCCACTCCACGTTCGCGCTGCCGCTGGCGATCTTCCTGCTGCACAACTTCATGAAGGAGATCCCGGCGGGGCTGCTGGAGGCCGCCCGGGTGGACGGCGCCGGGCACGTGCAGATCTTCTTCAAGGTCCTGCTGCCCCTGCTGACCCCGGCACTGGCGGCGTTCGGCATCTTCCAGTTCCTGTGGGTCTGGAACGACCTGCTGGTCGCCCTGACCTTCGCCGGTGGCGGCCCGGACACCGCACCCATCACGGTGGCCCTGGCCAACCTCAGCGGCACCCGGGGTACCGCCTGGCACCTGCTCTCGGCCGGTGCCTTCGTCTCGATCATCGTGCCGGTCGCGATCTTCCTGCTGCTCCAGCGGTACTTCGTACGCGGCCTGCTCGCCGGTGGTCTCAAGGGCTGAACCAACAGCCCTGCCGGGACCGCATCGACCGGACGCCGCCATCCCCGACCAGGGGATGGCGGCGTCCGCCGTCCGGCGCGCAGTGTCCCCCGCGTCCGCCATCGGGCGCGCGCCGTCCCGCGTCCGTCATCGGGCGCGCGCCGTCCCGCGCCCACCCGGCCGGGCGGCGATGATGATGATGGGACGTGTACCGGTGACCCTCCACACGCGGACCGGTCGCCAGAGATTCACCCGGCCCCCGCACGGGCACACTGGGCGGGAGTCGGCAACGAGATACGGGAGAGGGCCCTGAACATCCACGAGACGAACCAGCAGCCAGTCGGTGGCGCGACCGCCGCGTGGTGGACCGAAGCCGTCATCTACCAGATCTACCCCCGATCCTTCGCCGAATCCGGCGGGGACGGCATCGGCGACCTGCCGGGCATCACCGCCCGCCTCGACCACCTGGTCGAGCTGGGCGTGGACGCCGTCTGGCTCTCGCCGTTCTACCCGTCGCCGCAGGCCGACGCCGGGTACGACGTGGCCGACTACCGCGACGTCGACCCACTCTTCGGCACCCTGGCCGACGCGGACCGGCTGATCGCCGCCGCCCGGGAGCGGGGACTGCGGGTCATCGTCGACCTGGTGCCGAACCACACCTCGTCCGCGCACCGGTGGTTCACCGAGGCGCTCGCCGCCGCACCGGGCAGCCCGGCCCGGCAGCGGTACATCTTCCGGGACGGCCTCGGGCCGGACGGCGCGGAGCCGCCGAACGACTGGCGGAGCGTCTTCGGCGGTCCGGCCTGGACCCGGGTCATTGGACCGGACGGCCGCCCCGACCAGTGGTACCTGCACCTGTTCGACACCGCCCAGCCCGACCTGAACTGGGACAACCCCGAGGTCCGCGCCGAGTTCCTGGACACCCTGCGGTTCTGGCTGGACCGGGGGGTGGACGGGTTCCGGGTCGACGTGGCGCACGGCCTGATCAAGCAGTCGGACCTGGCCAACTGGCACGAGCCGCAGGAGATCCTCTCCGGCCGGGAGATCGACAAGCCGCGCCCGCCGATGTGGGACCAGGACGGCGTACACGAGATCTACCGGGACTGGCGGCGGGTGCTGGACAGCTACCCCGGCGGGCGGATCCTGGTCGCCGAGGCGTGGGTCGAGCCCGCCGAGCGGCTCGCCGCCTACGTTCGGCCGGACGAAATGCACCAGGCGTTCAACTTCGAGTACCTGCTGGCCGCCTGGACCGCGCCGGCACAGTACGCGGTGATCACCCGCTCGCTGGAGGCGACCGACGCGGTCGGCGCCCCCACCACCTGGGTGCTCTCCAACCACGACGTGGTGCGGCACGCCTCCCGGCTGGGGCTGCCGGTGGGTACGCCCCGACCGAACGGCATCGGAATCGGCGACCCGCAGCCGGACGCCGCCCTCGGCCTGCGGCGGGCCCGGGCGGCCACCCTGCTGATGCTCGCGCTGCCCGGATCGGCCTACCTCTACCAGGGTGAGGAACTGGGGCTGCCGGAGCACACCACGCTCCCCGACGAGGCCCGGCAGGACCCCACCTGGAAGCGGAGCGGCCACACCGAGCGGGGCCGGGACGGCTGCCGGGTACCGATCCCGTGGGAGGCCGACGCGCCCTCGTACGGTTTCGGGCCGACCGACGCGAGCTGGCTGCCGCAGCCGTCGCTGTGGGCGGAGTACGCCCGGGACCGGCAGCACGGCGTACCCGGCTCGACGTACGAGATGTACCGGACCGCGCTGCGGCTGCGCCGTGAGCACGGCCTGGGCCGGGGCACGCTGTACTGGCTGGCGTCCGGCGACGAGGTGCTGACCTTCCGCAACGGGGAGGTGACCGTGCTGACCAACTTCGGGGCGGCAGCCGTACCGCTGCCGGACGGGGCCGAACTGGTGCACGCCAGCGGCCCGCTCGACGGCGACCGGCTGGTACCGACGGACGTGACCGTCTGGTACCTCGGCTGAGGTGAAGCGCCGGAGCCTGAGGTGAAGTGTTAAGAAGGGCCCCCTTTACCGCGAAAAGCGTTAAGCGGGGGCCCTTCCTTACAGCTTCTGGGCGCGGGCGTGCAGCAGGTCGTGCACGTTCGTGATGTCCTGCGGGGCGGTACGCGACGCCAGCCAGTACATGACGCCGGTGGGCAGGAAGAAGAGCTGGAACGCGGCGAGACCGACGGCGAAGTTGAGCGGGGGCGGGAAGAGACCACCCAGCCGGGCGAAGGCCAGCCCGACCAGTCCGTTGCCGGCCGCCCGGCCCACCCCGTTGACCAGGTTGCCGAGGCTGTAGACGGTCCCCCGGTGCTCGGGTGGGTTCACGTCGGCGATCAGGGCGAACCAGTTCGGCGAGTTGGCCGAGGTCAGCGCGAGGGCGAGCACGGCGGCCAGCAGGCTGAACCCGACGGTCGGCTCGGTGACCACGCTGGCGAGTACCGCACCGGTCACCTGGCCGGCCCCGGCGCCGTCGGGCACGTCGATCCGGATCGGCACGAAGAAGAGCACCAGGTAGAACGGCACGGCGGCGAGGATGCCGACCGCCGCGACCAGCGCCCGGCCGCGCAGCGTACGGCGTTGCAGGGCGTCGCCGACCAGCCCGCCGACGATGGAGAGCGCCCCGCCGAGCTGGAACAGGGTGGCGAAGATGCTGCCGACCATGGTCGCCGTGCCGGTCGAGTAGCCCTGCTGTTGGGCCCGTTCGGCGAAGAGCACGGGTAACCAGACCAGCGAGCCGAAGGCGGCCTGCGCGGTGAGCCCCTGGAGGATCAGCCAGACGTTGGTCCGCCGGTGCAGGATGCGTGGCAGGTCGCCCCGGGTGATCCGGTAGTCGTACTCGCCACCGGTGGCCAGCGGCCCGGCCAGCTCCGGCTCGCTGCCGCCGCGCCGGATGTCGTAGGTGAAAAGGTAGGCCACGGTGGCGGCCAGGCCGATTCCGGTGAGCAGCAGGAACGGGCGGCGCCAGTCGGCGGCCCCGAGCAGCCCGCCGAGCAGGGTGCCGGCCAGGGTGCCGATGCCCTGGGAGAGACCCCAGAAGCTCATCACCAGCCCCCGCCGCCGTGGGGAGATCAGATCGGTGACCACCGAGAAACCCACCGAGCCGACCGCGCCGAGCCCGACCGCCCCGACCAGTTGCGCGCCGAGGAAGGTGGGATAGTTCGGGGCGAGGGCGCTGCCGGCGGTCCCCACCGCCCAGAGCAGGGTGCCGGCCATCAGCAGCGGCTTCCGGTTGCTGCGGTCACCGATGTACGCCCAGGCCACCGCCGCGACCGCGCTGACCAGGAAGGTGACGGCGGTGACCAGCCCGATCAGGCCGGTGCCGACGCCGAGATCGGCGGCGATCGGCCCGTACAACGGCGGCACCAGGCCGATGGCCACGTTGTCCAGCGAGGCGAGCAGCACGAAGACCACCACGCTGTAGAGCCGCGCCGCGTTCCCGCTGATCGCCGCTGTAGCCCGGCCACGCCGACCGGCGCCACCGCCGACACTTGTCATGCAGGGCACTCAACCAGCAGCCGCCGCGCCACGCCACCGGGACCGGAGTGTCGGTGGCGGTTCCGGCGGTGACGGGTCAGCAGGTCGGTCGGCCGGCATCCGGCGGGCGGGGTGGGTGGTCAGAGATAGCCACCGATCTCGGTCGGGGCGGAGGGGTCCGCCAACCGGCCGGCCCGGAGCGCGTACAGCTCGGCGAGGCTGGCACCGCCGGGGGCGACCCCTGTGGTGCTGCCGAGCCAACGGGTCGCCTCGGCGTACGACAGCCGGTCGATCTCGATCCGGGCCAGGCAGCGGCCCGGCCGGACCACCGCCGGGTGCAGCCGGGCCAGGTCCTCGTTGGTGGTGATCGCGACGAGGACGTCCCGTCCCTGGCCGAGCAGCCCGTCGGTCAGGTTGAGCAACCGGGACAGTGCCTGGCCGGCCGACTGCCGGGCCTCACCCCGGATCAGCTCGTCGGAGTCCTCCAGGATCAGCAACCGCCACCGCCGGTCGGTCTCCCCGCTGCCGTCCTCGTCCTCCCCGACCGCGAGTTCGGCCAGGTAGGCCGGGTCGCCGAAGAGCTCCTCCGGATCGAGTACGCAGTCCACCTGGCACCAGCGGCGCCACTCGCGGGCCAGGGCCCGCAGGGCGGTGGTCTTGCCCGTCCCCGGTGGCCCGTGCAGCAGGAGCAGCCGGCCCACCACGTTGTCGGGGGTGGTGGCCATCAGCCGGTCGAGGGCCTGCGCGGCAGCCGCCGGGTAGTTCGACCGGATCGTCGCCCAGTCCGGGGTGGCGATCTGCCGGGTGTCACGCTGGGCGCCTCGACGGGGGTTCTTGTGCCAGAAGCCGACCGGCTGGCTCTCCTCGTCGGCCGGCTCGGCCGCGCCGTCGACGATCTCGTCGAGTACCGCCTGGCCGGTCTCCTCGCTGACTGCGGTCACGGTCACCTCGGCGCCCCGCCCCTTCCAGCGGATCGCCCGTACCAGCCAGCCGTCGCCCCGGGCCAGTTGCGACCACTGCTGCCGGTCGGTCGCGGTACGCAGCACCTCGGCCCGGTCGGGAACCAGCGACGCACCGGGCCGGAGCCGGGCCAGCCGGACGGTGTGCGCCCACGGATGCCGGCCGGTGATGAAGTCCGCCAGCGCCAGGGCATCGATGACGTCGCAGGGTGTGTCGGCGTCGTCGTGCTGAAGGACGGACGGCAGTTCGGTGCGGGACACCGGGCGCGGGGCGGTCTGCTGCGGGACGGTCTGCTGCGGGGTGCTGGCCGGGTGTGGAGCGGCCGACTGTGGAGCGGCCGACTGTGGGACGGCTGCGGCCGGGCTGGTGGACGACACGCAACGATCATCGGGGAGCATCCATCAGTCGTACAGCCGATTACCCGGAATCGGACACCCCTCCACCCCCTCGATCCACTCCGTTTTCAGGAAAACGGGCTATCGGGCCGGGGCTGACACCGCGACTACCAGGAAATCGAGTGGATCACAGAGCGGTGGTCGAGGCCGATCAGGGCAGAAGCGGGTGTCCGGTGTCATGTCGGCGGGACAGTCGGCCCTCGTCTGCTGGCACAGACGGTGCAGCTCGACAGGCGGCGAGTCGGAGGTCCGCCGCCGAGGTCCGCTACGGCTGCCGCCATGGGGACACCCCCTTTCCCGCGTTGGAGGGTGGCAACGCGGGAGGGGCGGTGGGGTCAGGAGTGGAGCTGGTCGACGATCCGGTCCCGGGCCTCGGCGTACCGGGCCCGGATCGCCGGGACCTCCGGTGCGTCGTACCGCTCGGTCCGGCCGGTCGACCAGGCCGGCGGCGCGGCGCCGCCCAGGGCGACCCAGGCGGCCTGGCGGGCCGCCCCCTCGGCCACGTACTCCCCGGGCGGCGGGACCAGCACCGGTACCCCGAACACCTGGGGCGCGACGGCCCGGACCGCCGCCGAACGCGCACCACCACCGACCAGTACCACCCGGCGCACCTCGACACCCTGGGCACGCAGCGCGTCCAGGCCGTCGGCGAGCGCGCAGAGCATCCCCTCGACGGCGGCCCGGGCCAGGTGGGCCGCCGTCGAGGTGCGCAGGTTCAGGCCGTGCACGGCTCCGGTGGCCAGCGGGCGGTTCGGGGTCCGCTCCCCCGCCAGGTAGGGCACCAGGACCAGCCCGTCCGCGCCGGCCGGTGCGGAGAGCGCGAGGTCGGACAACTCGTCGAGATCCACCCGGAGCATGCCGGCGGCGGCGTCCAGCACCCGCGCCGCGTTGAGGGTGCAGACCAGGGGGAGGTACCGGCCGGTGGCGTCGGCGAACCCGGCGACCGTGCCGGTGTGGTCGGCGGTCGGCGCCTCGGCGACGCTGAACACGGTGCCGGAGGTACCGATGGAGACGATCACGTCCCCGGCCTCGGCGCCCGCGCCGAGTGCGGCGGCGGCGTTGTCGCCGGCACCCGGCCCGATCGGTGCACCGTGCGGCAGGGCGCCCGCCGGATCGGCCGGCCCACGCACCGACGGTACGGCCGGCTGCCGGCCGAGGGCCAGTTCCAGCAGGTCGGACCGGTAGTGACCGGTCGACGGGGACCAGTAGCCGGTGCCGCTGGCGTCGCTGCGGTCGGTGGCCAACGCGGCCAGCCCGGCTGCACCGCCCAGCCGCCAGGTGAGCCAGTCGTGCGGCAGGCAGACCACGGCGACCCGGTCGGCGTGCTGCGGCTCGTGCCGGGCCAGCCAGCGCAGCTTGGTCACGGTGAAGCTGGCCACCGGCACCAGGCCGACCGCCCCGGCCCAGGCCCGCCGGCCCGCCTCACCACCGCCCAGGTCGGCGATCAGCTCGTCGGCCGCCCCGGCGGAGCGGGTGTCGTTCCAGAGCAGGGCCGGCCGGATCACCTGCCCGGCGTCGTCCAGGCAGACCATGCCGTGCTGCTGGCCGGCGACCGAGACGGCGGCGACGTCATCGAGCCCGCCGGCCTGCCCGACCGCCGCCTCCAGCGCCCGCCACCAGGCCACCGGGTCGGCCTCCGTACCGTCCGGGTGCGGCGCGCGCCCCTGTCGGCGCAGCTCACCGGTTGCCGCGTCGCGGACGACCACCTTGCAGGACTGGGTGGACGAGTCCACCCCGGCGACCAGTGGCATCTGCCCTCCCCCTCCGCTCAGCGGGCGCCGAGCAGGTGCTCGACGGCGAGCTGGTTGAGCCGGACGAAACCGAAGCCCCGGGCGGCGACCGCGTCCACGTCGAACTCCTCGAAGGCGGACCGGTCGGCCAGCAGGTCGGCGCAGCTCTCGCCGTCGGCGAGGGTGGGGGTGGCCAGCTCGGCGACCTTGCTGGCGGCGAGCGCCTCGGCCACCTCCGGGTCGGCCCGGAACGCTGCGGCCCGCTCCTTGAGCAGCAGGTAGGTGCGCATGTTCGCCTCGGCGGAGGCCCACACCCCGGTGAAGTCCTCGGTGCGGGAGGGCTTGTAGTCGAAGTGCCGGGGGCCGTCGTACGCCGGGCCGCCCTGCGGGCCACCGTGCTCCAGCAGGTCGACCAGGGCGAACGCGTTGAGCAGGTCACCGTGGCCGAAGACCAGGTCCTGGTCGTACTTGATGCCGCGCTGGCCGTTGAGGTCGAGGTGGAACAGCTTGCCGTGCCAGAGCGCCTGGGCGATGCCGTGGGCGTAGTTGAGCCCGGCCATCTGCTCGTGACCGACCTCCGGGTTCAGGCCGACCAACTCGGGGTGGGCGAGCTCGGAGATGAAGGCGAGCGCGTGCCCGACGGTGGGCAGCAGGATGTCGCCGCGCGGCTCGTTCGGCTTGGGCTCGATGGCGAAGCGCAGGTCGTAGCCGGAGTCGATGACGTACCGGGTGAGCAGGTCGACGGCCTCGCGGTAGCGGTCCAGCGCGGCCCGGATGTCCTTGGCGACGTCGTACTCGGCGCCTTCCCGGCCGCCCCACATCACGAAGGTCCGGGCGCCCAGCTCGGCGGCGAGGTCGATGTTGCGCAGCACCTTGCGCAGCGCGTACCGGCGGACGTCCCGGTCGTTGCTGGTGAAGCCACCGTCCTTGAAGACCGGGTGGGTGAAGAGGTTGGTGGTGACCATCGGTACCACCAGGCCGGTCTCGTCGAGTGCCGTGCGGAACCGGGCGATGTGCTGGTCCCGGGTGGCCAGGTCGGCGCCGAACGGGATCAGGTCGTCGTCGTGGAAGGTGATCCCGTACGCCCCGAGGTCGGCCAGCCGGTGCACCGCCTCGACCGGGTCGAGTGCGGCCCGGGTGGCGTCACCGAACGGGTCGCGGGCCTGCCAGCCCACCGTCCAGAGGCCGAAGGAGAACTTGTCGGCGGGAGTGGGCCGCGGCGCCATCGGTGACCTCCAGGAAACATCCGTGATTTGTTTATCGGTTGAATTATTTGGTCGGAGTGTGACACTGTCAAGGCCGTGCAGCAGTCCCGCAGCAACCCCGACCGGCACCGACCCGCGCCGCCCGCGCACCCGGCCCGACAGGCCAGCCTGCGGACCCACAACCTCGCCCTGGTCTTGCGGCACATCGCCGACGCACCCCGCCCGCCGTCCCGGGCCGAGGTGGCCACCACCACCGGCCTGACCCGGGCCACGGTCTCCGCCCTCGTCGACGACCTGCTCGCCGGCAGCCTGCTCACCGAGGTCTCCCCGGCACCACGCACCGGGGCCGGCCGCCCCGCGCAGGGACTCGTCCTCGCCGACCACGGCCCGGCCGGGCTGGGCCTGGAGATCAACGTGGATTACCTGGCCACCTGCCTGATCGACCTGACCGGCACGGTACGTCACCACGCCGTGCACCGGGTCGACCTGCGCACGGTCAGCCCGACGACCGCCCTGACCCGGGTCGCCGACCTCGCGGTGACGGCCCGGACCGAGGCGGCACACCAGGGCCTCACCGTCGCCGGCACGGTACTCGCGGTACCCGGACTGGTCAGTGGTGACGGGCTGGTCCGGCTCGCGCCGAACCTCGGCTGGCGGGACGTGGACGTGACCGCCGTGCTCGCCGGCCATCCGGGCATCGCCCCCCCGGGGATGACCCCCCTCCTGGTGGAGAACGAGGCGAACCTGGCCGCCCTGGGCGAACTGCACGCCGCGCCGACCGGCCCGCGCAGCTTCGTCCACATCTCCGGCGAGATCGGCATCGGTGCCGGCATCGTGCTGGACGGCGCCCTGTTCCGGGGGGCGCGCGGCTTCAGCGGCGAGATCGGACACCTCGCCGTCGAGCCGGGCGGTCGGCCCTGCCGCTGCGGTGCGCGCGGCTGCCTGGAGCCGTACGCCGGTCTGGAGGCGATCCTGGCCGGCGCTGGCGTGTCCGGCGCGGACCTTCCGGCCGGCGCGGCGGTCGCCCGGTTGACCAGGCTCGCCGAGGCCGGTGACCCGGCGACCTGCCGGGCGCTGACCGAGGCCGGCACCGCTCTCGGCGTCACCGTGGCCGCAGTGGTCAACCTGCTCGACATCGAGACCGTCATCCTCGGTGGCGCCTACGCGCCACTGACCCGCTGGCTGCGCCCACCGGTCGAGGCGGAGATCACCGGTCGGGTACTCACCGCCACCTGGTCCCCGGTCGCGGTCCGGGCCGCCGTGCTCGGCGCCGACGCTGCCGTGGTCGGTGCCGCCGGTTCGGTGGTCCGCCGGGTGGTCGAGGAACCGGCGGACTGGCTGGCCCGCACCGGCTGACATCCCGCCGGCACGCCGCACCGGGCGGCCGGTGGCCGGTCACACGAGCGGGTGGCCGTCGTAGCCGTAGGTGGAGACGGTGCTGGTGCCGCCCCTGGCCGGGCCGCACCGACGGCGGGTCGAGCGGTATGCGTCCGCGGAACTCAGGCCGACCGGATGGTCGCCGCCGGGCCGGCCGACCGGGTCGGGCGGCCCCGCATCGGACGTCGCGAGAGCTGCTCGGGGACATCGCCGAAGCCGCCGACCGGAACGGCCCGCCCGGCACCGCTGGCGGCCGGATCGACCGCCGGACCGGTCGGCAACGGCCCACCACCTGACGGGTACGGGTCAGCGGCCGGATCGAGCGTGGCCGGCGGCTCGGCCACCTCCCGGGTGACCTCCTCGAATTCGGACAACCCACGCAGCAGCGCCTGCCGCCCATCCGGGCTCATCGCCTGGAGCACCTCGGTCAACCGTCGGCGCCGTTCCGCCCGCTGCTCCTGTAGGAGTTCCCGGGCCGCCTCGGTGAGATGCAGGGAGATCTCGCGCCGGTCGGTCCGCCCCGGCTCGCGTTCCAGCATGCCGGCGGCGACCAGCCGGTCGCAGAGCCGGCTGGCCGACGAGAGCAGCATGCCGAGTGACTGGGCGAGCCGGCGCAGGTTGATCCCGTCGTGCTGCTCGACGGTCATCACCGCCCGTAGCTGTGAGCCGGAGAGTCTGCTGGTGGCGTGCTCCCGGGCCGCGTCCCAGACAGCCAGCAGGGCGCCCGCCACGCTGTCGAGCGCAGCGGCCATACTCGGATCCGGTCCGCCTGGACCATTTTCTCTGGCCATGGTGCGCCCGAGACTACCTCGGCACCGCAGGTCGCCGGGCCTGCCAAGGGGAGATCAGATGTACGACCGGGTAACGGCGGTCCGCCGGGCACTCACCGAGTCCCCGGCCGACGCGCTCGTGGAGCGGCTGGCGGCGGCACTCGACGTCGGGTACCGGATCACCGCGACCGAGTTGCTCCAGGTCGACTACCGGCTCTCCGCCCTGCTGCCACTCACCGGCGGGGACGCCATCACCACACCCGGTCACCCGGCCTGGCGCTGCTTCGACCATCAGGAGCCGGTACTCCACGAGGGGGTCGGCTACTTCCCGGTGAGTCGCCGGGGCGAGCGGGTCGGGGTGCTTCGGCTGGCTCCGGCGCCGACCGATCCGCAGGAGTACGCCGAGCTGACCGAGATCGGCACGGTGCTCGCCCATGAGCTGGGCTGCGTCGACGCCGGGACCGACCGGTACACGGTAGCGGCCCGGACCCGCCGGCTGACCCTCGCCGCCGAGATGCAGTGGGAGCTGCTGCCCGGACGGAGCCGGGTCCGGCCCTCGTTCAGTCTCGCCGGCCAGCTCGAACCGGCGTACGCGGTGCGTGGGGACAGCTTCGACTGGTCCGACGACGGGCACCGGCTCTGGCTGTCCGCGCTCAACGGGATGGGCGAGGGGGTGGCCGCCTCGGCGCTGACCGCGCTGGCCACCCACGCGCTGCGCAACGCCCGCCGGGCCGGGCTCTCCCTGGCCGACCAGGCCGCCCTGGCCGACCAGGCGGTCTACGCCTGCCACCGGGGTGCGCAACACGTGTCGGTGCTGCTGATGGAGCTGGAGCTGGCGACCGGGCTGATGACCGTGGTCGACGCCGGCTCGCCCCGGCTGGTGCTGCTCCGCGAGGGCAAGGCCATCGAACAGCCGCTGGACGCCCAGTTCCCGCTGGGCATGTTCGACGGTACGGAGTACGAGTCCCAGCGGTTCCGGCTGGAGGTCGGTGACCGGCTCTTCGTGCTCAGCGACGGCGTGGTGGACGCCACCTCCGCGACGGGTCGGTACGGCGGGAGTGCGCTGGACCGGTTCCTGCGCCGTACCGGGCCGATGGCGCCGCTGGAGGCGGTCCGCTCGCTCCTGGGTGACCTGCGGGCGTTCGTCTCGGCCGAACTGAACGACGACGCCGTGGTGGTCTGCCTGGACTGGACCGGTCCGCAGCCCTGACCGGCCCCGGGATCCCCCGTCCGGCCGGTCAGGCGCCACCACCCGCAGCGGCGGCACGGGTCAGTACGCGCCCCGGCTGTTGATCACGGCACCGAAGGTCTTCCAGAGGATGGTCAGATCGGAGGCGAGGGACCAGTTCTCCACGTAGTAGAGGTCGAGCCGGATGCCGTCCTCCCAGGTCAGGTCGGAGCGGCCACTGACCTGCCAGAGCCCGGTCATACCCGGCTTGACCAGCAGGCGCCGGGCGACGTCACCGTCGTACCGGGCCACCTCGGAGGGCAGCGGCGGTCGCGGGCCCACCAGGCTCATGTGCCCGAACAGCACGTTGGCGAGTTGGGGCAGCTCGTCCAGCGACCACTTGCGCAGGAACCGGCCGACCCGGGTGACCCGGGGGTCGTCGCGCATCTTGAACAGCAGTCCGTCGGTCTCGTTCCGGGTGGCCAGCTCGGCCAGCATGGCGTCGGCGTTGACCACCATGGTGCGGAACTTGTAGACGCCGAACTCGACCCCGCCCTGCCCCACCCGGGTCTGCCGGAAGATCACCGGGCCCTGGCTGTCCAGCTTGACCAGCAGCGCGATCAGCGCCAGTACCGGAAACGCCAGGGTGAGCAGGAAGAGCGCGATCGCCCGGTCGAAGAACCCCTTGACGATCTTACGGAGGCCACGGAACTCCGGCGCCTCGACGTGGATCAGCGGCAGCCCGGCCACCGGGCGGGTGTGGATGCGCGGCCCCGCCACGTCGGTCAGCGCGGGCGCGACCACCAGGTCGATCCCGGTCCCCTCCAGCTGCCAGCCGAGCCGGCGCAGTCGGGTGGCGGTCAGCTCGCCGGAGGCGGTCACCGCCACGGTGTCCGCTCCGGCGGCGAGCGCGGCGTCCGGGATGCCCCGGAACGAGCCCACCACCGGCACGTCGCCGAGCCGCTGCGGCACCGGGGCGAGCAGCGCGTCGGGGATGCAGGCACCGACCACCTGGTAGCCCGCGTACGGCTCGCGGTGCAGGGTGTGTACCAACTCCAGCACGTGCGCGGTGTCCCCCACCACCAGTACCCGGCGGGACCAGCCGTACCCCCGGTACCGGGCCTTGTGCAGCAGCTTGCGGGCGGCGAACCGGGCCACGACCAGGCCGACCGTCCCGACCAGGAAGGAGATGCCGAGGAAACCCCGGGACACCCCGACGTCGGCGATGTAACCGGCGATGGCGATCGTACCGGCCAGCCGGAGGCTGCCGCTGCTGACGCGACGGTACTCGTCGGCCCCGTACCCGATCACCCGGTCGTCGTAGCAGCGCAGCGCCTTGAGCGAGACCAGCCAGGCCAGCACGAGACCGGGCGCCACGATGAAGTAGGGGATGTCCGAGCCGATCGGCTCGTCGCCGCCGAACCGGGCGACGTACCCGACCAGGACCGCCAGCACCAGCACAGCCGTGTCGAGCACCAGCAGGCCACGTAGGTAGGCACGCTGGCGGAGGCGGGCCGTACTGGCTGACAGTCCCGCAGCGGACGCCCGGGGCGTCCGCGCGGGGCTCAACACGGTCGCCGAGGTCACCGGCCCCTCCACTCGCTCAGGCGTCCCGTGACCGGCTACCGGACCCGCTCAACGGTCCGTGGTCCCGGGCACCCCGACATCTTGTCGTACGAATTATCGCCGCAGCGTACTTCGGACGGATTACCGTCACTTTTCCGCCACCCTGTATTCATCTGTCACCATGGGTGACGGCCCGCGTGAACCGGCTTCCCCGGTACCGGCGCGGACCACCGGGGCGACCGCTCCGGCCGCCCCGAACCGGCTCAGCGCGGCGCGTTGGGGCGCAGCGCGATCGCCTTGAGGAAAATGTCCCCGATCCCGGTGGGATCCTCGGTGATGAAGACCCCGCCACCGGTGAGCTTGGTGATCGACTCCAGCTCGGGCCGGCTGATCCCGCCACCGATGCCGATGATGACCAGCTGGATCGGCCGCTCAGGGTCGTTGATCCGCTTCAGCTCGCTGAGGAGTTTCTCCTGGGTGACCCCGTTGGCGTCCTCGTTCTTGCCGTCGGTGAAGAGCACGATCGAGTTGACCCGGCCGGGCTCCCAGTTCTCCTGCACCGTCCGGTAGGCGGCGAGCACCGTGTCGTAGAGGCCGGTGTCCCCGTTCGGTTTGGGGGCGACCGTGCCCAACGCGGCCTCCAGCCGGCTCCGTTGACTGGACAGCGGACCGATCGGCACGAGTTCCCGGTGGTCCCGGCTCCCCACCATCTCCGTGGAGAAGACCCAGAGGCCGAGTGCCCAGGAGTCGTCGAACAGGGCCAGCCCGCGCCGGGCCGCCGCCACCGTCACCTGCTCCCGGGTGGCGTTGCCCGCGGTGGGTACCAGCTCCTTCATCGAGCCGGAGACGTCGATGACCGCGAGCATCCGGCCGGACTGGGTGGCGATGGACCAGCTGGAGACGACCTTCTCCAGGGCGGCCGAGTCGGGGGATCCGGCCGCCCTGCCACCGGAGGGTTGTGCCGCCGGGCTGCCGCCACTGCCCGGGCTGGGTGCGCCCTGCGGGGCCTGGAAGCCCTCCCCCCAGGTACCGTCCGGCGCCCGCAGCCCCTCGTCGGCGAGCCGGTTACGGAACTGGGCGGTGTTGAGCACCGCGAACAGCCCGTCGGCGGCGGCGGCCTTGGCCGGCTCGATACCGGGCAGCACCGCGTACGGGTAGTCCAGCGCCAGCGACGCGGGCTCCAGGTAGAGGGCGGCCAGCGGGATCGGCGGCTGCTTCGCGTTGTACGCGATGACGTCCTCTTCGGACAGCGGCGCGGCGCCCAGCGAACCGGCGATGGACGCCGCGTCATCGGCGCGCGGGAACTTGGCGAGCAGATCCTGCCGCAGGGCGGACCGGCCGGTGGCCAGGGCGCGCAACGCGCCGGTGGTCGCCTGCTGCGCATCCCCACCCGATGCGCTCGCCGCACCCGCCAGGGAGAGCAGACCGACGAGCCCGGCCGCGTCCCGGGTCGGCTCGACGATCCCGGTCCGCAGCTTGGTACCGGTGGTCACGTCCCGTAGCAGGTCGGCCCAGGTCAGCTTCTTGTCTGGCCAGCCGGCCCGGGTGGCGACCGGCTCCGGCATCGCGACCACCACCGGACTGCGGGCCACCGACGCACCGTTGGTCGGCGCGAACGCGGTCGCGCCGCCGCTCTTGAGACGCAGCAGCCAGGTGGACGAGTCGGGCAGCCACACGTCCGGGGCGACTGCGGTACCACTGGCCTGACCGACCCCGGCGAGGACCGCGCCGTGCCGGGCGGCCACGACCGCGGCCACGTCGACCGGGTCGGAGTCGGTGACGTTCACCGCGACGCAGACGCCGTCGATGGCGCCCCCGTCGGCGGACCACTGGGCGGCGGCCTGTACGGCCGGAGCGATCTCCGGGGCGGCGGCCACGGTGAGTTGAACCTGTCCGGAGCAGGCCGGCTGCACGAGGCGCTGGTATCCGAACCAGGCTCCCGCGATCACCACAACAAGCGCCGTCGCTGCTGCGACGGCGCTTGTTCTGCGGGTACCCCTATGCATGCGATGACGGCCGGACACGTCCCTATCTTGCGGACCACCCCTGACCGCGACCACAACCGTTCGGACGAAAGTTAACCCAGAAGAAACAGTTGACCTGCAATTCTTACTCTGCGTAATGATCTCGGCCCGGCCTGGTCAGCAAACCGGCCGACGGTGCGGCACCGTCCAGCACTGCCGGCAACCCCTGTCTTTCCCCGGGTGACCGCCCCTGCCCGGCGTCGCCGTCGGACGGCGGCTCCGGCACCGGCACCGGCACCGGCTCAGGGCAGTACGCAGACCGGGCTGGGCACCTCGACCGGCTCGCCGACCGGCGTCGGGATCCCGGTTCCCGGGTCGACCTGGAAGATCCGGATGAGATGAGCCCGCTCGTCGGCGACGTAGAGGTGCTCGCCGACCCGGGCGAAGTGCCGGGGCCACCCACCGCCGGTCGCCACCTCCGTGACGAGGCGCGGCGGCTGCCCGTCGGCCAGTGCGAAGACGGCCAGCGTGCCGACCCCCCGGTTGGCGACGTAGCCGAACCGGCCGTCCGGGGCGACCGACACCTCCGAGGGCTGGACGTGCCCGGTCCGGTCGCTCGCCGGCACCCGGTGCCGCTCGTGCAGCACCCCGCCGGGGTGCAACTCGTACTCGGTCAGGGTGGCGTCCAGCTCACCGACCAGGTAGCCGCGTCGGCCGTCCGGGTGCCGGGCCAGGTGCCGGGGCCCGGTGCCGGCCGGGGTACGCAGCCGGGGCGCCCGGGGCACCAGTCGCCCCGAGGCCGGCTCCAGCTCGTACCGGTAGACGGAGTCGGTGCCGAGGTCGACGGCGAGCACGGAGCCGTCGGCCGGATGCGGCGAGACCATGTGGGCGTGCGCCCGGTCCTGGCGTTCCGGGTCCGCGCCGTGCCCGGAGTGGGCCAGCAGGTCGCTGCGGTCACCGGGCACCCCGGCAGCGTCCAGCGGGTGCACCGAGACGCTGCCGCTGCCGTAGTTCGCCACGTACAGGTGCCGGCCGTCCGGCGCGACCGCCAGATGGCACGGGCTGTCCCCGCCGGTGGAGCGGACCCCGAGCGGGGTGAGCCCGCCGTCGGTCGCCACCTGGAACGCGCTCACCGTGCCCTCGGGCAGCTCGTTGACCGCGTACAGCACGTCGAGGGTGGGATGACGGACGAGGAACGACGGCGAGTCGGTGACCGCAGCCGTGCCGAGCACGGTCAGCGCCCCGCTCGCCGGATCCCGACGGGCCAGCACGATGCCCTCGCCCCGGCCGCCGGTCGCCGGGGTGTAGCACCCGATGTGGACCAATCCTCCCCGGTCGCTCACCGGCCCTCCCCCTCCGTCGCCTGTCCGGTCGATCTAACCAGAACGGGCCGGCCCGGGCAGGTCAAGCCGCCGGAACCGGCTCGCCGCGCCGCTGGGCCACATGCTCGACCAGCGCCACCAGCACGGTCTTGCCGGACTGCCGGCTCCGCGCGTCGCAGAGCACCACCGGCACGTCCGGGTCCAGGTCGAGCGCCCGGCGCACCGCGTCCACCCCGAACCGCTGCGCCCCGTCGAAACAGTTCACCCCGACCACGAACGGGATGCCCCGCTGCTCGAAGTAGTCCACCGACGGGAAGCAGTCGGCGAGCCGGCGGGTGTCGGCGAGCACCACCGCGCCGAGGGCACCGAAGGCCAGTTCGTCCCAGAGGAACCAGAACCGGTCCTGTCCCGGGGTACCGAAGAGGTACACCTGGAGGTCCTCGTTGATGGTGATCCGGCCGAAGTCCATGGCCACCGTGGTGGTCCGCTTCGTCTCCACCCCAGACAGATCGTCGGTGCCGATCCCCGCGTCGGTCAGCACCTCCTCGGTCTGCAACGGACGGATCTCGCTGACCGTGCCGACAAGTGTCGTCTTGCCCGCCCCGAAACCACCGGCAATCAGGATCTTGAGCGCGAGGGGTACCCGCTGCCCTGATCCGTTCCGGTCAGAGCGCACGGAGTCCATTGACCACCGCCTTGAGGATGTTGTCGTCAGGATAGTGGGACGTGGCCGGCGGCTCGTGCATGGCGATCAGCCGGGCGTCGAGCAGGTCGCCGAGGAGGACCCGGACCACGCCGAGGGCCAGGTCCAGGTGGGCGGAGATTTCCGCGACCGAGATCGGCTCGGTCGCCAACCGGAGGATCCGCCGGTGCTCCGGCTGGGTCAGCTCGTGCCGGTCCGGATCGGCGTCCGGCTCGGCGAAGACGAACGCCACCAGGTCGAACCCGGCGGCGGGACGAACCCGGCCGCCGGTCATGGCGTACGGCCGGACCACCGGGCCGGCCTCGTCGTCCAGCCAGTCGTGCAGGGTGCCGGGTGGGTCAGCGCGCATCGGGCAGCCTCCCGGCGGCCCCGGACGGCACCTCGGGTTCGACGGTCGACCGGGCGGCGGCACTCAGGTTCTCCCCCACCCGGGTCACCAGCATCGCCATCTCGTAGGCGACCAGGCCGATGTCCGCGTCGGCGGCGCTCAGCACGGCCAGGCAGGCGCCCAGCCCGGCCGAGGTGACGAAGAGGTAGGCGTCGTCCATCTCGACCACGGTCTGGCGTACCGCACCGGCGTCGAAGTGCCGGCTGGCGCCCCGGGCCAGGCTGGAGAAGCCGGCCGCCATCGCCGACATGTGCTCGGCGTCGGCCCGCTCCATGCCACGGGAGGCACCCAGCAGCAGACCATCCGCAGAGAGCACCACCGCCTGGCGGGTGGCGGGTACCCGGTCGATCAGGTCATCGAGGAGCCAGTCGAGATTCCTGGCCGGCTTCGTCGGGTGCAGCACTACGCATCCCTTCCAGAGTCGGTCGACCCCCGGTCGGTGACCGGGGTGACCCGCGGCAGTTCCGCGGTGGGCTGGTCCATGGGGGTGGCCCCGCCCCTGGGCGGTCCGGAGCCGGCGCCGCCGGACACAGCGGTCGGGCCGGTCCGGTCGGCACGGCCGGACCCAGCGGTCCGGTCGGCACCGCCGGACCCGTCAGGCCCGTCGGCCCGACCGGGACCGGTCTGCGCGAACGCGCCGGAGTCCTGCCGGCCCCGCGCCGTACCGGCCTGCAGAGCCGACATGGCGGCCCGGGTCTGCTCAGGAGTCCGGGTGGCCGGCTTCCGGGACGGCGCCGGATCGACCGGGGCGAGCAGCTTCGGCGACATGCTCCGTTGCCGGATCCGGCGGGGCAGTCCGTCCGGACCGATCGGCGGATCGGCCGGTAGCGCCGACGGACCGCCGTCCACGCCGGTCTCCACCGGTGCCGGCCGGAGCGGCGTCGCCGTGCCCCGGCCGCGTCCGGCACCCCCGGACCGCCCGGGGCGCAGTCTCGGCACGGTGGACAGCCGGCCGAGCCGGCTCACCGGCCGCCCGGTGGGACCGATCCGGGCGACCTGCGCCCCACCCACCACGGTCGGGCCGGCGCCCGCCGGCTCCCCGGCGTCCGGGGTCCGGACGATCAGCCCGGTGGGGATGAGCACCACGGCGGTGATGCCGCCGTACGCGGAGGGGCGCAACTGCACCTTCACCCCGTGCCGGGCGCCGAGCCGGGCCACCACGAAGAGGCCCAGGCGGGCCGTGTTGGCCGGGTCGAAGTCGGGTGGCTCGGCGAGTCGCTGGTTGGCACCGGCGAGCGCCTCGGCCGACATCCCGAGCCCCCGGTCGGTGATCTCGATGGCGTACCCGTTCGGCACCAGCTCGCCGGCGACCCGGACCTGGGTCTCCGGCGGAGAGAAGACGGTGGCGTTCTCGATCAGCTCGGCCAGCAGGTGGATGACGTCGCCGACGGCCCGGCCGGCGGTGGCCGCGTCCTGCACGGCCGCCACGTCCACCCGGGCGTAGTCCTCGATCTCGGAGACCGCACCTCGGATCACGTCGATCATCGGTACCGGGTTGCGCCACCCCCGCCCCGGTGCCGCGCCGGCCAGGATGACCAGGTCCTCGGCGTGCCGACGCATCCGGGTCGCCAGGTGGTCGACCTGGAACAGGTCGGCCAACTCGTCCGGGTCCTCGACCCGGTGTTCCATCCGGTCCAGCAGGGCGAGCTGCCGGTGCAGCAGGGTCTGGCTGCGTCGGGCGATGTTGAGGAAGACCTCGTTGAGTCCCTGCCGCAGGGCGGCCTCGTCGACCGCCGAGCGGACCGCCGTCCGTTGCACCGCGCTGAACGCCTGCGCCACCTGGCCGATCTCGTCGGAGCCGTACTCCAGCGGCGGTGCCTCCCGGGCGATGTCGACCTCACCGCCCTGCCGCAGCCGGGCCACCACGCCCGGCAGCCGCTGCTCGGCCAGTTCGAAGGCGACCGTCCGGAGGCTGGTCAGCCGGTGCACCAGGGAACGACCGACGCGCAGGGCCACCACGACCGAGCCGACCACCGCCACCAGGCCGAGCAGCCCGGTCGCGCCGAGCCGGGCCAGGATGCCCACCGCCACCGGCATGGTCCGGTCGGCCACCCCCTGCGCCTCGCCCAGTTCGAACTCGCGCAGGCGCTGCTGCACGGTGTCGTAGCTGGCCTGCCAGACCGGTACGTCCACCACCGGCACACCCCGGCCGTCCGCACCGACCAGGGCCTCCTGCATGGCGCGGAGCTGCACGAAGGCTTCGGCCTCGACCAGCCGCTGGTACGCCGCCCGGCTGGCGGCCGGCAGCTCGGCCACCGCGCTGGCGGTGAGGAACTCCTGGCTACCGATGATCTGGATGAGCTGGGCGTGCTCGCCGGGGGCGTACCCGCCACCGGTGATCGCCCCGGCGAGCAGTGCATCGGCCTGGCCGAGCAGCTCGCGGGCCTGGCCGAGCCCGGTCAGCGCCCGGACCTGCCGGTTGAGTCCCTCGTCCGGAAGGGTCGCGGTGACGCTGAACGCGCCGAACGCGGTGGCCACGATGCCGCTGTAGAGCCCGAGCGCGCCGGCCCGGTCCATGCTCTGCTGGTCGATCGCGGCCCGCCCGGCGGGCAACGCCTCCAGGCCGGTGATGAGCTGGTCCAGCCGGCCTTCGAGGAGGTCGTCGGCGGCGTCCCGGAGATCCTCGTCGGCCACCCGACGCCGGAAGTCGACGATCGCCTCGTCGGTACGGACGCGCTGTGCCCGCAACGCCGGCAGGTCGGCCCGGGAGGCGAGGTACACCACGGAGAGCCGGCGCTCCCGCTGGAGCTCGGCGACGAGCTTCTCCCCGGGACGGCCGACCTCCTCGAAGAGGGTCTGCGCCGCGAGCAGCTTCAGGGCCGGGCCGACGACCAGGGTGGTGCTGAAGATCCAGAGCACCAGCAGCGCGGCGATCGGCATCACGACCAGCGCGACGATCTTCGAGCGGATCGGCCAGTTGCCGGTTTTCATGGGACCTCGCCCGAGGGGTGGCAGGGGTGACGCGGGCCCGGCCGGGCCGCTACTCCCGCCGGAGGCGCGGCTGCACGCAACGCCCCCGGCAGGATACGTAATCCTGACCACCTGCACTACCGCCGCCCTCGCCGGACGGGGTCACCCCGACACGGGCTGTTGCTCCGACATGGACCCGGGCGCCCCGCCTGGTGGGGGAGCGCCCGGTCGGTGCCGCAGTCGGTCAGCTGGTGCGCAGGCCCGGGCTGGCCGGGAAGGCCCGGATATTCGGGCGTTCCGCCACCAGGAGCCGGAAACTACGTCGAATCTGGATTGGCGGTCGGTGCCGAGCGGGAATACCAGGTGGCGAAGGAGGAGTCATGTCGCCCACGCAGCTAGTCGTCATCTTTCTCGTGGTACTCGCCGTCGCCGCACTGGTCGTGCTCGCCGTGGTCACCAGCCGGCGGCGCGCGCTGCGCAACCGCTTCGGCCCGGAGTACGACCGGGTCGTCGCCGACCAGGACAGCCGGACCGCCGCCGAGCGGGAGTTGCGGGAGCGGGAACGCCGGCACGCCGAGTTGACGCTCAACCCGCTGAGCCCCGAGTCCCGCGCCCGGTACGCGGCGGCCTGGGAGGAGATCCAGATCCGGTTCGTGGACTCCCCCGCCGCCGCCGTCGGTGACGCGGACGAACTGGTCACCCGCCTGATCGCCGAACGCGGCTACCCCACCGGGGACTACTCGGAGCAACTCGCGCACCTGTCGGTGGAACACGCCCGTACGCTCACCCACTACCGGGACGCCCACGACATCCACCTCCGCAACACGCGGGGGGAGGCCAGCACGGAGGAACTCCGCCAGGCCGTCGTGCACTACCGCGAACTCTTCGCCGACCTGCTCGGCGAGGTGCCGGTACAGCAGCACCCGGACGAGACCCCGCAGGACGCCACGAGTCGCTAGGAGAGACCGCGATGCGCCAGCATGACGAACGGAAGACCCAGGACCACCCCGAGGTGGTCAAATCGGAGCCGGTACCCGTACCGGGCGGGGCGGGCGGCACCGGTCACCGGGACAACGGGCACGCCGAGCGGCTGCCCGAGGACGCTCTGGACGAGCGGGGTTCCTTCGACCCGGACGGGGTCGAGCGGCAGCCGAACGCCACCGGACGGGGTGAGCCGGACTTCCACCCGCCGGCACCGCTGCCGACCGCGTTCGGGGCGACCACCGTGGGCGGCGCGGTGGCCGCGTCCGCCATGGCCAGCGACCGGGCGGCCGATGAGCGGGACCCGCGCGGCGAGGACACCGCCCGGCCCGGTGACGGCATCGCCGGCCGGGTCGGCGCGGAGGCGGATCCCGAGGCCGGGCATCCGCTCCCGGGTACCGGACGCCACGCGCCCGGCCACCCGGACCCGGACGCCACCGCCCGGTTCAATCCGCCCGCCGCCGACCCCGACGCCACCGCCCGGTTCATCCCAACCGCCGCCGACCCGGACGCCACCGCCCGGTTCAACGCGCCCGCCGCCGACCCGGACGCGACCGCCCGGTTCAACGCGCCCGCGCGTGCGGTGCAGCGGGACGTCGCCCCGGTGGACGACGCCCCGGGGTACGGCAGCGCCACCTCGGCGATGGTCGACCCCGACAGCATCCCGGTGGCAACCGGAGCTCACCGGTCGGCGACCGGAACGACGGACTCCGTTCCGGCCGGGACGGCCACCCCGGCCGGGACGGGCGGCCCGTTCCTCTCCGACACCCAGGAGTACCGCGACCGCTGGCGTGAGGTCCAACTCCGGTTCGTCGACGACCCCCGCGCCGCCGCCGGTGAGGCCCGGGAGGTGGTCGGGGACGCCATCGAGGCGGTCGCCCGCGCGCTCGCCTCGCGCCGGAACGAGCTGGACGGCTGGCAGCAGAGTGGGTCGGACGACACCGAACAGCTCCGGATGGTGGTCCGCCGCTACCGGGACCTCCTCGACCGGCTGCTCGGCCTCTGATCCACCGCCACCCGTCGCCCCGGTGCGCACCGGACAGGTTGGGACGGTCCCACCGGAGAGGTCGGGGCGGGCGGACGCCGTCAGCGAGGACGAGGAGGAGACATGCCTGGACGTGAGGTCC
>NZ_JBAKHU010000042.1:0-61074 GCF_036906895.1 Micromonospora sp. CPCC 206060
CGAAGCCACCGTCACCATCGCCATCATCGACCAGTGGCTCCGAGCCTTACGAAACGCGGCCTAACGCCACAAGCCAGGGCCCCCGGACATCCTCCGATCAGGACGGCCGTTGCAGGCCGATCTGGTCGAGCCACCCGTTGACGTCGAACCCGCCCGCCTCGGCCCAGTCGAACCACCGGGCGGCCTGTGCCGGATCACGGGGCACGCCGCTGCCGAGTACATGCATGACTCCCAGGGTGGCTGCGGCCCGTGGGTTGCCGGCATTTGCCGCGCGTTCGTAGTAGCCGGCGGCTGCGGCCTCGTCCTTGGCGAAACCGCGCCCGGTGGCGTGTGCGGCGGCGACGTTGTAGAGGGCACGGGGGTGGTCCCGGTCGGCCGCGCGGATCAGCCATTCCTGGGCCATCGCGTCGTCGCGCGGCACGCCGTCTCCGGTGCCGTAGAGAACGGACAACTCGAACATCGCGTCGGCGTTGCCGGCCGCAGCGGACTGGTGGTGGGCGGCGACGGCGGCATCGGTCTCGCCCAGCAGGTACCGGACGATGCCGGACCAGTACCGGGCCTCCCCGGTGGGGTCGTCGGCACACAACGGTGCCAGCAGTGACAGGGCGTACGGCCCGGCCCGGTGCACCGCCTGCCGGCTGGTCGCGGCGAACGAGTACGCGCCCTGACGGACGCCGTGGCGGGCAGCCTCGGCGAAGCAGCTCAGGGCGGCGTCGAGGATCTCGTCGTCACCGGTGGGAAAGGGTTGCGGGGTCGGCCGGACCACCGGCTGACCGGCCGGGAGATCGAGCAGCCGCCGCCCCAGGCGTACCCACGCGTCCGGCCGGCCGGACGCTGCGACGGTTGCCAGGCCCTGGACCAGCACCTCGTAGGCCCGAATCGGCAGGATCCCGATGATCATGTCACCGCGGGTGATCCGGTTGTCAATCTCCTGGCAGAGGTCGTCGAGGTACCCGGCGTCGAGTGGGTCGGCGGCCGTCGCCCGGCGGGTCTCGTCGAGCAGGGCGGCGGCGTCGGTCGGTGGGGAGGCGGAAGAGCGAGTCACAGCAGGCACTCTAGACCTGCGGGGTGACATGAATTGTCTCCTGCAACGCCAGCGCCAACGGCAGCCCCGCGTACACGTCGAAACCGCCGCCCGCTCCTGCGATCAACACCGTCCGGGCATCCCGCAGGGCTGCGAACAGCGGCGGCACCGCAAGCGTGCACACCGGTCACCACTTCCTTCACCGGTCGGTGGTCTGCCCGCCACCGCCGGCACGGATCGTAGCCACCCGCTGCCCGTCCCGTTGCCCCTCGACCGACCGGTGCCTGGGGTCGAGGACCCGGGCACCGGGGTGGAAACCCGATGGTGGCTCAGGCCGGCCCGCCGTCGTCGCCCCGCGACCCGGGATCCGTCGTACCCAGTCCATGCTCGGTGGGGGAGGACACCACCTCGAACACGGTCCGGTTCGGGCCGCCGAGAAGCAGACCGTGGCCGCGCCGAGCGGTCAGCCGGATCCGCCGCTCACCGGCGGTGAGACCGAACGCGTCGGCGACGTCCTCACCCCCTCTGCCCGAAGGAACCATCGATGGGACGCTTCGCCGATGGAACCCCATATCCGTGTGAGGTGTGAGAGAACGGTCCTGTGGCACGAAAACGACGCGGGCAGGTGCACACCGCCAGCCTTCCCCGGCGCAGGCTGGCGGCACCGGGGCCTGATCGACGTGTGTGGGCCAACCGTTTGGACTGCGGCCGTCACGTCCACTGTGGTTGAAAAGTCCGCAGCGGATCTTCGTCGGTTCAGACCCGGGTGAGGCGGATGGCGTCGGCGATGATCAGACCGCTGCCCGAACTCCACCGACTGACCGCCACGCGGTTGGCGCCGCCTGCCGGCAGCGTGAACGTGCCGAGGGTGCGCCACTGTCCGCCGTTGGTGCGTTGATCGGCGTAGACCGTGCGGTTGCCGGTGGTGGTGGCGATGACGTACGGAGTGGCGCTGTTGTAGCCGGAGTTCGCGGGCCACCAGGCCTCCACCCGGTAGTCGGCGGTTGCCGGAACGTTGAACTTGTACCAGGCGGCGTCGCTGGCGGCGACCGGGTTGGCGTAGCGGTAGTCGCCCCCGTACCGCTGCCCGGAGTACGACGAGACGCCCCAGTTGGCGCTGGCGGTGAACCGGCCGGCGGTGGCATTGTCCACCACCGCGCTCCACGGGGTGCCTCCGCCGGACATCTTGGCGGCCACGTCGGCGCGCATCACGTTCAGGTCGATGAACGACGGGTCGATCTTGCCGGTGGTGCTTGTCTCCCGGTGCCCACGGGCGTAGCTGGCGTCGCGGCCCAGGCGGGCGAGCACCGCGGCGGTGGCAGCGATCGACGCGTTGTACTGGGCGGTGGTCATCTCCTGGCTGACGCCGTTGTAGTCGATCTCCCAGCCGATCATCAGGGTGTTGCCGTCACCGGCCGGGATCGGTCCGCTGCCGCCGCTGGTGCCGGCGTGGTTGCACCGGCCGGCGGAGATGACGTGGAAGACGCCGTGGTAGTCGACGAGGGCCTGGCAGAGCGGGCCGGGCAGGTCGGAACGGCCGTTGATGCAGATGTTCAGGGCGGGGTGCGGGTTGGTGGCGCTGGAGGTTGCTGCGGTGTGGTGCCACAGCACGCCGATCGGGTCGAACGAGCCCGGACGCATCCGGTTGAGCCAGTCACCCTCGACGACGACCTGGACGCCTGCGCCCCGTAGCACGTCCACCAGCCAGGGGATCGTTGCCATCACGACGCTCCAAGCAGATCGGCGAGGCACTCGACCTTCGGCGCGGCGGCCGCCGCGTCGGGCTTGACGGTGGCGGTCAGCGTGGCGGCGGTCAGCAGCGCCGGGATGACGAGCACCCGTCGGCGACGCAGGCGGATGGGACGTGGCGTTGCCATGGCGCTCCTTCAGCAGACAGGGCAGCGAGATCGATGCATTCCGATGGCGGCAGGCTATATCGAGGTGACCGTGGATGTCGATACCCTTTATCTCGCCTTGTCTTGCTGAAGGATTTTTACGGGCCGTCGGTTGTCGGTCGGGTCGACGACGGAGAGCGGGCCGGGTCACCGGACCCCTCGGCCCCCACGGGCCGGCGGCTACGGCGATGATCGGTCCAGTCGCCGACGACCCGAGGGCCGGTCAGGTCATACCGGCGAGGAGGTGCCGTGCCCGCGCCTGTTCGGCGGCACAGACATCCTGCAGGTCTTCCGACACCGGTACGGCGAGACACGACCGTAACGCATCGACAGCCTCCACCCGCCGGTCCTGCTCGGCCAGCAGCTCACCCAGACAGCACAGGGCCGCCACGATCGTCACACCGTCGGCCGCCTCAGCGGCCGAGACCACGGCCGCGCGCAGGACGGCCTCCCCCCGCGCGGTTTCGCCCCGGTCGAGCAGGTGAAGCGCCTTGGTCAGAAGTTGGGAGGCAGACTGCGGCACCCGATCATCATCGCAGGGTCACCCGTCGCTCGGCAGCCAGCGCGGCAGGTGACGGCGTGCCGGCACGTGTTCCCTGGCACGGGGGAGCGGTGCGACGGCCAGCGATCAGGCCGACTCCTCCGCAGAGACGGCTGCACCGGTGTCCGGCTCGGCGGTGTTTGGCTGCTCAGGCGGGTCGCTGAGCTGCTCGCGCAGGTAGTTCCACACCACGGCGACCAGGGCGGCGGCCGGTACGGCGAGCAGGCTACCCACGATGCCCGCCAGGCTGCCACCGAGCGTCACCGCCAGCAGAATCACCGCCGCGTGCAGGCCGAGGCCGCGGCTCTGCACCATGGGCTGGAACACGTTGCCCTCGAGCTGCTGCACCGCGACGATGATGGCGAGCACGATCAACGCGTCCGTCGGGCCGTTCGACACCAGCGCGATGAGCACCGCGACGAAACCGGCGAACAGCGCACCCACAATGGGCACGAACGCCGACACGAAGGTCAGCACCGCCAGGGGGAGTACCAGCGGCACGCCCACGAACCACAGGCCGATGCCGATGAGGACAGCGTCCAACAGACCGACGAATGCCTGGGACCGTACGAATGCGCCCAGGGTGTCCCAGGCACGCGCGGCCACGGCCGGAACGTCCGCGGACAGGCGGCCGGGTAGCTGGCGGCTCAGCCAGGGCAGGAACCGCGGACCGTCCTTGAGGAAGAAGAACATGAGGAAGACCGCGAGTACGGCGGTGACCAAGCCGTTGACGACGGTCCCGACCCCCGTCACCGCAGCGGTGACAATGCTGCCGACGCTGTCCTGGATGCGGGCCACCGCAGTGTCGAGCGCACGGGTGACTTCGTCGTCACCGATGTTCAGCGGCGGCCCGGAAGCCCACTCGCGAAGTTGCTGGATGCCGCCGACCACGCCTTCGGCCAGCTCGCCGGACTGCGACGCCACCGGCACCGCGATCAGCACCACGATTCCGGCGGCAACGAGGAGGAACAGTACGGTCACGGTCGACGCGGCCAGCGCGGGCCACCACCCGTGTCGGCGCAGGAAACGCGCCAAAGGCCAGGTCAGCGTCGTGAGGAGCAGGGCGATCACGAGCGGCCAGACAACCGACCACATCTTGCCCACGATCCACAGCGCCACTGCGGTCATCAGCAGGACCAGTAGCATCTCCAGGGAGATGCGCGCCGACGTGCGCAGTGCGGCTCGGGTCTTCGTGGCATTCACTGTGGCAGGCACTGAGATCACCCTAGGCTTCGTTGGGAACGGCGCCCCGCTCCGATAACGGGGGCGAATGCTGTTCGGGCGGGCACCCTCACGAGCCCCACACCCTGTTCGTCGCCCGGGCGCGGAGCCAGTATGCACGCTTGCTGAATCCGTACCTCCCGCCCCCCGTCTGGCTTGATCTTCAGACAGGTGAGGGTGGCGAGGTCCTGCGGGCCTCCTCCGGCCTCCGTCTTCGCCAGCGGTGAGTAGTCAGCTGCCGCTGTCACCCACGAACACAACCAGCACGTCGGCCCGGCCGTGGGTTCACCGGCCGGTGCCGGCGACAACACCGCCGCCGATCTGCTGATGCGCGTCGGCCCGGACGTGGTACCGCTGCTCGCCGCAGAGTTGGGGCTCACCCGTACCCGGATGATCGGCGGGCCGCGGCAGGTGCGGGAGTCGATGTTCGCCGACGTGGGTGCGCGGGACGCCGCCGAGTTCGCCCGAATCTTCGCCACCCTGCCCGAAGAGCGGATACGGGCGCTGCGGGTCTTCGACCCCGAGCACACCACCTCCAGTACCGCGCGGGAGATCACCCGGCTGCTGGCCCTGATCTGGCGGGACGAGGCCGGCCCGGCCCCCGACGTCGCGATGCTCGCGGTGCCAAGCACCGATGCCACCCACGAGTACGTGCCGCGCCTGCTGGCCGCGCTCGACCGGCCGGCCACCGTGGTACCGGTGCACTGGGACAACGTCGAAACGGAGCTGAAGAACGCGCCCCCGGTCACGGGGAACGATCAGGACCGGCTCGACAGGCTCCTCGCCGCGGTACGCAAGGCAGCGCCGCGCACCCGGATCCTGCTGCCGCAGTCCGCTGTCAGTCCCCGCCACTAGCTTGTGTGGAATGTCGAACACGTCGTATCTGTGCGCCAGCCCGTATGACGGGATCTACCCCGCCTTCGCCTATCCGGCCTACGAGCCGAAGGTGCACACCCTCGCCGCCGACGTCAACTGCGTACCACTGCTCTGGCTGGCGATGTTCCGTCCCGCCGACCTGCACACCAGGTCGTTCGAGGTGGGTACCGGCAGGCATGCCGAGACGGTCGTCGCCACCGCCCTGGTCGCCCCGGTCGAGCGCGCCCTGGCGCAAACTCGGCGCCGCCGTACCGGCCCTCGAACGACTGTTCGGCCGGCGACTCGCCGACCACGCGGCGCTTCTTGTCGATGGCGTGCGTGCCGGTGCCGGCGAGTACGTCACGGTCGAACTGGAGGAGATCGCGGTCCTGGAGGGCGAGGAGGAAAACTACTACGAGCAGCTGCGGGTGGCGCTGGGCAGCCTTGATGAGCCGACCGACGCGGTGGCGGACCGGGACCGGCTGGTCTGGCTGGCCCAACTTCGTGCCGAGCGGCGTTTCCGCCGGCCCGGCTGCTGCTCGACGACCTCGACGCCACCGACGATGACTACTGGAACTTCTGCCGGTTGCTCGGCGCCAGCCACCTGCGGCCGGTGCCGTGGGAGACCGCGGACGGATCGGCCTGATCGACCGGATGGTCAGCGGCCCGTGATGACCAGGCGGCGGGCCCGCGAGGGCGAAGCCTGCGGCACTGGTGATCCGGCTCGATCCGGCTACTCGGCGGCGGCACCCGCCGCGGTGCCTGTCGCGGCACCACGGGTCGCGCTCCCCGTTGACAGATCCCCAGGGTTGTTCTCATAATGAGTTGTACTCAAGTTGAGGAGGACTCGGGTGTTGGAGGAGCAGTTTCTGCGGGCGTACGACCCGCGTGACTACCCGGCGGTCGCCGTGACCGTCGACGTCGTGGCACTGACCATTCGCGACGGCTCCCTGCACCTGCTGCTCATCCAGCGCGCCGAGCCACCCTTCGAAGGCTTCTGGGCGCTGCCCGGCGGCTTCGTCCGCCCCGACGAGGACCTCGCCGCCGCCGCCCGCCGCGAGTTCGCCGAGGAGACCGGCCTCGGCGGCGAACAGCTGCGCCGGGTGCACCTCGAGCAGCTCGCCAGCTACGGCACCCCGGACCGCGACCCACGGATGCGGATCGTCTCCATCGCCCACCTGGCATTCGCGCCCGACCTGCCCGAACCGCAGGCCGGCAGCGACGCCAGCGACGCGCAGTGGCTCCCGGTATCCGCGCTCGCGAGCCGGCAGCTCGCCTTCGACCACGAACGGATCGTCGCCGACGGCCTCGAACGCGCCCGCTCCAAACTGGAGTACACGCCGCTGGCCACCCGCTTCGTCGGCGAGGAATTCACCATCGCCGAGCTGCGCGGCGTCTACGAGACGGTCTGGGGCCACCCGCTGCACCCCGGCAACTTCCACCGCAAGGTGCTCTCCGTACCCGGCCTGGTGGAATGCACCGGGCAGACCACCGCGCACGGCGGCGCCAAGGGCGGTCCCCGGGCCCGGCTCTACCGCGCCGGCGACGCCCGGCTCCTGCACCCGGCGCTGCTGCGCCCCAGCCGGGAGGAGACCGTACGATGAGACTCGCCGACGCGATCCGCCTCGTCACCCGGGCCGGCAGCGACGACGAACTCTTCGGCCGCGACGACCCCCACCGCAGGTACCGGCAGCTCGCCGCCGTGCTGCACCCCGACCGCACCGCCCACGCCGACGAGACGCAGCGCGAAGCGGCCACCGCCGCCTTCGTCACCCTCACCACCCGCTGGCAGGCGTACGGGACCGCGACCGTCAACGGGTACACCATCGGTCAACCCGCCTACACCGGTGACCTCGCCGACCTGTACCGGCTGGACGACGACAGGCTGCTCAAACTGCCACGAGACCCGACGAACAACGACCTGATGCTGCGTGAACAGGTCGCCCTGCGCCGCATCGCACGCGACGGCGATCCCCGCTACCTGCCCTACGTGCCCCGACTGGTCGAGTCGTTCCGCCACCGCGACGAACTGACCGGCGCGGAGCACCGGGTGAGTGTGCTCGCCGCCGTACCCGGACTGCACAGCCTCACGGAGGTGATGCGCCGGCGTCCCGACGGCCTGGACCCGCGCGACGCCGCCTGGATGTGGCGGCGGCTGCTGGTCGCGCTCGGCCTCGCACACCGGGCCGGGGTGGTGCACGGCGCGGTGCTGCCCGACCACGTGCTGATCGAACCCGACGCGCACGGCGTGGTGCTGGTCGACTGGTGCTACTCGGTCGTCGACACCGGTGACACCGTGCCGGCCATCGTCCCCGCCTACGCCGACTGGTACCCCAGCGAGGTGCGCGACCGGCGTCCACCCGGCCCGGGTACGGACATCGCGATGGCCGCGAGCTGCATGGCGGCCCTCATGGGCGACCGGGCTCCGAGGGCGCTACAGGCCTTCGCCGCCGGCTGCCGTACGCCCCGGCTCAAATCCCGGCCCGACGACGCCTGGCGCCTGCTCGGCGAACTCGACGACGTACTCGAACGGCTCTACGGCCCTCGAACCTTCCGACCCTTTCACCTGTGATCCCACCTTGGAGGTAAACCATGGGAAGCGGAATCTGGTCCACCGACGTCTACGACGCCGCCGACCGCTACCGGCGGTCCACCGGCACCAGCGCCTTCGCCTACAGCGACAGCGGCGCCCGCACCGTGCACCCGGCCCTCGATCCGCGTGACGCCCACCGGGAGAGCCGCGACTCGGCCGAACACCCCGAGTCGCTGGCCATCGCGGTGCTCTTCGACGTCACCGGTTCCATGCGTAACGTACCGAAGGTGCTGCAACAGAAGCTGCCGAAGCTGCTCGGGCTGCTGCAGCGCAAGGGCTACGCCCGGGACCCGCAGATCATGTTCGGCGCGATCGGCGACGCCACCTGCGACCGGGTGCCGTTGCAGGTCGGCCAGTTCGAGTCGGACAACCGGATGGACGACGACCTCGGCCGCATCGTGCTGGAGGGTGGCGGCGGCGGACAACAGACCGAGTCCTACGAGCTGGCGCTCTACTTCATGGCCCACCACACCTCCATCGACTGCTACGAGAAGCGGGGCCGGCGCGGCTACCTGTTCATCATCGGCGACGAACTGGCCTACAACCGGGTCAAGGCCCGCGAGGTCAACCAGGTGATCGGCGACGGGCTCGCCGACGACCTGCCGCTGCGGCAGGTCGTCGCGCAGGCACAACGGATGTACGACGTCTACTACCTGCTGCCCGCCGGATCGAGCTACGCCGGCAGTCAGAAGGTGCTCGACTTCTGGCGCGACCTGCTCGGCCAGAACACCGTCGAGATCGACGACCTCGACGCGGTCTGCGAGACGATCGCCCTGACCGTGGGGCTCGGCGAGGACGCCGTCGACCTCGACACCGGTCTGCGTGACCTCGCCGACGTCGGTTCGGCCGCAGCCCGTACCGTCTCGAAGGCCCTGGCCAAGGTCGACGCCGCCGGCCGGCTCGTCACCGGTGGTCGCCTGCCCGAGCCCCGCGGCACCGATCGGATCACCCGACTGTGACCCACGTGATCGTGGCCGACCTCGGGTACGGCGACGCGGGTAAGGGCACGATCGTCGACTGGCTCTGCGCCCGGGGCATCGACGGACGGGCGATGACGGCGGTGGTGCGGTACAACGGGGGAGCCCAGGCCGCGCACACCGTCGTCCTGCCCGACGGCCGCCGGCACACCTTCGCCCAGTTCGGGGCCGGTACCTTCCGGCCGGGTGTGCGCACCCACCTGTCCCGGTTCATGGTGGTCGACCCGCTGGCGCTGGTGGTCGAGGCCGACCACCTGGCGTCGGTGGGTGTCACCGACGCGTTCGACCGGTTGACCGTCGACGCGGCCGCGCTGCTGTCCACGCCGTGGCACCGGGCGGCCAACCAGGCCCGGGAGACCGCACGCGGCGCGGACCGGCACGGTTCGTGTGGACGGGGGGTGGGCGAGACCATGGCCTACGCCCTGGCCCATCCGGACGACGCACCCCGGGTGGCCGACTGCCTCGTCCCGGCGGTGCTGGCCGAGAAGCTCGCGCTGCTACGGGACCGGCTCACCGCCGAGCTGGGACCGCTCGACGCCCCCGGTACGGCCGGGGTACCGCCGGTGCAGGCGTGTCTGGACGCCTTCACCGCCTTCGCCGCCCGGGTGCCCATCGTGGACGGTGGGCACCTGCACGGGCTGCTGTGCGCCGGACCGGTGGTGTTCGAGGGCGCGCAGGGCGTACTGCTCGACGAATGGCACGGCTTCCACCCGTACACGACCTGGAGCACCACCACCTTCGCCAACGCGGAGACGCTGCTGGCGGAGGCCGGTCACGCCGGTTCGGCCGTCCGGCTCGGTGTGCTCCGCGCCTTCACCACCCGGCACGGCGCGGGACCGCTGGTGACCGAGGATCCGACGTTGCCGCTGACCGACCCGCACAACCCGGCGAACCGGTGGCAGGGCGCGATGCGCTTCGGACACTTCGACGCCGTCGCGCACCGCTACGCGTTGGAGGTGGCCGGTGGCGTCGACGGGATCGCGCTGACCCACCTCGACGCGGTGCCGCCGGGTCTGCGGCTCTGCCACGCGTACGACTGGACCGACCGGCTGGAACCCGGTCCCGCCGGTGACCTCGACCGGCAGGCGGCGCTCACCCACCGGCTGGCCACCACCGTTCCCCGTTACGACGGTCCACCGCCACGGGACCGGGTGGGGGCGGTGACCGACGCGCTCGGGGTACCGGTGGCGGTGACGTCGTACGGGCCGACGTCCGACGACAAGTCGCTCACCCCGCACGCCCCCGGGGTGCTGCACGGTCTGATGTCCGTCTGACTACCCTGCCCCGGACGAGACCGGCCGGAGGCATGGGGAAGTCGTGGCGGTCCTCGCTGGCGGGTGCGGGCGTGGACCGGCGGGCGGGACAGGGTGGTCAGTCACGGTAGTAGTCGGCGCCGGCGCCGGGCCTGGTGGCGGTACCACCGATGGCGTTCCAGACCTCGACCCGGCCAGTGCCGGTGACCAGAACCCCGGTCGGCGCTGGTCAGCGCGGCCCGGGCAGCACCGGCCCCAGCCGGCGTTGCGGACCGCCCGCACCGGTCAGGCGGCCGGCCGCCGCCGGGATCAGCCTCCGGTGACCGACTGCCGGGCGAGAGCGACGATGTCCTCCCGGCGGAAGATCCGCCCGGCCGCGCCCCAGGTGCCCTCGGGCTGCTCGTGGATCAGCACCCACACCCGTATCGCCTCGGCCTCGGTGAGGCCGGCCGCGCCGAGCACCGCCGCCGTGGCGTCGGCGACCAGCCCGGCCTTGCGCCGCTCGGACAGGGCGCCTGCGGGGACGGTGGCCTCGACCAGGAAGCGGGGCTGGTCGTCCTGCGCGGTGATCTGCGCACCGGGTGGCAGTTCGTGCAGGTAGCTCCAGGCGATGGACCGGACGAACTCGGTGTCGGGCGCTCCTTCCCAGCGCAGCAGGATCATGGCGAGTTCGTTCTGGATGCCGGCCCGGCCCTCGGGGGTCAGTGCCCCCTGGGGGACGGTGAGCTGGATCTTCGGCATGGGCCCTCTCCTCGACGCGACCATCGTTATAACGTGCGTTATAGAACGTGGTCAGGTTAGGTTATGGCGAGCGCCATGAACAAGAGGGAGAGCGGGAGTGGCCCGAGACAGCGCAGCATCCCGGCAGCGGATCGTGGCCGGCGCCGCCGACCTGATCCGACGCCGGGGACTGGCCGGCAGCACCATCCGAGACCTCGCCGGGCACTCCGGCGCCCCACTCGGATCGACCTACCACTACTTCCCCCGGGGCAAACAGCAACTGGCCGCCGAAGCGATCCACCATGCCGGCCACCGGGTCTCCGAGATCATCGACCGGGAACTCCACGCTGGTCCGGCCGCCGCACTTCGCGCGTTCCTGGCCCTGTGGCGGCAGACCGTGATCGACAACGACTTCCGCGCCGGCTGCGTCGTCCTGGCCGTCGCCATCGAGGAACCATCCGACGACAGCGACGAGGCGACCGCCGCCGCCGCGCAGGTCTTCACCACCTGGCACCGGAAACTCGCCACCGCACTACGCGAGCACGGCGCAACGCCGGAACAGGCCGGCCAGGTGGCCACGCTGGTGGTGGCCGGCGTGGAGGGCGCGGTCGCGATGTGCCGCGCCCAACGCGACATCCGGCCGTTCGACGACGTCGCCGCCCAGCTTGAGGAACTGGTACGGAACGCGACGACCGGTCCGGCCGGCGCCGACCCGAACCCCTGATCGCGACCGGGTCCGATCGGGCGGTCCTCATGCAAAGGCGTTGACGACCGCGAAACTGGCCTCGCCCTGCGCGAAGGCGGCGAACAACTCCGCCAGCGGCGCCGGCCCCGCATGGTCGATGAGAAGTACGGGTTGCCTCCCGTCGGGTCCTGCGTCGGGTACGAAGTCCGTCTCGATCTCGCGGCGCAGCAGGCTGATCCAGCCGTCGGCCTCGCGGGGCAGGCCGGCCACGGCCCCGCGCAGAGCGTCGTCCCGGCCGGCCAGATCCTGGTCGACCACCTCGGGCCGGGCCAGCAGGCGGACGGCGAGCCGGTCGCCGGTCCGCTCGTAGCGGGCGGACAGGTCGTCCGGCAGGAGGTAGAAGACCCCCTCCTCACCCTCGTGACCCCGGTTCATCAGTACGGCGACCAGGCGTTGGCCGGGATCATCGGACCGGATGTCGATCCCGACCAGAACACCGACGTCGTCCTCCCCGAACGGGGGGACTGCGGTGATCCACATTTGCGCGACGTCGGTCATGATCACTATTGAACCAGCCGGTGCGACGGTGGCCCCACACATGCCATACTCACGGTGGTGCCCATGGGACAACACCCGTCGGCCTGGGGGAGGCCATCCGCACCGGGCGGACGGCGGGGGCTGACCCTGGAGGTCCGATGGATCCCGTCCCTGACACCACCCTCATCTCCACCGTGGCCGATCTGGCCGGCGGCATGTTGCAGTTGGCCGCTGCGGTGCTCAGTTTCGCGGCCGTCGTCGCTGCCCGTCGGAGCCGTACCGGTCGGCGCAGCGACACCGGGGACGACGACTGAAGCCGGCAGTGGTTGCCTCCCTCCCGCGCTCGGCGCCGTAGTTGGTCCCTTCTTCATCCCGGCCGGCGGTCAGGCCGCCCACCGGTCATGGACGCGGGCGGAACCGGGGTGCGGCGGCAGCAGCCGCAGCGTCGGCGCCTCGACCTCCGCATCGTCGGGCAGCCGCCAGCCAGGCGTCTTCGGGCGGCTGCGGCCCGACGGCCCGTCGAGCCGGGGGGAGCGCAGCCGGGACAGGGCGACGACGACCGCATAGCCGGCGAGCAGGAAACCGTGGCTGACCAGACGGTCCGGTGCCACGCGGCCCGTGACCAGGTCGTTGACCGACAGCAGTACGAGCGTGCCGACGAAGGTGCTCAGGGTGGGTAGCAGCCCGGTCGGGGCGGTACGGCGGGCGGCGACGAACAGGAAACCCGCGCCGACCGCGACGTTCCAGGCGGCGGCCTCGTGCCACAGATGACCGCTGGCGAGCACTCCGCTGCCGGCGTGGACGTGGGCCGCAGCCGGACCCCGGCCGATCTGGGCCAGGCCCAGGACCAGTTGCAGCGCACCGACGAGTCCCAGGGCGCCGCGCAGGCCGACGATCAGCCGGTCCCGTACCCGGCTGGCCGTCGGTCGCGGCATGGTGGCCAGGATGCTGTCGGTGAGGTCGACGCCCGGCGAGGCCGGGGACAGGCGTACCCGGCGGGTGACCGCTGCCGCCCGGTCGAACCACTGCCGGCAGGCCGTACACCCGGCCAGGTGGGTGTCGGCGGCTGCCCGCTCGGCACGGGTCTCCTCACCGTCGAGTTGCGCCGACAGGATCTCCCGCCACTGCTCACACCCCATGTACCGGTAGTCGGCCGGGCGCCGCTCCCGGTTCCCGCCGGTTCGGAGTGTCCGTCCGCAGCGTGCCAGATCAACCGCTGGTCTGTTGGTCCGCGTCCTCGGATGGCAGGCCGAGACCGGCCAGCAGCACGGCGAGGTACCGGCCTCCGGCGGCCCGGTCGGTGCGGCCGGCGACGGACGCCGCACGCTGCACGCCGCAGAGAAGCTTGCGGACATCCTCGCCGGTCTCGATGGCCCGACTCCCCGCGGCAACGTCCGAAGGCTCACGGATCGGCAGAAGCGTTCGGCAGAAGCGTCAGGATCGGGGAGTCGATCCTGACGCTTCTGGCCGGACGATCAGTGGCCCCGCCGGCTCGGATCTTCCTGATCGTCAGCCGATGGCCTTGGCGCCATGCGTTGCTCCTGCACCCGGATCTCGGCGCGGTACCGGGGCGCGGCGGGATGCCAGATTTCCTCGAAGGGCCCCATGACCTCGCCTCCCACGCCGCGGCGACGAGCGCGGGAGCCCAGCCACGCCGGCCCGCCAGCGATGGCGGCCACGCATCCGGCAACCGCGAGGAACGCCAGGACCTCGAACATCGACCCAGGCTACCGCCGGTCGGGGCGGTACATCGTGTGTGTCCGTTCCCGCGCCTGCGGGCAACAACCGCAGGCCGGCCCCCTGCGGGCGCTGCGCCTGGAGCAGCGCATCAGAGCGAACCGGTCCGCCAGGGGCCGGTGATGGCGAACGTGATACCGGGGCTCTGCACGTTGGCGAACATCCAGTTTCCGTTCTTCGGGTCGAAGGTCGACCCGGCCCACTCGGAGCCGGCGTAGTCGCCGGGGGCGACCGACTTGCCAGGGACCCCGCCGGCCGGGATCACGACCTGATTCAGCGCGAACGGGAAGATCTCGCCGTCGGTGGTCAGGCCGTGCAGGTACTCGCCCTCGCTGCCGTCCTCGCAGAGGACGATGCCACCGCGTGGGCTGACACAGATGTTGTCGGGGTTGTTCAGCACGGTGGCATCCGGCGACGCGAAGAGTACCCGCATCGTCTCGGTCTGCGGGTCGTAATCGAAGACCTGGCCCTGGCCCTTCGGCCCACCGCTGGTGGACACGATGTAGACCCGGTCGTTGCCGTACCAGGCGCCCTCGAGCCGCTTGAACACGGCGGCGCCGAGTGCGGCGCCCTGCACTGCTGGACGGGTTTCGCCCGGGGAGTAGTCGGGGTTGGGCACCGTGACCCAGGAGGTCCGGTACTCCACGCCGGTGCCGTCGGCGTAGGTCGAGTACGACGATCCGTCCGGGGTCTGCACGACGAGCATCTGCAGTTCGCCGCCTGCGGACAACTCGCCCACCTTGTTGGGCAGGTAGCGGTAGAACCCGGACGGGGTGGCGTCCTCGGTCAGGTAGACGATTCCGGTACGCGGGTCAACCGCGACCGCTTCGTGGCTGAACCGTCCCATCGCCTTGATGGGGCGGGGGTCACCCTTGCGGTCGTAGGGGACCTCGAAGACGTACCCGTGGCGGGTGCCGTCCGGGGCGATCTCGGTGGTTTCCTCGCAGGTCAGCCAGGTGCCCCAGGGCGTCGGTCCGCCAGCGCAGTTGCGGATCGTGCCGGACAGGCTGCCCCAGGACTCGAGGAACCTGCCTTCCTTGGGGTCGAACACCAGGTTGGAGGTGCCACCACTGGCCGCCGGGTTGTACGCCGGTGTGGTGAACGCACCGGTGTAGCCGCCGCGCTCGTGGTTGCGGACCAGCGCGATCTTGCCGTCCGGGCGGGAGAACGCGGCCATCCCGTCGTGCGCACCCGGGGTCGCCACGCCGTCCGACATCAGGTCGCCGGTCCAGCCGTAGCTGATGTACTCGAAGCCCTTGGGCAGGGCCAGCAACTCCAGCCCGGTGGTGTGGTCCTTGGTTGGGTAGAGCGGACCGTAGTCAGGGCTGGACGGGCGCTTGCTCATCGGTGCCGCACCAGCGGTACGCGCACCGAGGGCTTCCAGGGGGCCGAGCGCGGTGAGTGCGGCTGCGGTCACGAGACCACGCGTGAGGAAGCCGCGTCGGGCCAGACCTGGATCGATGTGCTCTGTCATGGATTTCCTTCCACTATTTCGGCAACGCACGAGCACGCTATCCCCGGCGGGTTACGCCCACTCCTAACGAGTCGAGAACCATGCGTGAATAGTGGTAAGAATGCCGGCGCCGCAGCTTGTCGTTCGACTGCTCGGCAACGGTCATCGGGATCCGGGACGTCTGATTGCCCGCCTTGACTTCGGGAAATAAACCCGGCATGCAAGCCTGGCGCTTCGGATTGTTTCATAACAGAATTCCGTGTTGTTGGTGACGGTGAGTGGCTGCCGGGTGCGGTGATCCGGGGTGCCCGCCGACATGTACGTCGACAGCGTCGCCACCGTCCACTTTTTCCGAACGGGGGTGCCGACCTGTTACGCGGTGGCTGAGTATGTGGGCGGGGCATGGCAGCCGTTCAGCCGGACGGTCGCCACTCCGCACGAGGCCGTGAGTCGATTATCTCCGATTTCCGGTGGCTCATTCCGCCGGGTCGGGGACTGAACATGGCCCGGCAGGTCGAGGCGGCGGGCCCGGGTTTGCGGAATTGAGTTTGGGCCCGCCGCTGGCCCTGGTTGGGTGGGTTCGCGAAGTAGAGCAACTCGGCCACTGCTCGAATGTAGAGGGTGAGCCGGCGCCGTACGGTCGTGGTCGGCGGCCGGCACCGGTCGGGTCACGTCCGTTGACGTCGGCCGGGAAATCGCTGATGGCCGATCGGTCACCCGGCGAAGCGGCCCCGCCGTGGCGCGGGCCGGGTGTGACCGTTGACGGCGGCGACGAGGTCCTCCCGGGCCCGGGCGACCCGGGACCGGATCGTGCCGACCGGGCAGCCGCACACCTCAGCGGCTTCGGCATAGGACAGTCCGACAACCTGGGTGGCGACGAAGGCCACCCGCCGGTCCGGTTCGATGTCGCGCAGGAGCTGTTCGAGTGCGACCGTACCGTCGAAGCCGCTGTGCTGGACGTCCGGCAGGTCGTGCCGGTCGGACAGCGGCACGGTCCGTGGGCGGGCCGCGGTGGCCCGGATGTGGTCGACCGCGACGTGCCGGGCGATGCCGAGCAGCCAGGTCAGCGCCGACGAACGGGCGGCGAACGACGGCAGCGACCGCATCGCCCGCAGGTACGTCTCCTGCGTCAGGTCGTCGGCGTCGGCCGGGCCGATCAGGGCACCGACGAAACGCCACACCTGGGACTGGGTCGCCCGGATGAACCGGGAGGCCGCGTCACGGTCACCCCGCCCGGCGGCCAGCGCCCACGTGGTGATTTCCGCGTCGTCGCTCACCTGTCACCTCCCTGGTCCGTTACCACGCCCCGACACGGGTCGGCGCGGACCACTCAGCTGCCGCAGCACCTCCACCGGGTCGACGGTCACCGTCGACTGGCCGCGCCAGGCGACGTGGCCGTCGGGGCGTACCAGCAGCACTCCGTCGTCGTGCAGGCCGCACTGATCCAGGTAGGACGTCAGCTCCGGCGGCGGCAGTACCGCGTCGAGGGCGTGACAGGTCAACGGGAGACCCGTCACCCGGGCGACGCTGGCTGCCGAGTGGGCCCAGACGTCGGCCCCCGGTGCGGCCAGCATCGTGTACCCGGTACCGCTGACCAGGTCCAGTGTGGAGCGGGTGCGTTCCGGGTCGAGCCAGGTGTGCGGGAGCCGGTGTCCGGGTCGGGCGGTGGGGGTGTAGTCGGCCACCCGGTCACCCCCCGGTGGTGGGGTGCCGTCGGCCACGACGGCGGTGGAGGCGTAGTGGTAGCCGAGAACCAGGCCCTCGCTGGGCCGGCCGTGTGGGGGAGTACCACGGCGATGCGCCTCCATCGCGTCACGCAGCCGGCGGTGGCTCTCCTGCGCGCTGGCCTGCGCGACCGGGCGACGTTCCGGTTGGTAGGTGTCGAGCAGGCCGGGAGCAGCCCAACCGTGGTGGACGGCGGCGAGTTTCCAGGCCAGGTTGTCGACGTCGGCGATGCCGCAGTTCATGCCGAACCCGCCGTAGGGGGTGGTGATGTGCGCCGCGTCGCCGGCCAGCAACACCGGTCCGTGCCGGAACCGGTCGGCGACCCGGGCCGCAGCGCGCCACACCTGCCGGTCGACGAGCGTGACCGGCAGGTCCGGCAGCCCGGCGGCGGAGCGGATCAGCCGGATGCAGGCGGCGTTGTCGAGCCGGTCGAGGCCGGGGTCGTCGCCGTCGGCGACCAGGTTGAACAGCCAGCGCCGCTGGTTGTCCACGGCGAGGAACGTCCCGTGCAGGTCAGGGCGGCTGACGGTGTAGACGGCACACGGCCGGTCGGCAACCCGGGCGTCGAGGTCGGCAGCAAAGAGGACGTTCAGGTTGTGGGAGACATCCCGGGGGCCGGTCATGGGGATACCCAGCCGGGCGCGGATTCCGCTGGTCGCGCCGTCGGCCGCGACCAGGTACCGGGCTCGGATCCGCTCCCGTTGCCCGCCGCAGGCCACGGCAGCGGTGACGCCCTCGGCGTCGATGGCGAGGTCGGCCAGGGCGGTACCGAACCGGATCCGTCCGGGATTGAGCCGTTCGGCGTGGGCGCGGAGCAGGGGTTCCAGACGGTCCTGGGAGCACAGCAGCGTGTAGGTGGGACTGGGCACCGGGGGCCGGGACGCGGGGTCGGTCGCGATCCGCGTGCCGTCGGGGTCGATGAGGGTACGGCCGGTGAAGAAGGCCAGGTGCTCCCGGGGCAGGCCGGCGGCGGTGATCTCGGCCTCCAGGCCCCAGGAGCGGTAGATCTCCATGGTGCGGATGCTCAGCGCCCGGCCCTTGGGGAACGCTGCGGTGTCCGGGTGCCGTTCGACCAGGGTGGCCGGTACGCCGAGCTGGGCGAGCCGGATGGCCAGACTCAGTCCGACCGGTCCGCCGCCGACGACCAGCACCGGGACGGTCGGTTCCCCGCTGGCGGTGGCGGTGCGGCGTGCGGCACCCGTACCCCACCGGCCGCCCGGTGGCCGCAGCGGCAGCCGCCGGTCACGTGGCCGGTCCCGGCCCGGTCCCCGGCCGGGTCGCCCGGCTGCGGGTGGCCCCGCGCAGCCATCGCCCCGGCCGTCCAGCGTCGGATCGTCGCCGGATCCGGTAGCCGCAACAGGCGGCTGTCCAGCCGGTCGAGCATCCCTCGGATTGTCACGCACCGACATCACCGGCGTGCGCTACGTCGATTGCCCGCATGCCCAGTAGTCGGGGTTCAGCCCGTTCTGGTTCCCGGCTACCTGAGAAGTTCTCGGCATCGCCGATTCGGGTGGGGCCGGCACGTCGGCGGCCGGGACCGTCGTCGGCGGCCACCGCCGGATCGGTGACCCGGGGTCGGGCCCTGTCCTTTCCGGGCTCTACCAGGGAATTGACTTTGGACTATGGCCACGTTGAGGATGGGGCACGGGCCGGTCCGGGCGCCCATTGGCGGCCGACGAAACCCGCCACACCGGCACCAGTGCCACCGTCCAATGCGGCGCGCCGGACAGCAGAAGGGCGACCATCGCGATGACCGACTCCTCAGCTCCCCGGTGGCGACGCCGGCTCCCCGTTCCCACCGTCCTGGCCGCCGCAACCGCCGTCGCGCTGCTGATCAGCCCGGCCTCGGCCACCGTGCCGGAAGCGGTGGTACCCACCGCCGACCTCGTCCGGGACACCGGCGAGCAGGCCAGCGTCGTCGAGGTACTGCTCGCCGGCACCGCGCAACTGGACGCGCTGGTCGCCACCGGCGTCGACCTCGACCACCACGTCTCGCGCTCGGAGACCGGCGTGGTGGCGCACGCCGTGGTCACCCCCGGCGAGGCCGCCGCCCTGACCGCGGCCGGCTTCCGCCTCGGCCGGGTGCTGCACCGCCCCGACGACGCGCAGGCCCGCGTCGCCGAACGCGAGGCCACCATCGCCGCCCACGCCGCCGACAACCAGCAGTTCACCGCGTCGGTGGCGACCGCCTCCGACATCAGGATCATCCGCGCCGACTACTACACCTCCGGTACCAGCCAGGTGCTTTCCGTCGAGGCGAAGTGGGCACAGGGCCAGAACGCCACCACCGCGCTCACCGTCGAACGGGACAGCGGCCCGGGTACCGCGATCGGCTCCGGCGGCACGCAGACCATCAGCCGGTTCGTCGACGCCGGCGTGTACCTCTACCACCGGGGTGCCGCCACGGTCACCACCCGCCCCGACCACATCCGGATCACCAGCCCCAGCGGCGACGTCGCCGTCGCGAAGGTCCAGGAGTGGCTGCCCACCCCCGGCACCGACCCGGAGGTGCCCGGCTACCAGAAGGACTTCGTCACCAGCTACCTGACCCCGACCGAGCTGTACGGGCGCATCCACCAACTCGCCGCCGAGTTCCCCGACCTGGCTGAGATCGTCGAGCTGCCGTACCGGACGAACGGGTACCGGCGCCACGCCCAGGCCGTCCTCGGTACCGCGACCGCCAGCCGGGTCGCGCTGGACTCCCTGGCCTGGGGACACCAGGGCGGCAACGACCTCACCGTGGAACTCGCCGACCCCGGCACCGCGGACGCCGCCCTGTCGGTGACCGTGACCGGCAAGGCCGTCCGGGTGGGCCTCGCCACCGACGGTACCGGTGCGGTCACCAGCACCGCGGCGCAGGTCGTCGCGGCACTCAACGCCGGGGCCGGGTCACTGGTCCGCGCGTACACCTACCGGGGCAGCGCCGGCACCGGGGTGGTCGCCCCGGCGGCACCGACCGCCCTGAGCGACGGACTGAGCGCACCGGCCGGCGTGTCCCGCGACCCGCACCCGGTGTACGCCATCCGGATCGGCAAACACCGCGACGGCTCCAAGCTCGGTGTTCTCGCCTACGCCCAGGAACACGCCCGCGAATGGGTGCCCCCACTGGTCACCATCGAGACCGCCGAGCGTCTGCTGCGCAACTACGCCCACGACGGGCAGACCAAGCAACTGCTGAACAACCTCGACATCTGGATCGCACCGTCGATCAACCCCGACGGCGGGCACTACTCGTTCTACGACTTCAACTCCCAGCGCAAGAACATGACCAACCACTGCCCGCTCACCGGTTCCGCCGACTTCCTCGGCCGCAACTCGTGGGGTGTGGACAACAACCGCAACTACACCGAGTACAGCCTCTTCGACGGCTACTCCGGCGCCTCCACCAGCTGCACCAGCGGCACCTACGCCGGACCGAGTGAACTGTCCGAGCCGGAGAACCGCAACCTCGACTGGCTGGCCGCACGCCCCAACGTCAGGTTCTCGATGAACCTGCACTCGTCCGGCAACTACTTCATGTGGTCGCCCGGCGCGTACGCCCTGCCCGGCCGGCTCTCCGCGCCGCGCCCCACGCTCGCCGAGGAGTCGGCGTTCTGGGGTGCCTCCTCCCGGATCCTGACCGCCATCAAGCGGCACCGCAACATGGCGGTCACCCCGGCGCGTACCGGCCCGATCTCCGACGTGCTCTACTCCGCGGCCGGCAACTCCGGGGACATGCTCTGGTACCGGTACGGCATCTACGCCTGGAACTTCGAGGTCGGCACCTCCTTCCAACCGGAGTGGGAGGAGGCCCACGAGGAGACCATGGAGTTCGCCAACGGCCTGGTGGAGATGATGCGGGTGGCCCGCGACTTCGCCAAGGACCGGACCCGACCGGAGAGCGGCCTCACCGTCACCCCGGCTGCGGCACCGGGCATGGTCGACGTGACCATTGCGACCACCGAGCCGGCCGCGGTCTTCTACACCCTTGACGGCGGTACGCCCACCTACTCGTCGACCCTCTACGGTTCCGCCGGCATCCGCGAGGGCGGGGAGACGCTGACCGTTCCGGCGGGGACCACGGTGCACTGGTTCTCAGTGGACTCGGCGGGCAACGTGGAGAACAACTACATCCCCGACGGCAGTGGCCGGAACTTCCGCAAGGCGCCGGCGGTCGTACCGGCCGGCTGACCGTCGTACCGACGGAGGGTGGTGGTGCCGGCGGCACCACCACCCCACTGGTCAGCGACCCCAGCCTGACCGAGTCCCGCACCGAGGCGGTCGGCTTCAGCGTCGAGTCCGACGCCGTCCTCGACGACCTGCGCGAGCGGATCACCGCGGCCGGCCACGAGATCATCCCGCTGCACGACCGGATGAAGGGGCTGTGCGAGCGGGGATTCGGTGTCCGTGACCCCAACGGCCTCATCGTCGAGCTGTTCACCGAGTTCGTCGAGTACGCCGAACCGCCGCTGATCGAGCTTCGCCCGCTCGACCTCGTCCACCCGTTCCTGGCGACGAACAAGTACGACGAGACCGTCGAGTTCTACACCAAGGTGCTCGGCTTCCTGCCGTCGGACTACGTCGGTGACGTCACCGTCTTCCTGCGGGGCGAGGACCGCTACCACCACAGCCTCGCCCTGCAGCGCAACGAGGAGCACTACGTCGCGCACCTCTGCTTCATGATGAAGAGCTTCGACCACGTGATGCGGGGCCGGGCACGGGCCCTGTACAAGCAGGTGCCGATCGCCTCGGACATGGTCAACCACTCCGCGTCGACGTCGATCGTCTTCTACCTGTACGACCCGAAGCACGGCCCGCGCTACGAACTCTGCGACGGTCACCGCGTCTTCACCCCCGAGGAGCACGAAACCCACCGCCCCCGCCGGATGGTCCTCGACCCGCGCAACATCGACGTGTGGCGGGCCGCCGCCGACGACTGGGGTCGCTTCTGAGGCGGTGACCGCCGTCGGCACACGTGGTGCTCCGGGGACGGACCATCGACGCTCCCTCCGGGTCGACGCCCTCGTCGTGTACGCGACGAGGGCGTCGGCGTTGCCGTAACCGCTCTCCGGCCGTACCCCGCATCTCAACCCTGCCGATGGAGGGCACCGTGACCCTGCGCTGGCCGAGTTGGCTGACTGTGGATCCGTACATCGTCGCGTTGCTGGCGACCGTGCTCGTCGCCACGGTGCTGCCGGCCCGGGGCGTCGGCGCCACCGTCGCGTCGGCGGCGACCACGGTGGCGGCCGCGGTGCGCTGCTGGCGTTCGCAGCCCAGCTCCTCCGGCCCACCGTGCTGACGCCCGAGCTCTACCAGGGAACCGTTCGCGGCCGGGCAGGCACGGCGCCCCTGGATCGGGGAGTGGATGCAGCGGCGCAGGCGCGTGCTCGGCCTGGTCGACCGGGGCTCGATCCTGCTCGTCGTGTACACCGCGTTCGGCGCCGGAGTGCGCGGCGGGGTCCGCGCGCCAGACGTAGCTGTCGGAGGATTCTTGTACTGTCCCGACCCGTGAGCGCCCAACAGACGTACCGATACCTCGGATCCTCCGCCCTGCGACCGGACGGCCTCGCCCTGCAGACCAGCGGCGGCCCCGCGCCGAACCCCCGGTTCTTCACCGGATTCCTCACCACGCCGCAGGCAGCAGCCGTCGGGTTGCTCGCCGTGGCCGAGGTTGCCCGCACCCGCTACTTCCGGCCGGTCAGCCCGGCCAGCCTCGACCCGGTGGTCACCGGCAGCCGGGACCGGCTCCGGTTCGAGTCGTTCTCCGGCTGCTGCGGCGTCTACGCCCGCCTCGACGCGCTGCCCGACGGGCTCGACGGCGACGTGGTGGAGCACGGCACCACCAACGTCGACGTCAACAACCCGCTGCGCCAGTCACTCGCCCGGGTCGGCGGCCTCGACCCGCTGCACCTGTCGGTCGGCCCCGACGACCTGACCGTATCCACCATGGATGGCGCGGTCGTGGAGAAGAAGGTGCCGCTGCCCGTACGGTGGCTGCGCGGCTTCGCCGAGGTGCAGGTGCTGGCCGCCGCGTTCGAACCCCGGGCGGAGATCCCGGCGACCGAGGCCGCGGCGTTCCTGCGCCGGCTGCCGGCCACGAACGACCGGTCGGTGCTCTGGGCGGTTCCGGCCGGGCGCTCGCTGCGGCTGACCTCCCGGCCCGTCCCCGGCGCGGTGTGCCTGGCCGGCCCCGGCCGACTGGCCGCCCTGCGCGGGATGCTGCGCTTCGCCCGGACCCTGCGGGTCTACGGGCCGACCGTCGCGGCTGGTTCCGCCCCGGTGCCCAGCACCTGGGAGCTGGACACGGGGGCGCTGCGGCTGTCGCTCACCCTCTCACCCGAGCCCTACCGGGGTTTCTCCGGCGAGGGCGCGGCGCTGACCGCTCTGGCCGGCGACGACGTGGCCGACGACGCGGACCTGATCTCCGCCCTGCTCGCCTGGGATCCGACCATCGACGTCGACGCCCTGGCCTCCTCCGCCGGCATCGACGCCGGCCGGGTCCGGGGCGCGCTGGCCCAGCTCGGCACCGCCGGACGGGTCGGCTACGACGTGTCCGAGGCCGCCTACTTCCACCGCGTCATGCCGTACGACGCGGGTCGGGCCGAGCGGGACAACCCCCGTCTGGTCGGCGCGCGGGCGCTGCTGGAGGCCGGGGCCGTCGAACGGGACGACGCCGGGGCCACGGTACGCAGCGGCGGCGAGGTGTACCGGGTCCGTAGCCTGCCCGACGGCGGCCTCACCTGCACCTGCCCCTGGTGGGCCAAACACCGGGGGCAGCGCGGGCCGTGCAAACACGCGCTCGCCACCCGGATGGCCACCGCCGACGTCCGGGAGCTGGTGTGAAGACCACGGTCCGGCGCCGGTGGGAGCTGGCGGCCGGCGGCACCAGCGACCTGTTCGACCTGGTCACCGGCGGGTCGGCCGAGCCGATCGCCGATGCGTTGGCCGGGCTGCCCGAAGAGCGGCGGCGCGCCGTCGGCGTCGAGCTGACCGACTGGTTCAAGGCCCAGGGGTCCATTTGGTGGGGCGTCGGCAAGGGCACCGCCCTGGCCGTCGCCGTGGTCGGCTGCCTGCCCACCGCCGCGCAGGCCGCCGCGATCCTCACCCGCCGCTCCGTCACCGTGGACGGCGCGCGGGCGGCGACGCTCGTGACCAGGGTCGCCGAGGAACGCGGCATCACCTGGCTTCCCGATCTCGCCCACCGGATGGCCGCCAAGCTGCACCGCGACACCTGGGTCGAGCAGTGGCGGTTCGTCGCGGCCCTGCTGCCCGCCGAGGCCGAGCCACCGACGGGGGACCGGTTCGTTGAGCTGTGGGTGCAGTCGCTGTCGCGGCCCGACCAGCAGCGGCGCGGCGTGCCGGTACCGCTGATCGACCGGCTGCGGGTCGACCCGCTCCTGCCGGCCCTGCTGCCCCGGCTCTTCGAGATCGACGGCCTTGGCGTGCCGATGATGTTCGACGAGGTCGTCACCGACTGGGAGAACCGGCACCGGCACGTGCTGCCGACCGCGCTGGCGCAGCTCGCCGCCGAGGGTGTGATCGAACGCGCGACGCTGATCGACGGCGCGGTCGGCCGGCTGCTGCGTGGCGACCGCCAGTCGGCGCTGCGCGCCTTCGCCACCCTGCTCGACCAGCTCCAGCCGACCGCCGACGAGGTCGCCGCCCGGGCCACCGACTACCTGCGGCTGCTCGCCGACGCGCCGGCCACCGTGGCGACCATGGCCCAGAAGGCCCTGCGTGAACTGCCCGACCTGGAACTGGACGCGGTGCTCGACACCTCCCGTGAGGTGCTCGTCCGCCCCGACAAGGCGTTGGTGCGCGGCCAGCTCACCTGGCTCGACCGGCTCGCCCGACGGCACCGGGACCGGGCAGTGGAGATTGCCGAGGTGATCGCCATCGCCGGCGAGCACCCCGCCGTCGACCTCCGCGAACGCGCGGCCGCCCTCGCCGGACGGCACGGGTTCGACCCCACCGCAGCCGATACCGGACCGGTGGTCACCGCGCCACGCGGCGACGAACTGCTGCATCCGGGCCCGTCACCGGCCGCCCCCGCGCCGATCACCGACATCGACGAACTCGCCGAGGAGGTCGCCGCGCTGCTCGGCACGGAGAGCCGGGGCGAGCCGCTGGACCGCATCCTCGACGGTCTGGTCCGGCTCACCGCCACCGACGGCGACCGGGTCCGGGCCGCGCTCGCCCCGGTCCTCGCCCGCCGGCACTGGTCCTGGGCGAGCGAGCACCGCTGGGACCCGTGCTGCCTGTGCGGCCTCGTCAGTGACCTCCTGGAAGCCGCCGGTGCGCCCCGCCCGGAAGCCGGGCGGCGTGGTCGGTGGAGCGCACTGCTCGCCGCCGTGCGTCGTACCAACCGGTCGGCGTCGCAGAGCGAGCTGGTCACCACCGACCCCCGGGTGCCGCCGCCGCATGCCCTGCTGCGGGTCCGGCTCGCCGAGATCGGCCACCGCCTCGGCGAGCCGGGCCACCCCGGGCTGCTTGCGGCGCCCACCTCGGCCAACGGTGCCCTCGACCCGCTTGTGCTGCTGGAACGGCTCACCGAACGTGCCGACCGTACCCCGTGGCACTGGGACCTCACCCAGGCCCTGCTGCGGCTGCCTCCCGGCACCGACGACGCGCTCGCCGGCAAGGCCGAGGCGTTGCGCACCCCGGGAGGTGACCGCCTCGCGGCCTGGCTGCGCTCCGGTGGGCTGCCCCAGCCGGTCATGCGGGTCACGGCACTGCAACGGCGGGCCCGCAAGAACGGCTACGACTGGGAGTACGACCAACTCCCGGCCCAGCGGGTCATGGTCGAGCTGCGCCCGCCGGTCGGGTACGACGACCGGTACGGCCTGCTGACCGCCGACCCGGCACCGATGGGCACGCAGTACTTTGGCTGGACGAGACACTGGCCGTCGGTCCTGCCCCACCACCCGGGGGTGGTCGCCGCGTACGCCCTGGCGGAGGTGGCCGCCACGGCCGACATGGACCAGCGCGATGGCGTCGCGGTGCTACCACTGCTCGCCGAGTGCGACGGCCCCGGCGGGGTGGCCGTCGACCTCGCCCTGGCCTACGGCCTCGGCGCCCGTCACGGTGCCGACCGGGTCGCCGCGCTGGACGCTCTGCTCGGCCTGGCCGCCACCGGCCGGCTCGACGCCGCCGGGGTGGGCGCACAGTTCGGCACACTGGTCGCCGGACAGGCGGTGAAGCTGACTCGGGCGATCGAGCCGCTGCGCGACGCCGCCGCGGCCGGCGCGCCGTTGACCGTGTGGCGGCTGCTGGCTGCGGCGTTGCCGCCGATCCTCGCCGCCGCGCCACGGGGCCTGCCGGACCTGCTGACCCTGGCCACGGAGACGGCCACCACCACCGGTGTGCGGATCGACATCGCAGGGCTGGCTGAGCTGGCGGGGCGGGGCGGGACGAGCCGGATGGTGACCGAGGCGCGCCGCCTGCACCGGGCGCTCACCGCCGGCTGACCGGCAGGAACGCCCGGCCGCCCAAGCCGGGTCGGGCGTTCCTGCCTGATACCTCCCAGCCGCGATTTGTCATCCACGAGAAAATGACGGATGACGATGTGTTGAGCCTCTTTCCCTGCCGATCGTCCGTCAATTCGGCGATAGGATCCGGAAACAAATTCCCATGCATTCCCGCAGTGGTGGACGGGATGTGGTGCTGGGACCAAGGGAGGGGCTGGTATGAGGTTTCCCTGGATGATGACGCCTGCGTACCGAGGTCGACGGGTGCGGGCCGTGCTGGCGGTGTTCACCACCGCGACCGTGGTTGCCACGGCGCTGGCCGGCCCGGCCACTGCCACTGCCACTGCCACTGCCACTGCCAGCGGGTCGGATACGACCGGCGCGATCCTCGGGGCCGGTGGTGCGACCACTGTCCCCGGCAGTTACATCGTGACGTTGGCCGACGGTGCAGTCGCCGGCCCGTCGGGGGCCCGCCGGAGCCGGGTGTCCGAGGCGGTCGCGAAGCTCACCGGTCGCCACGGTGTCACGCCGGACCAGGTGTGGAGCGACGCGATCAACGGCTTCGCGGCGCGGATGCCCGAGTCGGTGGCCCGCCGGTTGGCGGCCGATCCGGCGGTGGCCCACGTCGAGCAGGACAGCACCACCTGGTTGGCCAGTACGCAGCTCAACGCCCCGTGGGGACTGTCCCGGATCGACGCGCCGCTGGGTCTCGACACCACCTACAGTTGGGTCAGCGACGGGACCGGGGTCCGGGCGTACATCATCGACTCCGGGGTCCAGATCGGGCATCAGGACTTCGGCGGTCAGGCGGTCTACGGCTACGACGCGATCGACGGTCTGCCCCCGGCGAACGACTGTGTCGGGCACGGCACGCATGCCGCGGGCGTCGTCGGCGGGACGACCTACGGCGTGGCCAAGAACGTCCTCCTGGTCGCGGTCAAGGTCTTCGACTGCGTCCAACCCAGCACGATCTCCATTTTGATCAGCGGCATCAACTGGATGGTCGCCAACCATCCCACCGGCCAGCCCGGGGTGGCGAACATCGGGGTGATCGCCACGTACAACGCCGCGCTGAACAGCGCCGTGGCCAACGCCGTCGCCAGCGGCATCACGGTGACTGTCCCGGCCGGCAACGCCAACGCCAACGCCTGCAACTACTCGCCCGCCTCGGTGCCGACGGTGTTGACCGTCGGCGCGACCACCATGACCGACAGTCGGGCCAGCTTCTCCAACTACGGTCCCTGCCTGGACCTCTTCGCCGCCGGGGTGTCCGTCACGTCGGCCTGGTGGACCGCATTCAACGCGACACAGGTGATGAGTGGCACGTCGCAGGCCGCACCACACGTCGCCGGAGCAGCCGCCAGGGTGCTCGACAACTACCCGACCTGGACCCCGGCCCAGGTGGCCAGCTACCTGTTCAGCGTCGCCAACCCGGTTGTGATCAATCCGGGTACCGGCTCGCCGAACCGGATGCTGCACCTGTCACCGTCGTTCTGATCGGTGGCGTATCGGCTTCCGATGATCCTCTGTAGCTCAGCGTTAGGACACGCCGGGGAAGTTTCCGCTGAGCTGCAGACGATCATGGTCAACACTTGGCGTGTCGGGGGTGCGGCGGTCGCCTCAGACGGGTGCGGGGTGGTCCGACTCGAAGCGGGCCCGGGTGAGGAACGCCAACTGGGCTCGCTTGTCGGGCATGTCGATCTCCTCGTCGAAGGTGAAGCCCTCCAACTCCAGCCGGCGCAGCGCGTGGTGGTTGCGCACGTCCGGCTCCACCACGATCCGCGTCCGGGTGGGGTCGCGGAACAGGAAACGCGCGAGGGCGGGACCGACCACGGTGGTGAGACCGCGTGGTGGGCGTTTCCCCGGGGCGAGCAGCAGGTGCATCCCGACGTCACCGGGTTGCACCCGGTAGCGCTCGCCCACCGGGTCGGCCTCCGGCTGGTAGGTCTGGAACAGTCCGATCGGTTGGCCGTCGAGCATGATCAGATAGGCGTGGTGGGTGGACAGTCCGTCGATGAACTCGTAGATCTCGCGCACCTCGTCGACGGTGTGCGACCCCATGCCCCAGAACGCCGCCCGGGGTTCGGTCACCCAGCCGTGCAGCAGTTCGGCGTGGGCGGTCGGGTCGACCACGACGAGCGTCAGCTCGCCGAAGCCGGGGATGGTCTCCTGATACACCATGGGTTCCTCGTCTCCGGGTGGGGTGAGCTGTCGCCAGTCGGTGACCACGGGGATCAGGTCACCACCGGCCCACAGGGATAGCTGGTCGTCGAAGTGCGGGTCGTCCGGCCGTCCGGACGTGCCGAAGGGGACCACCCAGCGGCTGGCCGCGCGGTCGGTCAGGTCCCACACGTAGCGGGCCACCGGGCCGCGCCAACAGGCGTCGGACACCCCGGGGACGCTGGAGGTGGACAGCACGCAGTCGGTGTCGCCGGACAACGCGACCCGGTCGCGCATGGCCGCCACCGCCGCGTCGACCGCCGGTGCCACCCCGAGGTGGACCGGATGCAGCAGGTGCCGCCGCCCCCACGCCGGTGGCGGCCCACCGGCCGCGACGTCCTCCAGCGCCCCGACCGCCGCCGGTACGACGTCCCCGCCGAGCCGGTGCAGCCCGGCGACCACCCCGTCGAGCGCGTGGCCGATGCGGGCCAGCGGGTCGGTCCACGGCGCGAACAGCTCGTCGTACCGGCCGGGGATGCGCAGTGGACGCAGGCTCGGGTGGTCGTGCAGGCGCCGGGCCAGGGCGGCCCGCCAGGCGGCGAAGGCGCCGGCATCGGTGCTGTCGGCCGACATCCGGCCGTCCCAGGCGGTCAACCGGTCCCGCAGCGCCCGGGCCGGTGCGCCGAGAGCGTCGGGGTCGAGCCGGTCGAGCAGCTTGCGCAGGGTCGCGGCGGCCAGCCGGGTGTCCCGGTGTACGACCTGCGCCGGGGTCCCCTCGTCGAGCAGGTCACGGATCCGGCGGGCGCGGTGCGGCGGGGCGAAGTCGCCGCCCACGTCAGCCACGTCGTCGCGCCGGTCGTTGGCGCACACCGCGATCCCGTCGACCGGGGTGACCCTCATCGGCAGGTACTCGCCGTGCCACCGGTACCGGGGGTCCCAGCCGGGCACGGGTTCGCGCCGGCACCGGTCGTCGCGGACCGGCACGAGCCCGGCGACCAGGTGCCGGACCGCCCCGCGCCGGTCGGCGACGAGGACGCTGTTGACCGGCTCGACCCAGGTGCGCAGCGCGTCGGAGACGTCGTCGGCGGTGCGGGCGCGCAGCAGCGGCAGCAGTGCGTCGAAGCCGAGACTCTCCTCGACCCGGCTGGGGATGCGCAGGCTGATCGCCTCGCCGGTGTGCCGGTCGTGGTCGATGACCGGGCCTCGGGGTGTCTCGATCACCTCGACGGATTCCGGCTCGCTGTCGCGTACCTCGATGTGTTCGACGTGGTGCCGGGCCGGCACCCAGCCGTCGGCGTCGCGGACCAGGACCCGGTCACCGTCGCGGCGCAGGTGTTCACGGTAGAGGTCCTGGTAGTCGGCCATCGCGTTGGTGACGGCCCACGCGACCCCGCCGGCGTGACCGAAGTGGGGCAGGCCGGGTACGCCGGGGAAGGCGAAGCCGACCACGTCGAACTCGGGGCAGGCCAGGCGTACCTGTTGGTAGACGCCGGGTAGTTCGAGGATGCGGTGCGGGTCGCCGGCGATGACCGGTGCCCGGCCGGTGGCGGGGTCACCGGGGACCACCCAGGCGTTGCTGCCGGAGCCGCCGGGGCCCTCGACGGCGAACAGGTCCCGGGCCGCCGGGCCGAGGGTGGCGGCGACGTGGGCGTGCCACAACTTGTTGGGGAAGGTGGCGAAGAGGATGTGCTGGACGAGGAAGACCCCCAGCGGTGACCAGGGCTGCCACCGGCCGGGTGTGCAGCCGGCCGCCGCGAACTCGGGTGCCGTGGCGGCACCGTCGGCGAGCCCCTCGTTGACCCCGTCGGCGTAGGCGGTGACCCAGCGTCGGGTCTCCGGGGTGAGCCGGTCGAAGCAGCGGCGGGCGGTGTCGTCGAGGCGGGCCCGCCGGGCGAACCGGTCCCAGCCCCGCTCGCCGGGGCCGACGTGGGCCGCCAGCCGGCCCTCCGAGCGCCACCGTTCGACCTCGATCTGCCAGGCCCGGTCGGTGGCGGCGGCCCGGCCCTGCAGCCGGGCCAGGTCGTCGACGGTGTCGGCCCACAGGTGCGGAACCCCCCACCGGTCCCGATGGATGCCGGTCACCGGCTCACCGGCCGGGCGCATGGTGGGTCCGCTCTGCACAGAACTTCCAACTTAGGTTACCCTCCCCTAACTAAGGCAAACCTTACCTGGAGGGCGCGTGAAACGAAACTGGGAAGCCCTGGTGCTCAAGGCGATGGGCGGACGGGACTTCCGGCTGACCGTGCTCGGCACCGAGTCGGTCGGTACGCACTACCAGCGCCTGCACGTCGACGGTGGTGGCCTGCTGGAAGCGTGCGGAGTGCACCCCACCATGTGGATCCGGATGTGGTTCGACAACGACGGTCGCCCGCACCAGCGCGCCTACACCCTCGTGGACCCCGACCCGACCACCGGACGGTTCCACCTGGAGTTCGCCCTGCACGACGGATGCGCGGCCCGCTGGGCCACGGCCGCCGGCATCGGCGACACCATCGACGCCACCGTGCAGGGCAGCGCGTTCACCCTGCCGGACCCCGCCCCCCGGCACCTCTACCTGGTGGGCGACGCCGCGTCACTACCGGCGGTCAACAGCCTCCTTGACGCCGCCGCCGACATCCCGGCCACGGTCTGGCTGGAGTACGCCCACGAGGGCGAACAGGCGCTCACCCCGCGCGCCCGGGCGCACCACGAGGTGACCTGGGTACCGCGCCGCGACGACGGACGGCACCTGGTCGACACCGTCTGCGCGGCCCTACCCGCCACCGACGGGGCCCACTACTGGGTGGCCGGCGAGGCGGCGAGCACGCGCGGCATCACCCGGCACCTGCGGCGTACCCTGGGCGTTGGCCGGCACCAGGTCACCTCGCTCGGCTACTGGAGCGCCCGGTGAAGGGCCGCCTCGGTACGCTCACCGCGCTCTACGTCACCCAGTACCTCGGCATCGGGTTCATCACCGTCGGGCTGACCGCCATCCTGCGCGACGGCGGCACCTCACTGGACACCCTCGCCCTGATACAGGTCATCGGTCTGATCTGGCCGGTCAAGTTCCTCTGGGCGCCCCTGCTCGACCGGTACGGCTCCCGCCGCCACGGCCACTACCGCTCCTGGTTGCTGGTGCTGCAGAGCGGGCTGGTGCTCGCCCTGCTGGCCCTGCTGCCGTTCACCCGACCCGCCGAGCAGCTCGGCGTGATCGTGGCGATCTGCGCCGGGTACGTCTTCTTCTCCGCCACCCAGGACATCGCCGTGGACGCCATCGCCGTCCGGCTGCTGGCCGACCCGGCCCGGGGCGTCGGCAACGGCATCCAGGTCGCCGCCAGCTACCTGGGCAACCTGCTCGGTGGTGGTGCCTGCGTGGTCGTCTACGACCGGTTCGGCTGGGTACCGGCGATCCTGATGCTCGCCGTACTGACCGCCCTCGGTCTGCTGGTGGTGTGGCGGTTCCGGGAACCCGCCCGCACCGACCGCGTGGCGGGTACCGGTGCGGCGTACCGGGCCCTGCTGTCGGTGTTCGGCCAGCCCGGCTGCCGGTGGTGGACCTTCGGGGTGGTGCCGCTGGTCTACGTCGGCGCCGGATCGGCGTACGCCCTGGTCACCCCGGCCCTGGTGGACGCCGGCTGGTCGCTGGGGCGCATCGGCGTGGTCACCGGCGTGGTCACCAGCGTGCCGGCCATCGTGGCCGGCCTGCTCGCCGGGGTGGCGATCCGCCGCTTCGGGCGCAGCGCGGTGCTCGTCGCCGGGGGAGTGGCCCTGGCGGTGGCGACGGTGCTGCTGCTGCCGCTGCTGACCGGCCGGGCCCCGCTGACCGGCACGGTCGTGGCGCTGGGCCTGTTCATGGCCGCCTACACGGCCGCCAACGTGGTGCTCTACACGGTCAACATGGACTACTCCCGGCCGGAGACCGGCGGCACCGACTTCACCGTGCTGTCGTCGTTCGGGCTCATCTGCTCGTTCCTGGCCGCCTCCGTCGGGCTGGCGGCGGCGGACCGGTTCGGCTACCCGGCAGTCGCGATTGGATCGGTCGTGCTGGTGGCCCTCGGCGTTCTGGTGGGTCTCGGGCACCAGCGGCGGTTCCGGGGCCCGCTGCGGCCGGTACCGGTCGGCGCGGGGGAGCCGGTGTCGGTGCCGGGTTGAGGGGATGGTCACGCCGTGACGGCGACCAGCGGCGTTGACAGTCACTTAGGTTAGGCTACCCTAACTTCAGTCTTGAGTTGATCACCCGGGCGGGGACCGCCGCCCACCGTCCACCCTGTCCACCCCGACCGTCGAGGACCGCCTTGACATCCTCCCCGTCCTAAGGGACGGGGGTTCCCGTGGTCACCCTCGGGTTTTCCTGCTTCGCCGACGACCGCCCCGTCCGAGAGGACTCTCGTTGAGGTCTTACACCGCCTCCACAGGCAATCACGGAGAGCCCCTCCGCGAGAATGGTGCGGGCCGCGTTGACGTCACGGTCGTGGACGGTGCCGCATCGGCAGGTCCACGTCCGGACGTTCAGCGGCATCCGTTGCGCGAGCGCGCCACACGCGGAGCACAGCTTGGACGACGGGAACCAGCGGTCAACCGCGATCAGGTTCCGGCCGTACCAGTCGGCCTTGTACTCCAGCATGGTGCGGAACTTGCGCCAGGCCGCGTCGCTGATGGCGCGGGCCAGGCTGTGGTTGCCGAGCATGTTGCGCACGGTCAGGTCCTCGATCACGATCGTTTGGTTCTCACGAACGAGCCGAGTGGTCAGTTTGTGCAGGTGATCACGCCTGCGGTCGGTGATCCGGGCGTGCACACGGGCGACCTTGAGCCGGGCCTTGGCCCGGTTGTTCGAGCCCTTTTCCTTGCGCGCCAGTTCCCGCTGGGCGCGGGCGAGCCGATGGCGGTCAGCCCGCTCGTGTCGGGGATTGGTGATCTTCTCCCCGGTCGAGAGGGTGAGCAGGCTGTCGATCCCGGCGTCGATCCCGACCGCTCCGGTGGCCGGGGTCTGCTCGATCACGTCGTCGCAGAGCAGGGACACGTGCCAGCGCCCGGCCGCGTCCTGCGACACGGTCACCGTGGACGGTGTCGTCCCGTCGGGCAGCGGCCGGGACCACACGATGTCCAGGGGTTCGGTCATCTTCGCCAGGGTCAGCCGGCCGTCACACCAGCGGAACGCGCTGGTGGTGTACTCCGCCGATCGGCGCGACTTCTTCCTGCTCTTGAAGCTGGGGTAGCGGGCGCGTTTGGCGAAGAAGTTGGTGAACGCGGCTTGCAGGTGCCGCAGCGTCTGCTGCAACGGCACGGAGGAGACGTCGTTGAGGTAGGCCAGCTCGTCGGTCTTCTTCCAGGCGGTCAGCATCGCCGAGGTGGCGTTGTAGTTGACCCGTTCCTGGCGCAGCGTCCACGCCTCCGTGCGCGCCTGCAACGCCATGTTGTAGACCTTCCGGACGCAGCCGAACGTACGAGCAAGCTCGGCAGCCTGCGCGTCGGTCGGGTAGAAGCGGAACTTGAACGCCCGCTTCACGGTCCTGGTAATAGCTCACAAGCTAACAAGCTGGCCGGTGAGCCTCGCGGTGACACGCGGGCGGACGCCGATCCGCCTTGGCGGCGGATCGGCTTTTTCTGCCCTGCTCCGCAGGGGTTCCGTTTCCTCTCCGGCCTGAAGGCCGGAGTATCCACGGAAGGAATGCGATGACCTTCGCCGAGGCCCGGCCAGCCACCGGGCACGGCCCGCCGGACCCGTTCCGGCGGACACTGCGCGGCCGGGCGCCGCAGGTCGACCCGACCGCGTACGTCGCGCCCACCGCCGTGCTGGCCGGACAGGTGCGGGTGGGCCCGGGAGCGGTCGTGCTCGACGGGGCGGTGGTCACCGCCGAGTCCGCGCCGGTGAGCCTCGGCGAGGAGTCCATCGTGATGGAGAACGCGGTGGTGCGCGGAGCGGGCCGGCATCCGACGGACGTGGGCGCGCGGACCCTGATCGGGCCCGGCGCACACGTCAGCGGCGCGCGGATCGGCGCCGAGTGCATGGTGGCCACCCGGGCCAGCATCTTCAACGGCGCGCGCGTCGCCGACGGGGTACTGGTCGCCATCGGCGCGATCGTGCACGTCGGGACGGTCCTGCCGGCGGGGACGACCGTACCGATGCAGCACATCGCGGTCGGTGACCCGTGCCAAATCCTTCCCCCGGAGCGGGCCCCGGAGGCGCACGAGCTCGTCGACCGGATCGGGTTCACCGCCATGGTCTTCGACCACGACACGTCCGGCCTGGACCTGCGTGCCTGCATGTCCTGGCTGTGCGGCACCTACTCCCGTGCCCTGCGTCGTACCCATGCCGAATCGTGAGGACTGCCGTGTCCAATCTGTTCCTGCTCGGAGTCGACGGACTCCCACCCGCGACACTGTTCCGCTTCGTCGAGGAGGGAGTGCTCCCGAACTGCGCGAAGCTGCTCGGCGACGCGGCCCGGCTCGATGTCGTACCCACCCTGCCCGCGTTGACCTCGCCGGGTTGGCAGACGATCGCGTCCGGGGCCCATCCGGCGACCCTGGGGATCAGCAACATCCTGCTGCCCACCCCGGGGCGGGCGCCGGACCACATCCGCAACGGTTTCGACCGGTCGTTGTCGCACGGGGAGTACCTGTGGGAGCGGCTCGCCGCCGACGGTCACCCGGCGATCGTGGTGAAGTACCCCGGCAGCTGGCCGGTGCAGGTGGACAGTGAGCATCTGATCCAGGTCGACGGGGCCGGCGGGTACGCCGATATCACCTGCTCGTTCGAGGAGGTCTCCTCGACCTGTTACGCGTGCGGCTTCGAGCTGCCGCAGTCGCAGGCGCAGGGCTGCTGCTCGGTGCCACACGGTTACGACGACCACTGGCGGGTGGACAGCGCCACCGCGTCGGGTTGGACGCCGGTGACCGCCCGCGACCCGTTGAACTGGGCCCACCTGCCGGCCGGGGCGGTACCCGGTTTCGAGACGGTGCTGGTGCTCACCCCGGCCGGTCAGCGCACCCGTCGGCTGCTGCACGCGCTGGCCTACACCGACGACGCGGGACAGGCCCGGCTGCTGGTGCGCACCGGCAAGGACCGCCCGGAGGCGGTGACGACGCTACAGGTCGGCCAGTGGTCGGACTGGATCCACGACGAGTCCGCGCGGGGGGCCTTCGCCTACCGGCTCAAGTTGCTCGAACTCGACGTCGCGCGGCGGGTGCTTCGGCTGTACCGCAGTGAGGGGCACCGGACCACCGGTTTCACCCGGCCGGCGGCGGTGGCCGAGGAGCTGTGCGCGGCGGTCGGTCCGGTGGCCGAGTGGACCGGCACGTTCGACTTCATGAACGGTCTGATCGACCTGGACACCCAGTTGGAGATCTACGACCGGCACACGGCATGGCTGGAGGGGGCGCTGCGGCACCTGGCCCGCAACCATCCGTGGCGCGGGTTCTTCGTGCACTGGCACGTGGTGGAGTACGCCCACCACATCGCCGGGGCGGCGCTGGACCCGGACCACCCGGAGCACCACCGCGACCAGGAGCAGTACCTGTCGTTCCTGCGGGACACGTACCGGCTGCTGGACCGGCTGGTCGGCACGGTCAGCGAGCTGGCCGGGGAGGACGACACGCTGGCGCTGGTCAGCGACCACGGGCACGACACGGTGCACAGCCTGTTCTTCATCAACGACTTCCTGCGGGAGCGGGGCTGGATCGTCACCGGTGACGGCGAGAACATCGACTGGTCGCGTACCCGGGCGTACGGGCTGTTCCCGGGGCTGGTGCTGCTCAACACGACCAGCCGGTGGTCGGGCGGCATCGTCACCGAGGAGGAGGTGGAGCCGCTCCGGCAGGAGATCACCGCCGCGCTGCGTGCCCTGGTCGATCCGCGTACCGGCCGGCCGGTGGTCAGCGCGGTGCTCGGTCCGGCCGAGATGCGTGCCCACGGCCAGCACGGTGAGGTCGCCCCGGACGTGTTCTTCACGATGGACAAGGGGTACGAGCCGGCCACCCGGCTCCGCCACGACGCTGCCGGGCTGTTCGAGCTGACCGTTCCGGGTGTCGAACTGACCAGCGGCCACGGCTCGTTCCATCCGGCGTCCCCGTCGGCGGCCACGTTGGCGCTGATCCGTAACCCCGACCTGCGCGGGGGTGCGGTCGCTCGCCACCCGGTGGCGATGGTGGATCTGGCGCCCACGTTCGCCGCGCTGATGGGGGTCGATCCGCCGCAGACCTGCGACGGCCGGCCGGTCGACTTGCGCAACTCGGGCCTGACCAAGAAGGAAGACGCGCAATGAAGTCCCACGAGAGCCTGTTCACCGCAGCCATCGAGTCCGCCCACATCTTCGACAACGCGGTACGGGAGGTGTCCCAGACCTCCGGCCTGCTGTCGGCGCTGACCCACTTCCAGACCGTGGAGGACGTGGTCCGCAGGTTGGCGTTCCGTCCCGAGCGCACCGCACAGGTGCTGCACCTGCTCAAGGTGCTGGTGGCCACCGGTGCGGCGGAGGAACGTGAGGTCAACGGCCGTAAGGTCTACCGGGCGGTGAAGCAGCCGGCCGCGTCGATGCCGGAGCGGTACCAGCCGAAGTACGACCACCTGTCGTCCTGGTACGGCGAGGGGCACGCGGAGCTGATCCGCAACGGCAACAAGAGCATGCTCGGTGACGACCTGTCGTTCCTGCGTTCGTCCAGCGCCGCGATCCAGTTCAACCGGGAGTACGAACTGGCGTGGCGGACCAACCTGCAGAACCCGTTGTACGAGTTCGGTCGGATGGTCGCGGTGCGGGAGCTGGCCTCGCGGGGTCACCGCTTCCTCGACCTGGCCTGCGGGCCGGGTTTCGGCGCGCAGCGGCTGGCCGAGTTCTCCGAGCATCCGGCGACGATCGTGTGTGTCGACAAGTCGACCGACTTCCTGGCGATCGCCCGGACCAACATGTACCCGCAGGCGTCGGTGACGTTCATCGAGCGGGACCTGAACACGGGTCTGCCGCCGGTGGCACCGGGATCGTTCGACGGGGTGCTGTTCAACGGCGCGTTCCACTTCATGAAGGACCAGCCGGCCCGGCTGCGGGAGATCTGGCGGGCGTTGCGCCCCGGCGGGGCGTTCGTGCTGGGGCACTGCTTCAGCTACAGCGGCTTCGCCGACGAGGCGATGCACGACTTCTACTTCTCGCTACTGGAGGACAAGGCGTACGTGCTGCCCTGGGCGACGCTGAACGACCTGGTGACCGAGGTCGGCTTCGTCATCTTCAAGGAGCTGCACCGGGGCAGTCACAGCTACCTGATCGCCGAGCGGCCGATCGGTGCCGTCGAGGCCAGCACGCAGACGGAGTTCACCGACCTGACCGGTCAGGTGAAGGTTCTCGGTGGCAAGGCGTGCGACGGGTCCTGATCGTGGGGCTGGACTGCATGGTTCCTGACGTGCTCCAGCCTCCCATGGATGCCCTCATGCCGACGGTGGCGGCGGTGGCCCGCGACGGTGTGGGCGGGGTCCTGCGTAGCACCCTGCCGCCGATCACCGTGCCCGCCTGGACCAGCATGCTGACCGGCCGGGACCCGGGCGAGCTGGGCGTGTACGGCTTCCGCAACCGGCGCAGCTACGGCTACGACGACCTGGTCATGGCCACCTCGGAGGGGGTGCGGTTCCCCCGGCTGTGGGACCGGTTGACCCGGGCCGGGCGGCCGAGCGTGGTGGTGGGGGTGCCGCAGACGTCACCGCCGCCGGCCGTCGACGGGGTGCTGGTGTGCGGGTTCGAGGGGCCGGTGGCCGGCGGTGGGACGTTCACCCATCCGCCGGAGTTCGCCGACGAGGTGGCGAACGTCGTCGGCGAGTACCTGTTCGACGTGCCGGAGTTCCGCTCGGCCGGCCTGGACGACGTGCTGGCCACCGCGTACCGGATGACGGAGCGGCGGTTCACGCTGATGCGGCACCTGGTGACCACCCGCGACTGGGATCTGGCCATGATCCACGAGATCGGCCCGGACCGGATGCACCACTGTTTCTGGCGCTACCACGATCCGCTGCATCCCGGGCACCAGCCGGACTCGCCGTACCGCACCGCGATCAGCGACTACTACCGGTTCCTGGACGAGCGGGTGGCCGAACTGATCGAGGCGGTGGGACCGGACACGGCCGTGCTGGTCGCCTCCGACCACGGCGCGACGGCGATGCACGGCGGGGTGTGCGTCAACGAGATCCTGCGTGCGGCGGGGCTGCTGACCCTGCACAGCGAGCCGCCAGGGCCGATGCCGCTGTCCCGGGACATGATCGACTGGTCGCGCACCCGGGTGTGGGGCGAGGGCGGCTACTACGCGCGGATCTTCTTCAACGTCGCCGACCGGGAGCCGCAGGGCATCGTGCCCCGCGACCAGGTGTCGGCGCTCACCGAGCAGGTGCGGGCCCTGCTGTCGCGCACCGACCTCGGTGAGCCGGGGGTGCTGCACAACCAGGTGTACACCCCGGGCGAGCTGTACCGGCGGGTACGGGGTATCCCACCGGACCTGCTGGCCTTCTTCGGTGCGGAGAAGTGGCGGGCGATCGGCAGCGTGGGCTTCGGGCAGAACTGGGTGAAGACCAACGACACCGGGGTCGACGAGGCCAACCACTCCCGCAACGGGATGTTCGCGTTGCGGGTACCGGGGCAGGCACCGGGTGCGCCGACCACCGCGTCCATCATGGACGTCACCCCCACCGTGCTGGAGCTGCTCGGGTTGGCCGCGGACCCGACGCTGCCCGGGGAGAGCCTGCTCGGTCAGCTCGGGGCGGCACCGTGACCGCAGCGACCGCGGACCTGGACTGCTGGGCGGACCTGTCCGGCAGCCGTTCGCCCTTCCAGTGGCCGCAGTGGTACGCCGCCGCCGGCTGGCTGCCGCGTACCCGGCTGCTGACCGCCGGACGGGCGGCGGTACCGGTGTGGCTGCTGGACCGCAGCACCGGCCCGCACTACTTCCACGACCCGGTGGAGCTGCTCACCGGGGTCCGGGAGGAGCAGTTCCTCGGCGGGGACGCCGGGTTGGCGGCGACGCTACGGGAACGCACCGCCGCAGCCCGGGTGCTGCTGACGATGAGCCCGTACGGCTACCGAGGGGGCGCGCTGGCCGGGGACGCCGGCCGGGGCGACCTGGCGGAGCTGGTGGCCCGGATGCGGGAGCACGCGGCCGGGGTGGGCGCGTCGATGGTGGTCAGCCACTACCTGTTCGACTCCGACGACGACCCGTGGATGGCGGCGCTGACCGCCGCCGGTGGGGTGCGGGTGCTGATGGGCGCCGACGCCCTGCTGGACGTGACCTGGGACGGCCTGGCCGACTACTGGCGGTGGCTGGGTTCGTCGCGCCGGTCGCTGCGGCGGGGTCGCAACGTGCCGGACGATCGCCGGCTGGTCTGGGAGGTGCGGGAGGAGCCGGGGCGCTCACCGGCCCAGCGGGACGTCGCCGACCTGCTGCACCACCAGGTGACCCGCTTCGATGCAGCGTCGCCGGCGCCGGCGACGCTGCTGCGGGAGGTCACCGACGGGTACGTGCTGCCGCGCACGCTGCTGTCGGTGGCGGAGCCGGGCCGGCCGGCGCGCAGCGCGGCGGTGGTACTGCGCCGGACGGACACGCTGTACGCGAAGTTCTTCGGCAGCCGGGAGGCCCGTGCCGACTACCTGCCGCTGGCGTACCCGCGGCTGATCTCGTACGCGATCTCGGGCGGGTTCCGGCACATCGAGTACGGCGGTGGGTCGCATCAGGCCAAGTTGATGCGCGGGGCGCGGCTGCGGCCCTGCTGGGGGGTGTTGTTCGTCCTGGACCGGGCGTTGCGTGACGGTCTGGAGTCGCTGGCCCGTCGGGTCTCGCTCCGCAAACTGGCGTACTTCGCCGATCTCGTGCGCACCTGGCAGGTCGACTCGCTGCCGGTGCATCCCGCGTTCGCGGGCGTCGGGCTTCAAGGATCCTCATCGGGAGGCGACCAATGAGTTGCAGCAGCGTGGATGCACGCTTCGCCGTGCAGCAGGTGCCCTACGAGCGCTGGCGGCAGGCGACCGCAGCGAACCTCGCGGCCGACCACCTCAACGGGTACGACCTGTGGACGATGGCGTTCATGGAGGGCAAGCCGGAGTGGGAGGAGACCCGGGACTTCCTGCTCGGGGCGTCCCGGGACGAGCTGTCCGACCTGGTGGAGAAGACGCGTGGGGAGAGTCTGGCGTTCCTGGTCATGATGATGACCGGGGCGTGTAACGCCGACTGTCCGATCTGTTTCACCGACCGGCGGCGTAAGCGCGGCGAGAGCACCGTCGAGCAGCGGGACCGGCTGCTGCGGGAGGCGGCGGCACTGGGTGCCGGGTACGTGTACGTGCCGGGTGAGGGTGAACCCACCATCGACCGGGGCTGGTGGCAGTTCCTGGACACCTGCCGCGACGCCGGGCTGGAGGCGATCGTCTTCACCAACGGGCTGATCTTCTCCGACGCGGCCACCAGCCGGAAGTACTGGGACTGCGAGCCGGAGGAGGCCGTGGAGCGGCTCGCCGGCTACCCGCTGTCGATGTACGTGAAGATGTGGAGCACGCAGCCGGACCTGGTCGGCACGATGATGGGCATCAACGCCGACAAGTACCGGTGGACCGACTACGACGGGGTGCGGGTGCCCTTCGGCATGGCGCAGCTGCTGGAGAAGTACCCCCGGGAGCGCCTCGGTATCGAGGTGGTCGTCGAGGGCCGCAACGCCGACGAGGTCGTCGACACGATCGTGCCGTTCGCCGAGCGGCACGACCTGTCCCGGATCGTGGAGATCATCCAGCACAACGGCCGGACGCTGGGTGACCCGACCTACGACCCGACGCCGGAGCAGGCGCAGCGGGCCACCCCGCTGCTCAGCCCGACCAGCTGCACCGTGGCGACCTGCAAGGCGGTGGTGACCTCCCGGGGCTACCTGTCGCCGCGGATCGCGATCCTGGAGAACCAGCTACCGAAGCCGGCCCGGCACATCGACGACGGCTCCCTGTGGGAGCTGCTGCACACCACCGACTACCTGGTGCAGCGCCGCTACGAGCAGGGCTGCCTGTGCGAGAGCGAGCCGGTGTCGCTGGCTGGGGCGAACACCCCGGCGCTGCTCGGCCCGAGCAGCGTGGTGCCGCCGCAGCTGGCCGACCTGATCAGCGCCACGCCGGTGGCCACCACCGGGTCGACGGACGGGTTCGAGGCGACCACCACGGTGGCGGAGCTGGCTGCCGGGGAGGTCGCGCACGGCCGGCCGGTGGCGGTGCTGGGTCGGGCGCTGCCGGTCGGGCCGGGCCTGATCCAGCTGGCCGACGCCACGGACACCGTGCAGGTCGCCGGGGTCGACGTGGCCGCGTACTCCTGGGTGGGCGTGCAGGGCACCTGGGACGCCCTGGTCGGGGTGGTGCGGGCCACCGACAGCACCGTGATCAAGCAGTCGGTACGACCGCCGATCAGCCGGATCGCCCCGGAGCTGACGATGGTGCGGGAGCCGGCGCTGCTGCAGGCGGTGCGGACCCGGTCGGCGCTGGTGTCGATGCTGCGGGAGTCCCTGTCCGGGCAGGGCTACCTGGAGGTGAGCACGCCGATGCTCACGGTCAACGGGGACATGGGGCACGTCAACCAGGCGCAGACCGAGCCGGTGCTGGGCCGGCGGTTCCACCTGCGTACCGATCCGGAGGAGTACCTCAAGCGGTACCTGACGGCCGGGTTGCCGGCGGTGTTCGAGGTGTCGACGAACGTACGCGCCGACGAGCCGGACGACACGCACCTGGTGGAGTTCCAGTCGGTGGAGTACTACCGGCGGCTGATGACCCTCGACGGGTCGATCGAGGTGGCCGACGGTCTGGTCCGGGCGGCGCTGTCCCGGTTCGCCACCGGACGGTTGCAGTGGAACGGGATGGAGCTGCACCCGCAGCGGCCGTTCGCCCGGATGCGGTACGCCGAGGTGGTCGCCTCGATCAGCGGGCTGGACCTGTCGGCGCCGGAGCACGCGACGGCGGCCGGGCTGGCCTCGGCGATCCAGGCGGCCGGGTACGACGTGCAGGTGCCCGAGGGGTTGACCGGTTGGCGGCGGGCGTGGCTGGAAGGGCTCTTCGACGGGCATGTGCTGCCGAAGCTCCGACAGCCGTTGTGGATCACGCACTTCCCGGCGGAGCTGGCGGTGCAGGCCCGGTTGGATCCGGCCGACCCGCGCTACGCGCTGCGCGCCGAGCTGTACCTGCCGGGCGGGCTGGAGCTGGCCAACGTCTACGACAACCTGGTCGACGGTGCCGAGCTGCGGACGCAGTACAACGCGCGGCGTAGTCACCGGGTGGCGGCGGGGATGTCGCACGTGGCGACGAACGAGGCGTTGATGACCAGTGCGGAGGCGGGTATGCCGCCGATGTCCGGTGGGGCGATCGGGATCGACCGGTTGCTGATGGTGGCGTTGGGGCACCGCAATGCGGGCCAGGGTCTGCTGTTCGCGCGGGAGGGCTTCGCGGAGCTGAAGGCCGGTTCGATGTGCGGTACCGACGACGGTGGGTGCGGTAGCTGCAGTACTGGGGGATGTCATTGAGCGTCACCGTCTATCTGGTCGACTCGCCTGAGGCGGTCGATGTCTGGCGGGCCGGTGCGGCGCATCCGGTCTTCGGTGGGCTGATCGATCTGGGTACCGCCGCGCCGCTGGTGGTGCCCGAATCGACAACCGTGCGGCGGGAGGTCACCGACTGCTGCGCGGAACTGGGTGCGGCGGTGGAACTGGTCGAGGTGACCGGTTTCCTGCCGCCGGCGCTGCGGGAGGAGTTGGAGACCGGCAGCGGCAAGGCCCCGGTGTTCGTGGTGGTGCTGCTGGCCGCCACGGATGCGCTGGTGGTCGCGTGCGGTCCGGACCTGCCGTCGATGGGGATGCTGCCGCCGTGCGATCCGGCGCTGCTGCGGGCGAGTCTGCTGACCGCGCTGGGTGACGCCCAGGACGTGAGCCTGTTCACCGAGCCGCACTTCGACGCCGACGCCGAGGAGGAACGCCGGCTCAGTGAGCGACTGCGGCAGTTGTACGGCGAGTGACCGGGTGGGGTCCGGTCGCGTGTGGTGTCCGATGGCGGGGAGGGGCCTCGGGTGAGGATCGACGAACTGGTGGGTCTGCGGATCGCGACCGTGGACGTCGGTGAGGCGCTGGACACGGACTGGTCGGTGTGGGGTGACCGCGCCGACCTGGTCCGGGTCGACCGGCCGGATCCGGCGCTGTGGGGGCGGCTCGTCGCGGCGGGTTTCGTGGTCAAACCGGACCGGGTGACCTGGCTGGCGGAGACCGGCGACGACGAGCGGGACTTCCTGTCCCGGATCTCCCGCAAGGAACGTGAGGGGGTGGCCAAGGCCCGCCGGGCGGTGCAGCGGGCCGGGTTGACGTGGCGGCAGGCGCCGCTGGACGAGGCCGGCTGGCGGGCGTTCCTGGACCTGTACGAGCCGGCGGTGGCGCGGATGCGCAACGGGCTGGCGGTGGCCGGGCGGCACTGGGAGGCCATCGTCCCGCAGCTGGCCGACTACTTCCTGCTGGGCGGCTACGACGACGCCGGTGCCCTGCGGGGGGCCGCGGTCGGGCAGTGGTGTCCGCAGGTGCCGGTGGCCCGGTTGCGGTTCTCCGCGGTCAGCGGGGAGCAGCGCGACGCCAGCCTGTCGCGGGTGCTGTACCTGGAGGCGGTGCGGGCCGCCCGGGAGGCCGGGTACGCGCAGGTGACGCTCGGCAACGACCCGAACCTGTACGGGCATCTGGTGATGCCCGGGTTGTTCGCCTTCAAGGCCCGGCTGGGCTTCGTCGCGGTGCCGTCGACCATGGTGGACCCGACCGACGGGTTCGACGTGGCCGATCTTCTGCTGTCGACGAAGGCGTTGTCCGATCCGGCCTTCCTGCTCGGCTACCCGGACACCGGCCGCAGCCGGGACCTGACCTTCGACTTCTTCAGCCGCACCGACGATCCCGACATCCGGCTGTACACCACCTGCCGGCCCGCGCCGGTACGGATGCACCGGATCGACTAGCACAGACACGAGGAGCATTCCATGGCCGCCATCGACTGGTCCGCCCTGCGCGGATCGCTTCAGGGGCACCTGCTGCTGGACAGCGATCCCGACTACGAGTGGACCCGCAAACCGTTCATCGCCCGGTTCGACGAGATCCTGCCGCAGGCGGTGGTGATGGCCGCCGACCCGCAGGACGTGGTGGAGGCGTTGTCCTTCGCCCGCCGGCACGGCATCGAGTTCGCGCTGCGCAGCGGCGGTCACTGCTTCGCCGGGTACTCCTCCAGCCGGGGCATGGTCATCAACGTCACGCCGATGGCGCAGGTCCAGGTGGACGGCTCCCGGGCGGTGGTGGGTGCCGGTGCCCGCATCGGCGCGTTGACCAACGAGCTGATCGAGCACGGCCTGGTCGTGCCGGGCGGGTCGTGCCCGTCGGTGGGTATCGGCGGTACGACGCTGGGCGGTGGGATCGGGGTGCTGGGCCGGCTGTACGGGCTGACCCTGGACCATGTGGCCGCCGCCGAGGTGGTGCTGGCCGACGGGCAGGTCGTCACGGCCGACGCCGAGCGGCACCCGGACCTGTTCTGGGCGCTGCGCGGCGCCGGGGCGGGCAACTTCGGGGTGGTGACCTCGCTGACGTTCGAGGCCCGGCCGGCGCCCCGGATGACGAACTTCTACGTGGTGTGGGACTTCCAGGATGCGGCCGAGCTGCTCAAGGCGTGGCAGCGGTGGTCGGTGGAGGTACCGGAGGAGATGACCGCCGGGCTCGGCTTCACCGCGATGGACGACATCAACGACCCGGCGGTGGCCGAGGTGTTCGGGGCCATGGTGGGTACCGAGTCCGACGCGATGAAACTGATCGGTGAGCTGGTGGAGCGGTGCGGCCGGGAGCCGGCCTCGGTGAACTGCCGGGAGATGGACTACCGGGAGACCGGCCTGTACCAGGCGGGTCTGCTCAGCGCGGTGAACAACCAGGTGATCGAGACCCCGCAGGGGCACATCGAGCGGCAGGGTTGCCGGTTCACCAAGGGCGAGTTCTTCGACGGGCCGATCCCGGACGAGGCGGTCGACCGGTTGGCGGAGATCTTCATCGCCGGGCGGACCGCCGGTGAGGTGCGCGGGCTGGAGCTGGCGCCGTGGGGCGGGGGCTACGCCCGCACCGACCGGCACGCCACCGCTTTCGTACACCGGGACACCTCGTTCAGCCTGAAGCACGCGGTGATGGTGGCGCCGGAGGCGTCGCAGGCGCAGAAGGAGGCCGCGTACCGGTGGGTGTCGCAGTCGTGGGGCGTGGTGCACCCGTGGGGCAGTAACCGGGTGTACCCGAACTTCCCGGACCCGGATCTCGCCGACTGGGGTACCGCGTACTACGGGGAGAACTTCGCCCGGCTGAAGCGGATCAAGTCGCAGTACGACCCGGAGAACGTGTTCCGGTTCGAGCAGTCCATTCCGCTCGGCTGAGTGCCGGGCCGGACGACGGGAGCACCGATGTCGACCTCAGGGCGCCGGGCGCCGGGCGAGCAGGTAGGCGCGTTCGGTGGGTACCTCGATGTCCGGCCAGGGGCGGCGGCGGACCTGTGCCTGCACGCCGAGGCCGACGTCGGCCAGGGCGGCGGCGACATCGTCCGGGTCGAACAGGTGCCCGTCGATGGACACCGGGCGGTCGAACCAGGTGTCCTGGTGCAGCGTGCCGGTGCCGACGTGGAACGACAGCAGCAGGGTGCCGCCGGGGCGCAGGACCCGGTGGAACTCGCGCAGCGCGGTGGGCAGGACCGGGCGGGGCAGGTGGATGACCGAGTACAGCGCCAACACCCCGGCGAAGCTGCCCGACGGGGCGTCGAGGTCGAGAATCGAGCCCTCGCGGATGTCGAGTCCGGGGTACCGGCGGCGGGCGGTGCGGACCATCTGCGGGGACAGGTCCACCCCGACCACGGGCAGTCCGAGATCGGCCAGGTAGCGGGTGGTGTGGGCGGGACCGCAGCCCAGGTCGGCCACCGGCGCCGGGTCGCCGCCGGCCCGGACCAGGGCGGCGAAGCCGTCGACGAGGGCGCGGTCGAAGGGCTTGCGGTCCAGTTCGTCGGCGAACTGGTCGGCGTACGGCTCGGCCACGGTGTCGTAGGTCGCGCGGACCGCCTCGGCCGGGAAGCGCTGCGTGGTCGGTCCACTCGCCGTGGTCGGGTCGGGGTCCGCCGGTCGGGTGTGCGTCACGCCACCATCCTCCCGCTATGCCAGAAAAGTACACATTAACACGTACGGATCTTGAGCGGTGGCTCCGGCCAGAGCCCGTCCACCCTGGAAAGGAACCCATGCGCGAGCACACTGTCGACACCGACGGCCGGCACCTGCGGGTCGTGGAGGACGGCGACCCGGCCGGCCGGGCGGTCCTGGTGCAGCACGGCACCCCGGGTGCCCCGCTGCTGTGGCCGGCCTGGGTGGCCGACGCCCGGTCCCGGGGCATCCGGCTGGTGGGCTTCGCCCGGCCCGGGTACGCCGGGTCGACCCGGCAGCCGGGACGGTCGGTGGTCGACACCGTCGGCGACTGCACGGCGGTGGCCGACGCCCTCGGCATCGACCGGTTCGCCACCTGGGGGGTGTCCGGGGGTGGGCCGCACGCGCTGGCCTGCGCGGCCGGGCTCGGTGACCGGGTGACGGCGGTGGCCGTACTCGGTGGCCTCGGCCCGGTCGACGCCCCGGACCTGGTGGCGACCGACGGGATGCGGGAGGACAACGTCGCCGAGCTGACCGCGGCCGGCCAGGGTGAGCAGGTACTGCGGCCGATGCTGGAGCCGACGGCGACCGCGATGGCCACCGTGGACCGGGCGGAGCTGATCGCCGGGCTCGACGACTTCCTCGACCCGTCCGACGCGCAGGTGGCCCGGGCCGGGTTCGGTGGCGCCCTGGTCGACGGGATCCGCGACGGTCTGCGCTCGGGGGTGGACGGCTGGGTCGACGACGATCTGGCGCTGGCCCGCCCGTGGGGGTTCGCGCTGTCCACGGTCGGGCAGCCGGTCGGGGTGTGGCACGGCCTACGCGACGCGATGGTGCCGGTGGAGCACGGCCGGTGGTTGGCCGACACCGTCAAGGCCGACCACGTGGCCCTGTCGGCCTCAGACGGTCACCTGGCGGTGCTGGCCCACCGTGTCCCCGATGTCCACGCCTGGCTGCTCGCCAGCTTCTGAACCACGGAGGAACGATGAGCGACGAGCGAGCGGCGTCGACCACGCCGGCCGGTACCGGACAGGTGCTGGTGGAGGGCTGGGCCGAGGACGTCGCCACCCTCAACCCGGTCCTGGTGCAGGACACGTTCAGCGCCCTGGTCTCGGGGTTGTGCTTCGAGGGCCTGCTGACCTCCGACGGTGCCGGGGAACTGCTGCCCGCGCTGGCCGAGTCGGTGCCAGTGGTGGACGGCGACGGCTGCACCTACCGGTTCACCCTGCGCGACGGGTTGCGCTGGTCCGACGGACACCCGTTGACCGCCGCCGACGTGGTGTTCACCTACGGGCTGATGACCGACCCGGCGTACGAGGAGCTGGGCTGCCCGCACCGGGGTGAGCTGACCCGGCACCTGGCGGAGGTGACCGCCCCCGACGCGCGCACGGTGGTGTTCCGGACCCGCACCGAACACGCGCCGTTCCTGGTGGCGCACGGCCAGCACGGGATCCTGCCGGTGCACGTACTCGGTGACCTGGACGCGGGGGCGCTGGCCTCGGCGGAGTTCAACGCGCTGCCCACGGTGGTCAACGGGGTGTTCACGGTCGCCGCCCGCACCCCGGGTGAGGAGATCCGCTTCGCCCGTAACCCGCACTACCACCGGGGGCCGAGCCGACTGGACGGGTTCGGGTACCGGATCTTCCCCAACGGGCTGGCCGTGGCCGAGGCGCTGCGGGCCGGCACGGTGGACGTCGGGCTGATCGACCCGTCGCGGCTGGCCGAGCTGGCCGAGGTGGCGCACCTGCGCACCGAGATCATCGACCTGCCGACCGGCAACTTCTACGCCTACCAGCTCGACCCGGACACCCCGGCGGGGCGGATCTTCGCCGACGTGCGGGTACGGCGGGCGCTGCTGCTCGGGCTGGACCGGGAGACCCTGGTCAAGGAGGCGTACCTGGGTCAGGCCAGCATCGCCGACTCGGTCGTCCCGCCGACGTCGTGGGCACACGACCCGCAGGTCGCCCCGACCTACCCGTACGACCCGCAGCGCGCGGCAGCGCTGCTGGACGAGGCGGGCTGGCGGATCGGGCCGGACGGGGTACGGGAACGCGACGGTGAGCCGCTGCGGATCGAGGTGGTCGCCGGCACCAACACGAAGGTGTGGGTGGACACCGCACACGCGCTGGCCGACGGTTGGCGGCGGCTGGGCGTGGACGTGGAGCTGACCCTGCTGGACTTCGCCGAGCTGATGGGCAAGGTGCTGCAACGGCGGGACTTCGGGGTGTTCATGCTGGCCTACACCTGGGGTCAGGAGCCGGACCAGTCGGAACTGTTCTCCTCGGCGGCCGACCTGAACTGCTTCGGTTTCGCCGAGGCCGAGGTGGACTCGCTGCTGGCGGCGGCGACCGCGACGCTGGACCGGGCCGAGCGGGTCCGGCTGTACCACCGTTACCAGGCGCTGATGGCCGAGCTGGTGCCGGCGCCGATGCTGTTCTTCCTCAAGGGTGTGTACGGCATCCACCGGCGGGTGCACGGCTACCGGGTGGCCACCTACAACCAGTTCGGGGCGCGGCCGTGGATGCACGAGGTGACGGTCGACGATCACGGACACACAATTGACCAGCGACAATAGAGTTCGGCATTCCGACCCGGCGGTGATCGACTTAGGATGGCGACCATGGTGCCTCTGCGGCGCGGACTGACGCTGGTGGCCTATGCGCTGCTGGTACCGGTCGGGCTGGCCGTGCGGCTGTTCGGCGACCCGCTCGGGGTACGCCGGCCGCCCCGGGACAGCAACTGGCGGCCGGTGCCGGACCAGCCGGCCGACCTGGACCGGGCCCGCCGGCTCGACTGATTCCGTATTCCGGCTCCGCTCCCCCTCCCCCGCCCCACCGGAGGCCCGAAAAATGATCATCCTTGGTGTCTCGGCCTTCTTCCACGACTCGGCCGCCGCGCTGCTCGTCGACGGCCAGCTCGTGGCGGCGGCGGAGGAGGAACGGTTCAGCCGGTACAAGCACGACAGCCGGTTCCCGGTCAACGCGGTGCGGTTCTGCCTGGAGTCCGCCGGGGTGCACCCGGGCGACGTGGACCACGTCGTGTTCTACGAGAAACCACGGATCAAGGCCGAACGGGCGATCACCACGATCCTCGCCGGGGCGCCGTCGACGTACGGGCCGTTCCGCCGGTTCCTGGCCCACGGCGGCCAGCGGCAGGCGGTCCGCGACCTGATCTGCGCCACCGTCGGGGTGCGACCGCACCAGGTGCTCTTCGTCGAGCACCACCTGTCGCACGCGGCGTCGTCGTTCTTCGCCTCCCCGTTCGAGTCGGCGGCGACGCTGACCATCGACGGGGTCGGCGAGTGGGCCACCACCAGTGTCGGTGCGGGGTACGCCGACTGGCACGGCGGCGGCACCAACCGGCTCCAGTTGCGGGAGACCCTGCACTTCCCACACTCGCTGGGCATGCTGTACTCGGCGTTCACCGAGTTCCTCGGCTTCCAGGTCAACGAGGGCGAGTACAAGGTGATGGGGCTGGCCGCGTACGGCAGCCCCCGCTACCGGGCCGAGATCGACCGGGTGGCCCGCTGCTACGACGACGGCAGCCTGTGGCTGGACATGCGCTACTTCCGCTACCACCGCTCGACCCGGCACGGGTTCCATCCCCGACTGGCCGACCTGCTCGGGGTGCCGCCCTGCCGACCGGGGGTGGAACTCGACCCGACCGCCGCCGGTTCGGCCGGTGAGCTGGCCCGCCGGTACGCCGACATCGCCGCCAGCCTCCAGCAGTTCACCGAGGACGCGGTGGTGGCGATGGCCCGCCGGGCGGTGGCGGTGACCGGGCAGCGCCGGCTGTGCCTGGCCGGCGGGGTGGCGCTCAACGGGGTGGCCAACTACCAGGTGCTGCGACGTGCCGGGGTGGAGGAGCTGTACATCCCACCGGCCCCCGGCGACTCCGGTGGGGCGCTCGGTGCCGCCCTGTACGCCCACCATGTGCTGCTCGGCCGGCCGCGTACCTGGGTGATGGAGCACGCCTACTGGGGTGCCCGATCCACGCCCGGTCAGGTGGTCGACACCCTGGAACGGGCCGGGATCGCGCACACCCGCCACGACGATCCGGCGGAACTGTCGCAGCTGGTGGCCGGCCTGCTCGCCGACGGGGCGGTGGTCGGCTGGTTCCAGGACCGGTTCGAGTGGGGCCCCCGGGCGCTGGGCAACCGCAGCATCCTGGCCGACCCGCGCGGGCCCGGCGTGAAGGATCTGATCAACAAGAAGGTGAAGTTCCGGGAGCCATTCCGCCCGTTCGCCCCGGCGATGCTGGCCGACCGGGCACCGGAGTACGTCGACGGTGGCGGCACCGAGCAGTGGCCGACCCGGTTCATGCTGATGGTGATGCCGCTGGCCGAGCAGTTCGGGGCCACCGCACCGGCGGTCAACCACTTCGGTACCGGCCGGGTGCAGACGGTCACCGCCACATCGAATCCGCTGTTCCACGCGGTGATCGACCGGTTCCAGGACCGCACCGGTCTGGGCTGCGTACTCAACACCTCGTTCAACCTGCGTGGTGAACCGATCGTGGCGACCCCGCAGGAGGCGCTGTCCACCTTCGACCGCAGTGAACTCGACGCACTGGTGATGGAGAACTGTGTCATTTCGAGATCTTGAGAAGTCGCACCGGGACCGCCGCTACCGCCTGGTCCCGCAGTTCGCGCAGTACGACGCGAACGAACTGTTCCTGCGGCCGTACGTGACGTTCCTCAGCCGGCCGGGGATCGACAACCCGGTGTTCCACACCGACGCGGTCGGCTTCCGGCTGTCGGACTCCCCCGCCGGGACGGTCGACACCGCCCGCTGGCAGGAACTCGGCGGCGGTGGGCTGGTGCTGGGCGGATCGTTCGTGTTCGGGGTCGGCGCCAGCAGCGACGCGACGACCCTGCCGTCGCAGCTGGCCCACCTGTCCGGGATGCCGCAGCTCAACCTGGGCATCTACGCGGGCAACTCGTTGCAGGAGTTGATCGCGGCGGTACCGTTCCTGGCGCAGGCGTCCACCGTGGTGGTGGCCTCCGGCATCAACAACGTGTTCGCCTCGTTGCAGTCGCTGGGCTACAACGAGCTGTACGGGCCGCTGTTCTTCGAGGGGGCGCTGGCCACCCTCGGGCGGACGCCGATCGTCGACCTGACCGCCGCGGTCGACGGGGCCGGGCCGGCCGGGGTGGACGACCGGGCCGCGCACGCCGCCGGGCAGGTGCTGCCCAGCGCGGTCGACCACGACGACCTGGCCGCCCGGATGGCCGCCGCCCGGGACCGCCAGCTCCGCGACCTGCGCATCCTGGCCAACGCGGTACGCGACGACGCGCGGGTGCTGTTCTGCCTCCAGCCCTTCGCCGATCCGGTGCTGCGGGAGCCGACCGAACCGGAACGGGAGCTGCTGAGCCTGCACCAGGAGCGGCAGGGGCCGTGGCTGACCGCCCGCAACCACGTCGCCGCCAACTGGGACGGGTACGCCGGGCAGTTGGCCGAGGGGTGCAAACACCTCGGGGTGGACTTCCTCGAACTACCGGCCCGCCAGTTCACCGGCTGGTCGTTCTACGACCGGGTGCACATGACCGACCACGGCTACCGCCAGGTCGCCGAGACCATCTGGGAGAAGCTGTGCGCACACTGATCCGGGTCGTCACCGGTGCGGTGCTGGCCCTGTCGCGGCGGAGCCGGCGGGACAGCGACGACACCGCGCCGCCGCCAGCCCCGGCGGGTGGGGTCGTCGACGGTGCCGGTACCCCGTCGACCCCGCCGCCACCGCCGGAGGAGCGGGAGAACACGTACCCGCTGTGGTGATCAGGCAGGGCACGCGAGTGCCACGGCTGCCGAGCGCTCAGGGGCCGCCGCCTGGAGGGGCACTGAGATCGCCGAACATTCGGTACCGTGACCGGGCGGGTACGGGGACCCATTGGCGGTAACCCCTTCGGGTGGACCGAGGGGGTTGAGAGCCGCTGCCGATCAGTACTGCTGCCGGAACTCCGGCCCGCCGCTTCGGGGGAGGCAGGATGTTCGGCCAGCTGGTGAGTTCTCATCGACGACGACTGGGCTTCACCCAGGAGGAGCTGGCCGCGCGGGCTGGCGTCGGCGTACGGAGCATTCGCGACATCGAACGGCGTCGCATCGTCCGGCCGCGACAGGGCACCGTACGGTCGCTCGCCGACGCATTCGGGCTGTCGGGTGCCGCCCGTGAACGCTTCTGCGAGTCCGCCATGGCCCTGGTCGGCGCCGACGGCAGTCAGCCCGGGGCACGGACACTCATGCCGCCTGGGGCGGGTACACCCGCAGCCAGCGGTCTCGCACCAACCGGTGCCGCGCCGGCCACGCTACCGATGGACATCCCCGCGTTCGTCGGCCGCGATCGGGAGCTGGAACGCCTCGATCAGCTACTGGCGACCAGCAGACGCCAACCCGTCAAGGTTCTCATCTCGGCAGTGTGGGGCATGGCCGGCGTGGGCAAGACCGCACTGGTCGTGCACTGGGCCCACCGGGTCGCCGCTGATTTCCCGGACGGGCGGTTGTATCTCAACCTGCGCGGTTTCGACCCAGGCGGATCGATGGCGGCGTCGACCGCAGGGATCCGTACTCTCCTCGACGCGTTGGGAGTGTCCGCAGACCGGATCCCGACGACGGTGGAGGCACAGGTGGGCCTCTACCGCAGCATGCTCTCCGGCCGCCGGGTGCTCGTGGTACTGGACAACGCAGCCCACGCGGAGCAGGTGCGACCGCTACTACCGGCATCGGCCGGCTGTGTCGCGGTCGTGACCAGCCGCAACGAGCTCGCCAGCCTCGTCGCCGCGGAAGGCGCCCATCCGATCACGCTCGACGTGCCCTCCACGGGGGATGCGCGACACCTGCTGGCCCGTCGCCTCGGCCAGGAACGGGTTGCCGGGGAGCCACGCGCGGTCGGCCAGATCATCGATCGGTGCGCCCGGCTGCCGCTGGCGCTGGCGGTCGTCGCCGCCCGGGCGGCCACTCGCCCCGACCTCCCGCTCCACGTGCTGGCCGGCCAGCTCGCCAATGGGGCAGGAGCCCTCGACGTGTGTTCCGACATGGATCCCGCCGTCGACGTACGGACGGCATTCTCCCGGTCCTACCGCATGCTGGACGTCGACACCGCGCGGTTGTTCCGACTGCTGGGTCGGCACGCCGGGCCGGACATCACGGTGTCGGCGGCGGCCCGCCTCGTCGGCGCACCGCTGGAACGCGCACGCCGGTGGCTGGCCGAGTTGACGAGGTCGCATCTGCTCGTGGAGCACGCCTCCGGCCGGTACACGTTCCACGACCTGATGCGCGTGTACGCTGCGGAACTCGCCAACGCTGTTGACCGTACGGGTGAAGGCGCTGGGCCTGCTGGTGCGGTGTAGACACGCACCAGCAGGCCCAGGCCGAGCAGAAGGCGACCTCTACCCGATCACCCGTGACGGAGGTAGCCGCCGGCGCCGGTCGAGCCGTAGGTGTCGAAGACGGAGCACCGGACGTAGTACGTGCCGTAGAGCCCCGAGATCGTCGTGGAGTTCGAGGTCCCCGGTGCCCCTGCGGTGACGCTGCCGACCTGCACTCCGTTGGCCGCGTCGAACATCCGGCACGTGGTGTCCTGGAGCCAACCTGCCAGGGCCTGCACCTGCATCTTGTGGGTGGACGTGGCGGACAGGTTACCGGTCCAGCACGTGGTCAGATAGTCGCCCTGCGGAATCTTGCAGCCGGTTGACGCTGCGGACGCAGGCGTGGCCGTCAATGCGGTGACGGCCATCATCGCGGCACCGCCCACGGCAATCCGGCGTAGCGTGTTGCGCATCTGTTTCTCCATTCCCCGTTTGACTTCCTGCCAAGAATGACCGTCGTCCGGCCATGGATCCAGGTAGTTGACCGGCGGTTGACCGGCGGCTCAGCGGCGGTTCCGCCCGAGCCCACCTGCGCACCACCGGGTCGAATCTCGGGCCGGAATCTCGCTCGGTCGCGGTCTGGCAGGGGCGGTCAGTCCACGGCGGTGAGATCGGCGGTGGCCGTACCCAGGTTGGCCTGCCGCCAGGCGGCCAGCACGGCGGCCTCCCGTTCGGCGGTGAACCACGGCTTGTGCTGGCCGGCCTCCCTGGCCAGGCCCGCCTCGTCGAGGCTGCCCAGCCACCGCCAGGTGTCCGCGACCGTGTCGTGCACGTCCCGGCAGCGCAGCCCGGTGCCGGCGACCCGGGACACCCCCACCTGGTAGGTGGCGGCCAGCCGGTCGGTGGCCGGCAACCAGATCGGTAGCTCGCTCCAGGCCCGCACCCCCTGGTCGAGCAGAAAATCCTCGGGTACCCACACCAGCTCTGCGGTGCTGCCGGTCACCGTCCGGCAGGCGTCGAGCAGCCCGGCCATGGTGGTGTGGCCCGGTTCGGAGAGTACGTTGTACGGCCCGTGCAGTCCCCGCAGTCCGGCGGTGAGCAGCCAGTCGGCCAGGTCCCGGCAGTCGATGTACTGCAGGGATGCGCTGGCGGGGCCGGGGGCGAGCACGGTGCCGCCGCGGGCGATGCGCAGCAGCCACCAGGGCAGCCGGCCGACGTACTCGTAGGGGCCGAGGATCACCCCGGTACGGGCCAGCAGCGCCCGGTCGCCGAACGCCTCCCGGACCGCCTGTTCACCCCCGGTCTTGGCCATGGCGTACGCGTCGAACGGGTCGTCGCCGGTCGGCGGCCGGTACGTCACCCGGGGAGCGTCCTCGTCGAAGCCCGGCTCTGCTGGCCAGCGGTAAACCGACAGGCTCGACACGTACAGGTAGCGGTCCACCGTGTCGGCCAGCAGGGCGGTGCTGGCCTGTACCGCCGCCGGGTCGTCACGCCAGGTGTCGACGACCAGGTCGAACCGGCGGCCGGCGAGCTGCCGCAGGTCGTCGGGGTCGGTACGGTCGCCGTACAGGCCCTCCACGCCGGCCGGTGGCTTCCCGCTGTGACCACGGCTGAAGGTGGTCACCGCCCAGCCGCGCCGCTGGGCCTCCTCGGCCACCGCCCGGCCCACGAAGGCCGTGCCGCCGAGCACGAGCAACCGTACCGTCATCGGGTCTCCTCCCCCTCGGCCACCGCGAGCGGGGACCATCCGGTGGCCGGCGTGGCCGGCGCCTGCCAGGCCCGGCACCACAGCTCCACCGCGAGCAGGCTGTACAGCGGCCAGTTCGGACCCCGGACGAGGCCACGGGCGGTGGCCCGCAGGTCGTCCAGGGCACGGGTCGGGTCGATCAGGCCCTGCGCGGCGCACCGCCCGTCGGTGATCAGCTCCCGGGCCACCGCCACGTTGTGCCGCAGGGCCCGCTGGTACATGCCCGCGTAGGAGCCCTTGATCGGCGCGTCGGCGGCCTCGGCGGGCAGCCGGCCGCGCATGGCCCGGCGCAACGGCAGCCGGTCCCCGGTGTGGTCGAGCAACCGGCGCACGGGAGCCCGCAGGGCGATCTCCACCAGCGGTTGGGACAGCAGCGGGTAGATGCTGGGCCGGTGCGGGTTGCGGTGCTGCCGGTCGACCGCGTCGCCCCAGTAGGTGATGCCGAGGATCTGGTTGGCCCGGGCCGCCGGCAGGGTGGTGGCGTCGGGCGGCAGGTCCACCGGGGTCTTGGCGTCCAGGTGGAGCCAGGCGGGTTGCGGAAAGTCGAAGTCGGCGCCGGTGAGGGCCGGTTCGTGGTGCTGCCGGCGGCGCAGTTCCCGGCGGGCGCCGGTCAGCATCGACGGCAGCGACTCCAGTCCGTGGCGGCTCTCCCGCCACGCCTGCGCCAGGGCGGGCAGCAGGTTGCGCCCCCGGACGTGGTCGGCGAGGTAGCCGGGGGCGTTCTTCATCAGGAACACCTGGTCGCCGCCGCCGCCGCTGAGCGCCTCGGTCTCCTGGCCGGCCTGCCCGGCGAGGAACTCGTTGAGCCGCGCCTCGGTGAACTGTAACTGGGGTGCGTCGGCGCGGGGCAGCGGCCCGTGCGGCGGGGTGAGCGGCAGCAGGGTGTCAGCCTCGATCACGTCCAGGCCGGTGCCGAGCCGGTCGGCGACCAGCGCGGCGAGGGGCTGCTCATCGACCGACGGTCCGGTGCCGAAGCGGACGAACCGTGGGGTGAACCCCTGTGGTGAGTCGCGGTCGGGGCGGGCGGCCCAGCACACCGCCGAGGAGTCCAGGCCGCCGGAAAGGTCGAGCGTGGCCCGGGGTGCGTCGGCGATCCATGCCTGGGTGCAGGCCCGCAGGGTGTACCGCAGTTCCTCGTCCGACGGCAGGCCACCGTCTGCGGTGACGGCCACCCGCGCGGCGCTCCACAACGGACGCAGGCCCTGCTGCGCTCCCCGTCGGGTCAGGATCGTGCCCGGGGGCAGCTGGGACACGCCCTGGAAGGCGGTACGGGTGGTCGGGCAGGGCCCCTGGGTGAGGAACGAGCCGAGCCGGTCGAAGTCCACGCCGGGAAGGTCCCCGAGCAGGTCGGTGAGCAGTTCCATCCGGGTGGCGAAGACCAGCCCGCCGGAGTGGCGGGCGTGGAAGCAGGGCAGCAGGCCGATCGGGTCGCGGGCCAGCAGCAGCGTGCCGTCTGGGCGTACGGCGGCGGCCACGTACCGGCCCCAGGTGCGCCGGCCGATGGCGCCGTCAGCATCGAGCCAGTCCAGCGGTACCGGCGCGGTGCGCCGCTGGGACAGCCGTCCGCCGACTCCGAACAGCCGGCCGAGCACCAGACCACGGGTGGTGGGACCGTCACGTACCGGCAGGGGCGCATCATCGCCGGGCAGCGGAGACCGGCGGGACACCGCCGCGACCGCCCAGCCGTCGCCGCTGACGACGCCCGGGCCGTCGGTACCGGCGAGGTCGCGTAGGCGCCGGGCCGGCTGCCGGTCGGGGTGCAGGTCGACGTACCCGGCAAGGTCGGTCACGGGCACCCCATCATCGGTACGGCGGGCGGGCCGAGCACCACGACGGGAGCGAGCACCTCCCGCAGTTCCTGCGCGTCGTCGAGGACCCGGCCGTCACACTCGACGTAGGCGCGGGTGTGGAAGGGAAACTTCTGCACGCCGATGACGAACACCGCCGGCAGGCCGGCCTGCCAGGCGTGCCGGGCGAGAGCGGCGGCCGGTGCCATCGGGTGGAGTGCCTGCGGCAGCAGCCGCCGTACCGTGAGCTGCGCCTGCACCAGGCGGTACGGGTCAGCGAACGGTCGGCGTCGGGATGGCGCGGTCGCCAGGTCGCGGCGCAGCCGCACGGTCAGCCCGAGCAGTCCACCGGAGCGGGCCTGCCGGTCGCATTCGCGCAGGTGCCGGGTGGCGGTCGCCAGCAGGGCAGGTCCGGGCGGGACGACGTGCGCCGCTTCGGTGAGCCCGGCGCGGGGTCGCGGGGTGTAGGTGGCGACCCCGCCGGGCCGGGTTGCGGTGGCGGGTACGACGACAGGTCCGTTGCCGGAGACCAGCAGGCCCCGCTCGGCAAGGCTGTCCAGTACCGCCCGGTCCTGCGGGTCGGCCGGCGGTGGTGCCGTCGAGGTGAGCGCGGCGGTGGCCACCGTCGAGGCGTACGGGCCGAGGGCGACGAACCGGTCGGTGTTCAGGTCGAGGGCGACCAGTTCACCGTCGCAGTCGGCCCAGTGCACCCCGGGCGCGGGGCGGACGGGCTGGTCGGGGTGCAGCTCACCCCCGGGCGGCAGGGGACGCAGCCCGGTCGGGGGTGGGCCGGCGGGGCATTCCACCAGGCGGAGCGGGTCGTCGAGGTCGAGCTGTTCGGGCCAGGAGGAACCGCTGTTCACACCATCTCCGCTCACGTCGACCTGTGCTCGACCCGGGTGATCCGACCATCAACCGGTGCTTCGCGAATGTCGATATTCATAACACTCGGTACGACGCACGGCAAGATCCGTACCACCTGCCGTGACTGTGCGCTCGCCAGAGCGGAGGTGCACATCCCCGCTTTCGCCTGGAACCGGCTATCCGGGAAGAGCGCCGCTGGGAATCGGCGTATCGGACCGCCAGACCAACCAGGCCAGACTGTGAGGCTGGCGGGGTCGGCTCGTACGTGATGGGCTGATGGCTGGCGGCGGCGGACGTGACCCTAGCTCAGACTGATTTCGTGTCTTCGCGCCGACTTGTCCGTCTGCTGCTGCCAGCGCCGGCCCGGTGGGAGACGTTTGGCCTGATCAGGAGCTTGACCGCCAGTTAGCGGCTGGCGTGTCTCATCACAGTCCTGCCATCTCCGCACCGGACCGGACCTGCGCGTCCCGACGTGAGGAGAGAACGCATGTCCATGCTGGCAGATCTGGTCGAGGTCGTCATCGGCGTCGACACCCACAAAGACACCCACACCGCCGCGCTGCTGGACACCCGAACCGGCGGGGTCCTGGCCCGGGCCACGGTGAGCGCCGATCCGGACGGCTACGCCGAGTTGGTGGCTCTGGCCGGGCAGCATTCGGGGTTGCGGGCGTGGGCCCTCGAAGGCTCCGGCGGCTACGGCGCCGGCCTGGCCCGGCACCTGGCCGACGCCGATGAGCTGGTCATCGAGCTGGACCGGCCGGTGCGCCCGGCCCGCCGGGGCGGAGCCAAGTCCGACGCGATCGACGCCGAACGCGCCGCCCGCGACGCTCTGGCCCGCACCCGGCTGGCCCAGCCCAAGACCGGCCCCCAACGGGCCGCACTACAGGCACGGCTGACCGCCCGACGCGCCGCGGTGGAGGCCAGCGCCACCGCTCAGCGGCAGCTGCACGCCTTGGTGATCACCTCACCCGAGGTGGTGCGGGCCCGGTTCCGCGGCCAGAGCACCCGAGCCATGCTCACCACCGCCACCCGACTGCGCCCCACCACCAACGCCGACGTGGAGGTGTTCAACTGCCTGACCGTGTTACGGGACCTCGCTCGACGCGTCCGCTTCCTCGAAGCCGAGGCCGCCGAACACGAGAAAGCGATCCGCGTGATCGTCCGGTCCTGGCGCCCGGACCTGCTGCAGCTGACCGGCGTCGGACCGATCGTCGCCGCCACCGTCCTCACCGCCTGGTCCCACCCCGGCCGCTGCCGCAACGACGCCGCGTTCGCCATGCTCGCCGGCGCCGCCCCCATCCCGGCTTCCTCCGGCAAGACCGTCCGCTACCGCCTCAACCGCTCAGGAGACCGCCAGCTCAACCGCGCCCTGCACACCATCGTCCTGACCCGCCTACAACGCGACGAACGCACCCGCGCCTACGCCGACCGCCGCCGCGCCCAAGGCAAAACCGACCGAGAGATCAAACGCTGCCTCAAACGCTACATCGCCCGAGACATCTACCGACGCCTCGAAACCCCACCCCAGCCACTTGACGCGACATAGGAGCGTCGGAGCAGGTACGCCTCCGGGACGACGAGGATTGGACTCAACAACACCGCGGTCTGCCAGTCAGGGCCGACAACCAAGACTGCAAGCACCACCGCGAGACTACCCAGAGCGATCACCGTATCGACGAGGAAGACCAGCCCCAGTCAGGACGCCGGCCCCGTGTCCATCGTGCCGCACGCCAGACGCACCGCGAACAGAAGAGCGACCACGACCGCGCACACAGGCAGGGCCCACTGGAACTGGATCACCGGCCTATGCCATCCGGTCATCCTGGAGGCATCCCAGACCAGGTAGTCCAGTAAGCCGAAGGACGGTCCGACGAAGCCGAATGTCAGGACCCAGGTAACCGGTCGAGAGACGACGGTGACGGCCGCACCGACAACGAGATGGCGGGCCACGGCCCGGGGCTGCCGTCGCACCTCGTCCTGACACGCTGCGCTTTGATCCTCATCACCGAATGGCGCCACGGAACTCAACGTAGGTCATCAGCACTGCCCCGATGCCCCCGGTCCGGGTGGGTGTCATCACCGGGTAATAGCACCGCTTCCCCACCGGTCATTGGTCCAGGGCAACCAGGGTCGCTGCGAGGAAGGCGCTCCGGCGCGCGACCAGCCGCCGGAGATACGGACGCAGGACCAGCTTGGCCGACCACGGCGCCCACGGCGCCCATCGGGGCGGTGAAATCGATGATGTCGCGCATGACGGTGGCAGCGGCATTGTGCGCGTTCGGCGCGCTCCAGCCCATGGACCAGGTGTATGTGCCGTGGCTGCCGATGTCCACCAACCGGGGTCGCTGCCCTTGCCGACCGCAGTTGTCAAGGGTCAGGACGAAGTCCTGTCCGATGGCCTTGAGTTCTCCTCGTGGGCGGACAGCAG